>NZ_JBICKA010000010.1:0-87279 GCF_043103635.1 Pseudomonas sp. yb_9 | reverse complement strand
GTTATTGGCTGTACTACGCTCTGTGCGATGTTCGCCACATCGGTGATTCGCTTCATCCTCCCGGCGGCGGTGTTGGAACACTTTGCCTCTGAGGCTGCGGTGGGTTACGTATTTTCACTGCTTGCGGCAGGCACCGTGCTGGGGGGCGTGCTCTACACGCGCTTCAATCCGCGCACCACTGCACGGTTGGTGCTGCGCTATTGGGTGGTTTACGGCGCACTGTTTTTTTCGGCTGCAGTAGCGCTGCAATTCAATACCTGGTTGTTCCTGCTGATCCTCTTCCTGGTTGGCTTCATCGGAGCATTTGTCGATATCGCTATCGTGACAAACATCCAGTGTTTGTCGAATGAGCACGAAGTTGGCAGGAACTTTTCCCTTTATTACTTCACGGCCGTCATTGGGGATGCTGTTTCAGGGCTGGTTGCCAGCATGGTCTTCCTGCTTGCGGGGTCAGCAACCTTCATCTGGATGACGCTCATGCTGTTCATCGCACCGGTACGCTGGAACCTGAAAGGACGTGCCCTTGATACCGACAATACGGCGTAACGCGACGCTCGGTAGTGGCACGTGGAGGTAGGCTTGAGCGGGTATTGCGATGCCTCAGGCGGGTGTTGAAGATTGAGCACAAGCCTGCCGATACGCCCCCGGTGTCACCCCATACGCCTGCTTGAACTGCCGGCTCAAATGGCTCTGGTCAGCAAACCCCAGGTCAAACGCCACTTCCGAACCGACCAGGCCGCTCTTCAGCATTTCCCGGGCGCGGGCCAGGCGGCGTTGTTTCAACCAGGCATGTGGCGGCAGGCCGGTGGCCTGGCGGAATACCCGTGCGAAGTGGAACGGTGACAGGTTGACTGCGGCGGCCAGCGCTTCGAGCGAGGGTGGGTCGGCCAATTGGCTTTCCAGCAGTTCGCGGGCGCGGGCCACGGCCAGGGGTTCGTGGCCGGGGGCTGAAGGCTCGGCGCATTGCCCATGACGCTGCACCAGGGCCAGCACCGCCTGGCGCCAGGCGGTCTGTTGCTGCAGGGCGCTGGCGCCGGCTTCGGACAGCTGATGCAGCTGGCTGAAGGCGATGGCCAGGGCAGGGTCCTGGATGACGCTGTCCTTGAACCTGGGCATGCCGTGACGGCCCAGTTCCAGCTCGTCGAGCACGCCGGTTACCCGCTCGTGCTCGGGGTAGAAACCGCGATAACGCCAGCCCGCTTCATGGGCTGTGGCACCGGTATGCAGCTCGTCAGGGTTGATCAGCACCATGCTGCCAACCGGCGCCAAGTGCTCGCTGCCTCGGTGCCAGAAGCGCTGCGCCCCGGATTCGATCACGGTGAACACATAGCCTTCGTGCACATGCGGGGCGAAACGCTGCTGGAAATAACGCGCGTGCAGCATCTCGACGTCGCCCAGTGCCGGCGCCTGCCAGAGGTGTGTCTGCTCGCGCAGGGGCGTGCTCATGCCAGCCAGCTGCGCAGGAAGAAGAAGATCAACATGCTCACCAGCATGCTCAGCAATACGCTGCGGGTCAACAGCACCAGGGCGATGGCCACCAGTGAGCCCAGCAGGTAGGGGTTGAGCAGGCTCAGGTTGAGCTGGTGCTCGGGCATGAAGATGATCGGGCCGCAGATGGCGGTGAGCATGCCCGGCACGGCAAAGCCAAGGAACTGCCTGGCGTTGGAGCTCAGACGCAAGGGTAGGCGCGGCTCCAAGAATGCATAGCGGTTGAGGAACACGATGGCGCCCATGGCAAAGATCAGGATCCAGGTCATGCTCGGGCTCCGGCAAATTTCTGGCAGATGAACCCGGCGCCCATACCCAGCAGGCCTGCGGCCACCAGGGCGGTCTCCCAGTGCCAATGGCTGAACAATACCGAGCAGAACAACGACACAGCTACGCACACCACCGTGGGCAGGTTGCGCACCAGCGGTGCGATCAGGGCGACGAAGGTGGCGACGATGGAGAAGTCCAGGCCGAACTGGTCCAGGTGTGGAATGTTCTTGCCCAGCAGGATGCCGGCCAGGGTAAACAGGTTCCAGGCAATATAGAAGGTCAGGCCCACCCCCAGGGCGTACCAGCGGTTGAACTGCTGTTGGTCGTACTGGCTGGTCAGGGCGAAGAATTCGTCGGTCAGCAGAAAACCAAGGCCCAGGCGCCAGCGCAGCGGCTGGCTGGACAGTACCGGGCGCATCGACAGGCCGTACAGCAGGTGCTGCGAGGTCAGCAGCAGGGTGGTGAGCAGGATCGACGCCAGGTTGGCGCCGCCTTTGAGCATGCCGATGGCCACCAGTTGCGCGGCGCCAGCGAAGACGATGGCCGACAGCCCTTGCCCTTCCCAGGCAGTGAGGTTGGCTTCGATGGCCATGGAGCCGGCCAGCAGCCCCCAGGGGGCGACGGCCAGGGACAGGGGAAGAATGGCGATGGCGCCGTGGAGAAAGGCTTGGCGGGCGATGTGGGGCATGATGGCTGCAATGCTTTACGTGGTAGGCCAGCATGCCAGAAGGGGTAGGAGCATGGCTTGAACGATCTTGCTGGTCTATCGCCTGCCGCGCGCAGTCCCTTGTAGCAGCGCGTTAGCTCGGTGGATTATGGATGGCGGGTCAGATGCTGTTGTGCTGTCACACAGCCATTGATGTCCACGGCCTTCTGCAGCAGGGTCAGGCGGTGCTGCGGGTCGAGGTCGCCGAGCAGGCGGTACACTTCGGCCTGGTAGTCACGCTGGCGCCCCCACAGCATGTCCAGGCCTTGTGGCCGGCTGCGGTTGCAGGTCAGGCGGGTGGCCGGTTGCGGGTAGTAGGGGGCGTACACGGTGGCCATGCTGGGGATGGCTTCCAGCGCTGCGCGGTACTCGCTGCTGACGTTGTAGGGCCGGCACCAGGTGGCGATGGCCGGCGCGGGTGCGGCAAACCCCTGCTGGAGGCTGGCCACGAGTAACGGGCAGGCGGCATCCGGAATTTGCGCGACGGGCAGGTACGTGATGTAGTACAGCGCCAGGCGGTACTGCGCGACCGGGTGGCCCAGCTCGACCGATTTTTTCAGCAGGGCTACCGCTGTCGGCAAGGTGTGGGCCAGGGCCTGGCCCTGGCGGCTGAGCTCGGGGTCGCCGCCAACGGCTGTGCGCAGAGTATCGGCGTTGTCGCTCTGGTTGTCGGCCTGCTCCAGCAACGGCAAAGCCTGGCGGTAGAGCAGGTCGGCATGAGGGTCGATGCGCACCTCCAGCGCGTGCGCAGCCAGCGGCATTAGGGCGATCAACAGCGGGGGCAGGCGTCGCATGCGGCTCACAGGCAAGCCCCATGGGCGGCCAGGCAAGGATGGACGGCTTCGATGTTCATGGCGGTCAAGCGTGCGCCTCGGCAAATCGGAACGACGACGTATTCTAGCCACCCAGGCGGGCGGCCGGAAGACCACCTGGCAACTGTCAGACGAGCTTGATCGGCGTGACCTTGCGCAGGGCGTGTTTTTCCTGGGCCAGACCGAGTTTCGCGGTGATCACCTTTGCCAGGGCATTGTTGCCCAGATCGTTCAGGTGCAGGCGGTCGATGAACAGGTCGGCCCCGAACACGGGTGAGCTGTTGAGCATGCAGTTCATGTCGTAGCAAGGCACAGGGTCGGCCTGGCTCTTGATGCGGCGGAAAAACGCCGAATGCAACTGGCTGTCGAATGCACCCTCCAGCAGCCGGTCGAAGTTCGCCGGTTTTTGCTGCAGCGCGGTCAGCATGGCCTGTTCACCGGCAGGCAGGGTATCCCGGCACCAGGGCAGCAACGGCTGCAGAATGAAGGTGAGGGTGGCGTGGCTGTCTGCCAGTAGCCGGTCCCATTGGCGCAAGGTACGGCCAATGTTATCGGCAGCACGGGCCAGGCGCTTTTCCGGGGGCGACAGCGGCCAGCTGACCGGGGCGGCGACCACAGGGGTGGCCAGCGCCTGACGGATACGCCGCCACAGCGACTGCCGACGGGGTGGTGCGGCGGGCTGCATGCCTTCGCTGAAACTGTTGAGAAAGTCCTGGTAGGCCTTGGCGTGCTGCGGGCCGTTGAGGTTGGCGAGGACTTCACTGAGGGCTTCGTGGGCCAGGCTGTTGAGGCCGCTGAGCACCACCACGTGGCCGAGCTGGCCAAGGCGGTGCTGGTGGGTCAGGAACATCAGCAGCTCCTGGCTGGCGTTGAGCCCGCAGCCGGCCAGGCTCAGCCAGACTTCGCCGGTGAGCATCGACAGGTGCGAGGCCACCGTGTGCTCGTCGGAGCTGGCGCCGATACCCAGGGCCGTGGAACCGCCGACCAGCAGGTTGATACGCGAAGCACCGCCGCGCTCGGCTGCGGAAAAGCGCTTGCCGGCGCAATGGCTGTAGCGCAGGCCGAGCGCATCGGTATTGATGGTGCCAGAGCGGTAGCCACTTTCGTGTACATGCACGGTGAGCGGGGCACGCCGGCTGCCCAGCAGCAGAAAGCGTTGGTAGTCCTGCTGCAACGGTGAAGGAGATGCGTTCATGTCAGTCACGGCCATGGTCGCTCCTTCGGTTGCGCCGAGTGTTGCGCTTCACGTTCAGGCTGCCAGCTCCTTGAGGTTGTACAGCAGGCCACCGGCGGCGATCAGCAGCAGGGCCACACCGGAAGCCAGGCTTATCATGCGGTTGCTCCGCTGCGAGGCGATCTTGCCGATGGCGAAGATGTACAGGCTGAGCACGGCAAAATCGATGGCCACCCACAGCAGCGACAGGACCACCATGCTTTTGCCGAACGACTCGGTGATCTGGATGAACTGCGGAAAGAAGGCGATGAAGAAAATGATGTCCTTCGGGTTGGAGATACCCACCATGAACCCTTGCAGCAGCCCGCCACGCCCAGCCTTGGGGGCTTCGCTCGCCGCTTCCGGGGCAGGCGCCTTCAGGGCTTCCCTCAACGTGCCCACCGCGATGTAGCCGATGAACAGGCAGCCCAGCAGGCTCATGGTGCTGAGCCAGGCCTTGTCGATGGCGGCGCTGGTGAGAATGATCCAGGCCGCTGCACCGATCAGCACCAGTGACGCCCAGTTGGTGCCGACGGCGGTAAACATGGCCTTGCGCGAACCGGAGGCGGCCGCAGTGTTGACGATCAGTGCCACCACCGGGCCGGGGGTAGCGATAAGCAGCAGGACAGTGAGGGCATAGGTGGCGGTAAGTGCGGTATTCACGGTCAGTTCTCGATCAGTATGTCGGTTGCCGCCGGGTGTGCGGCATGGGCGTGGAATGGGCAGCGCGACGGGTTGAGCGACCCCGCCTCCTGAAGTTGGTACTGCTTCCACTCGTAGTTGTCGGCATCGCCGAAGAAGCCGAGGGTGTCAGGTACGACACCGTCGTTGTAATGGTGCACGCGTTCGCGAATGCGCTCGCGGATTTTCCTGCCGCTCTCGGTATTGGCGTTGGCCACTTCGTCGAAGTTTTCCCGTGGGTTGATGACGAAGGTGATGTGCTGGCCCAGGTTGCGGCTTTTCATTTGCTGGTGGCCGGGGAAGTTCATGTTGATGAACAGGGGCATGCCGGCATAGCAGAACGACCAGGCGGTGTCGTCGGGGTCGGTGGGAATGCCTTGCGGCCACGGGTGTGGGTCGCGCGCATGTACGCCACGCAACACTTTCCAGGCCAGCGCCTGTTGTTCGGCCAGGGTGCTGCCCGCTGCCGTTTCGAGGAACACCACCAGTGGGCTGCTGATGCGCTGTTTGGGTTTGATCGGCGTGACGGTGCGCACGTAGTCGGCCAGCCCTTGGGCGATGTTATCGGCCAGCTGCTCGGCGCCGGCGAAAAGAATATGGCAGGTTTCGCCGTTGACCGCCTTGCGGCCGAACAGGCAGGGGAAGTCAGGGTTGGCGAGAATACTGCGAAAATGCTCTATGGTCTTGTAAGTCCAGTGCTGCGTGTTCCAGACATGTTCATCGGCCAGCTCTAGCGCATCCAGGCGATAGCAATTTCCATATCCCGTAAACATGATTTCCCCAGGCGTAAATTTAATGAACGTTTAAGCCACATGCAGGCAGGATCTTGGTTATGTTTATTATTTACCTGCATTTTCCGAGACGCTCTTGACGTTGTAAAACGCGTGGAACTATGACCTACTATTAGTCTTACTCATGCTCGGGACGTCGCCATGTCGGAACGGATTCAGGCCTTGCACGCCCTGCGTGCCTTCGAGGTGGCCTCTCGCTATGGCTCCTTTACCCGCGCTGCGGAAGAGCTCGCCTTGACCCAGGGTGCGGTCAGCCATCACATCAAGACCCTGGAGGCCATGTTCGGCTGCGACCTGTTCGAACGCCGTGGCCCCAAGCTCAGCCTGACCGAGCACGGCCGCCTGCTGGCGCAAGAGCTGAAAGTGGGCTTCAAGATCATCGAAAACGCCTGCGCATTGCTGCGCCAGGACCGCTATGGCCTGCGCCTGAAGGCCCCGTCCACGCTCACTGTGCGGTGGCTGCTGCGGGCACTGGATGCCTTCAAGAAGCACGAGGACAACTGCAGCGTGCAGTTGTCCAGCGTGTGGATGGACATCGACAGCGTGGACTTCTATTCCGAGCCCTACGACTGCGCCATCCTGTTGGCCAACGGGCGCTTTCCCGCCGATATCGAGAGCTTCAAGCTGTTCGATGAATGGCTAATCCCCGTGTGCCACCCCGACTACATGGCGCAAGCGCAGCCGGCCCTGGCCGACCTGACCCAGTGCGAATTCCTGCACCCGTCCCCGGACCGCCGTGACTGGCGGCGGTGGCTGGCGCGCATGGATGCGCTGGATATCAGCATCGATCAGGGGCAAGTGTTCGATACCCTCGACCAGGGTATTTCAGCCGCCCAGCAAGGCCTGGGTATTTCGGTGGTCGACCTGGTACTGGCCAGCGCCGACCTGGCGGCCGGGCGCCTGGTCACACCGTTCAAGCACGCCGTGGCCACCGGCGACGGCTACTACATGACCTGGCTCAAGGCCAGCCCCAAGGCGCGGCAAATGCACAAGCTGCGTGACTTCCTGCTCGGCCAGGTGCCGCCGCTGGCCTGCAAGGACATCAACTACCTGTACGGTTGAACACCCGCTCGCGCGGCGCATCGCGAGCTGCGCTCGCTCCTACGTTTGTTTCGGGCCAGTCAGTCCTGTGGGATTTACGCGCGTACGCTTTGGCGCATGGCGTGATATCGAGTCGTACAAACAAGGCGGTCGCGCGCGCCTGTCACAAGCGTTACTGGCCTGAAACAAACGTAGGAGCGAGCGCAGCTCGCGATGCGCCGCGCGGGCGGCGCTCGATCTCACTGGCCCTGAAAATATTGCGGCAGGCACCTGCAGGCCCTAACCCCATTTCCGTCAGGGCCTTTACCCCAGCAAGAACAGACCTCAGCGCAAGGTATTCTTGGTCAGCACCAGATCGATGGCATGGGCGAGGGCGTGGAGATGGTTGATGTCTGATTTGACTGCGAAGAGCGGGGAATGGCTCAGGAAATGGCGAGGTGGGTCGGGAACAATCTTCTTCATGTTCAGAAATGTCCTACGGAAGATGCGCTCCCTCGGTGCGTCGGCGTTAGAATCGCCGCAATCAACACAACAAACGATTCAGAGGTCGACGCAGTGGAGTTGCAGCAGGGCTTTGTCCTGACCCGGCATTGGCATGACACGCCCGAAGGCACCTGCGTGGAGTTCTGGCTGGCAACCGACCAGGGGCCGCGACAGCTTCGCCTGGCGCCGCAGGTGTCGGTGGCGTTTATCCCTCAGGTACATGAGGCGCATGCCCGCGTGTTGCTGGCCAACGAGCCTGAGGTCGAACTACGCCCCTTGCAATTGAGGGATTTCGACCAGCGCCCGGTGCTGGGGTTGTACTGCCGGCAGCACCGGCAATTGATGCAGCTGGAGCAGCGCATGCGCAATGCCGGCATCGATGTATTCGAAGCGGATATCCGCCCGCCTGAGCGCTACCTGATGGAGCGCTTCGTCACCGCGCCGGTGCAGTTCACCGGGCAGCCCGATGACCAGGGCGTGATCTGCGATGCCCAGCTCAAGCCCCTGCCGGGCTATCGCCCACCGCTGCGTCTGGTGTCGCTGGATATCGAAACCAGTGAACGTGGCGAGCTGTACAGCATTGCCCTGGAAGGCTGCGGCCAGCGTCAGGTGTACATGCTCGGTCCGGCCAACGGCGACCCTGAGGGCCTCGACTTCGACCTGCACTATTGCGATGACCGTGCCGGGTTGCTCGTATGCCTCAACCAGTGGATGGCGGAGCACGACCCGGATGCAATCATCGGCTGGAACCTGATCCAGTTCGACCTGCGCCTGTTGCACGAGCACGCCAAGCTGCTGCAAGTGACGCTGACACTGGGCCGCAACGGCGCCCCCATGACCTTGCGCAGCCACGCCAGTGGCGGCCATGTCTTCGCCGACGCGCCGGGGCGGCTGTTGATCGACGGCATCGAAGCGTTGCGCTCGGCAACCTGGAGCTTTGCGTCGTTCAGCCTGGAAAATGTCGCGCAAACCCTGCTCGGTGAAGGCAAGGCCATCGACACGCCGTACCAGCGCATGGACGAAATCAACCGCCGTTTCGCCGAGGACAAACCCGCCCTGGCACGCTACAACCTCAAGGATTGCGAGCTGGTCACGCGCATTTTCGCCCATACCCGCCTGCTCGAGTTCCTGCTGGAGCGCGCCTCTGTCACCGGGTTGGCGGTAGACCGCAGTGGGGGTTCGGTGGCCGCCTTCTGCCACCTGTATATCCCGCAGATGCACCGCCTGGGCTTCGTCGCCCCCAGCCTGGGCAGCCGCCCTGACGAAGCCAGCCCCGGCGGTTTCGTGATGGATTCGCGCCCAGGCCTTTACGACTCGGTGCTGGTGCTGGACTACAAGAGCCTCTACCCGTCGATCATCCGGACCTTCCTGATCGACCCGGTAGGGCTGGTCGAGGGCCTGCGCTTGCCCGACGATGAGCACTCGGTAGAAGGCTTCCGGGGTGGGCGTTTCTCACGCAGCCAGCATTGCTTGCCGGCTATCGTCGAGCGCGTCTGGCAAGGGCGGGAGGCGGCCAAGCGTGAAGGCAACGCACCGCTGTCCCAGGCGCTGAAGATCATCATGAATGCCTTTTACGGTGTGTTGGGCTCTAGCGGTTGCCGTTTTTTCGACCCGCGCCTGGCCTCGTCGATCACCATGCGCGGTCACCAGATCATGCGCCAGACCCGGGCGTTGATCGAGGCCAAGGGCTACGAGGTCATCTATGGCGATACCGACTCCACATTCGTCTGGCTCAAGGGCGCCCATGGTGAAGCGGCTGCGGCACAGATCGGCCGAGAACTGGTCGCCCACGTCAATCAGTGGTGGCGCGAGCACCTGCGCCAGCAGATGAACCTGGAAAGCGCACTGGAATTGCAGTTCGAAGTGCATTACCGGCGTTTTCTGATGCCGACCATCCGTGGGACCGACGAGGGTAGCAAGAAGCGTTATGCCGGGCTGGTACAACGCCCAAACGGTAGCGAGGATGTGGTTTACAAGGGGCTGGAGTCGGTGCGCACCGACTGGTCACCACTGGCGCAGCAGTTTCAGCAGGAGCTGTACGGGCGGATCTTTCGTGGCCAGCCGTATCGCGACTACGTGCGCCATTACGTGCAGCAGACCCTGGCGGGCGAACTCGACAACCTGCTGGTGTACCGCAAGCGCCTGCGCCGGCCGCTGGCCGATTACCAGCGCAACGTGCCACCCCATGTACGGGCTGCGCGCCAGGCCGATGAATACAACAGCCGACTCGGTCGCCCTCGCCAGTATCAGCGCGGCGGCTGGATCAGTTACGTCATCACTACCGCCGGCCCCGAGCCGATGGAAAACCTTCAATCGCCGATCGATTACGAGCACTACCTCAGCCGGCAGTTGCAGCCGGTTGCAGATGCCATTTTGCCGTTCGTTGGCGATGATTTTGCCACGCTGACTGGCCGCCAGTTACAGCTGTTCTGAGCGCAGGCGTTAGCTATCTAGTGCCCGGTGCCGAGCCTGCTCCCTAGTCTGGCCTCTTTTCGTGAAGAGGCCTCGAGCAATGGACACTACTCCGCCCTCAGGCGCACAGGCAGCCATCGATGCGTTCCAGGACAGCATCATCAGCCAGCGCCTGCCGCTCTGGTTGCGTCAGACACCCCCAGGGCAACTGCCTGAGGTCGGCAAGGCATTGGCGAACAGCCTTCGCAGCCGTGAGCAAGTCAATGCGCTGCTGCGGAGTATCGAAGGTATCGACAGCTTTGTTGCGGCGGGCCTGGAGAAGGCCCTTGACGCGCGTTTCGGGCTTGGCGGCAACGCGCGCACGCTGAAGTTTCTGGAGGGCCGTCGCGAGCCTGTCATCAACAGCCAGCCGGTAGGCGCGCACCTCACCGAGGTGGTCTATGAAGAAAAGCCGCTGCTTGAGGTGGCACTGCGCAACTTCACTGCCGAGCAGGCCTAGGCCGGTGGACAGCCGCGCGGTAATCGGCTGCTGGTTCCGCGCCAGGGCAGGCTTGCACCGCCCACATGCATCGAGCTTGCTGCGCTTTGCCGTGAGCTGGATTTGGGTGAGGGTTATCAACGTCATCTGGATTCCACTCTAAAGCCCGCAGGTGATGCAGGGCGCGTGGAGTCCTGCCTTGTAGATGCCAGTCGCCACGCCATGCTGGTAGACGCCTACAAAGCCAGGCAGGAAGCGACGCTGGATGACAGCGAGCTCAAGTGGGTGGTGGCTATGTGCGAGTATGGCAAGCTGCTGCGCCTGGCGGGTGACCTTGTGCAGGCCAGGCAAGTGAAGTTGCTGGGTTGCCGGATTGAGCAGGTGATCGTGTTCGAGGTGATTGACCAGGGTGTCCTTTTCAACACCACCCGCCGTGTGTTGCTCTACGTGCCAGGCGACCCTGTGTCGCCTTGGCGCGCATTCGCGAACGTCGACAAGTTGAACCGCGAGTTGGGTCGTCGCCTGCGAGACAAAGCCTACCAGCGTTTTTTCAGCCGCTTCGTGCTGCGACGTGACAGCCAGGCTTTCTTTGCCCAGGTTTCGGCGCTGTTCGATGACCTGGCGGACTGGGCGTTCCGCGATCTCGAGCCGCATTTGCAGGGTTATTCGCAACCGTTGTTCAATGGTTTGGCACAGGCGCGTATTCGCCAGATCAAGGAGGATGCGGCGATGATCGCGGTGCCTGTGGCCAGGCTGGACCGTGAGGTGCAGCGCCAGCATGACCAGCGCCTGGCCGCCGAGGGATGGGCGTTGCTTAACCTGGCCAGTTTCTTTGTACCGGGCCTTGGCCTGGCGCTGCTTGCCGTGACAGCGTGGGAGCTGCTGGGTGAGGTGTACCATGGTTTTGAAGCCTGGCATGAGGGGGATCGCCGAGAGGCGCTCGACCATTTGACCCATGTTGCCACCGACCTTGCCGTGCTTGCGACCACGGTGGCGGGGGTTGGTGTGGCCCGACGGCTTTGGGCGCGCTCCGTGCGGGTCGATGCCATGGTTCCGGCTCGGCTGGAAGACGGCACCGTCAAACTCTGGCAACAGGATCTGACCCCGTTTCAAGGGCAGGCCCCCGATGCCGGCGCAAGCCGCGACGCCATTGGCATCCGAGGTCTGGGCGGGCAGGCCTGGATCGAGATGGACGGCCATCATTATCGTGTGACCGAATCGGCCGGGGACGGCCAGTGGCAACTGTGCCCCGTTGCCGGCCATGGTCCCAGGCTGCGTCACAATGGCGCTGGCGCCTGGCGGTTATGGAATGAACAACCGGCCCTGTGGCGGGATAGCTATCGCATGTTTCGTCGCCTGGGCGAACCCTTCAACAGGCTGGATGACGAACAGATCGATCAGGTCCTGCTATTCCATGGGCTCGATGGCGATGACGTGCGAGGCTTGCATGTTCATGCCCAGGCGCTCAGCCCAGGTATGCTCGACAGCGTACAGCGGGTCGGGCTCGATCAGCGCATTCGCGGCATGATTGGCCGCTTGCGCAGCGGCGAGCCGGTAGAAGATACGACCGTGCTTGATCACGCTCGGCGGTTGCCAGGTGCCAATGGCCTGCCAGATCAGGCACTGGCTGAGCTGGCGTGGACACAATGCCGGCCATTGCTGCAGTACCTGTACGATGCGTTGCAACCCACCGACAGCCCTGGGAGTGCAGCGCTGCGCCGGGTCTTCCCCGGGCTGCATACACGCACCGCGCAAGCGTTGGTAACGGCCGCCAGCGGCGTTGATCGCAGGCGCTTGTTGACCAGCGGCAGGGTCGCACTCGACCTGGCCGAAGCGGCCAGGGCCAGCCTGTCGGGTATCCGCCAAACGCGGGTTCTGGAAGCCTTGTACCTCGACACGCCGCAGAATGCGGACCTGGCACGGGTGGCCTTGGGCCTGTTGCAGGAGCTGCCTGGGGGCGAGCAAGGTGTGCGCTGGCGCTTGTACGAGGGCTATCGGGGCGGGCCGATGCCGGCGCAGTGCAGTCAAGGCGGGCAGCATTTGACCTGGTGCACCGGAACGGCGTGTTCCAGCTGCTCGATGATCAGGGTGAGGCGATCGGTGAGGCAGGTGAGCTGTTTGAAGTCATCGCGTCAGCTTATACCGAGGCGCAGCGGGAAATGATGGGGGTCGGTGACCCGTTCTCGCACAACCTCCGGGTGATGCTTGGGCGCGAGGCGGTGAGACACCGTGACCAGATCAGTCGTCTGCTAGGTGTGGTAAGCCCGCGGGCTTTTCGAGCGCCGATGCGCTTGGCCGACGGGCGTTTGGGCTACCCGCTGGGGGGTGCAGGCGTGAGCGGTTTCGCGTCAAGAGGTAATGGCTTTAGGGCGGAATTGCGCGATATCTTCCCTTGGTTGAGTGACGAACAGATTGACACCTTGGTCGATGACGCGAGACGTTCAGGGCGTCAGCTCAGAGGGCTACTGAGGGACCTGAGCACTGAATTCACGGTGCTTCGCAACACGCTGGAAACCTGGGTAGCACAGGAACAGAGCGATGTTCGGGAGGACCGCGATGCCTTGCGCCAGACGTTGTTCAATTGCTGGAGACGGTCGGTGGGGGTGGGCGATCTGCACATCGACGCACAAGAAAACCTCCATGTCATGTATTGCAATTTCAGGTCGGGCGGTTTGCCCAGCCTGCCCGCGCAGGTCACCTTCAGAGGGGTGAGCAGCCTGTCGTTGCTGCACCTTGACCTCATGGAAATACCTGACAGTTTCTTGTTGGCCTTCCCTAATCTCAGAACCCTTGATTTGGGTGGCAACCTACTGACGCGGCTGCCGCAACCGTTGCTGCAGTTCACGCAGCTACGGCACCTGAGCCTTACCAACAACCGCATTGGCCTGAACCTGCAGCAAGCCGCCACACTGGCCTGTTGTACTGGCCTGGAATCCCTCGACCTGTCCCACAATCCACTGCGGCGGGGGTTCACGTTGGCCGGGTTGACCGAACTGCGCTGGCTGAGCCTTCGCGACACACAAATCACCCAGCTTCCCCCAGGCATTTTCGACCGCGATCAGTTGGTGGCTGTTGACTTGCGGGAAAACCGGATCCGGCAGGTGCCGGAGCATTACTACCAGTTACCCGTATGGCGCCGTCGAAGGATCCGCCTGAGTGGCAACCCCTTGGGTGAAGCACAGACAGAGCGGTTGCAGGCTTCGCTGAGGAGCGAGCAACTTGTCGTCGACGAGGAGCAAGCGCTGCTGCGGCTGGATCACGCGCGTGAAGTATGGGGGGATGCGGTGGCCCCGGAGCATCGCGGCTTGATGCTCGCAGCCTGGGATTCCCTGGATGCAGGGACGGAGTCCGAGCGGTTTTTCCGCGTCCTCAGGCAACTGTTGATGTCCGAGGATTTTCGCGTCAATGCGCGGGCGATGGGTAATCGGGTGATGGCGGTGTTGCAAGCGATGGCCATCACGCCGGAATTGCGGGAGCACCTGTTGTCCGTGGCCAATGATGAATGGGGGGGCCAGGATGGTGCAACCTGGTGCTTGAGCAATCTCGAACTGAACCTGCTCGTGTGGCAAGTTGAACATGCCGCTCAAGGAAAGGACGAACGCGCCCTGCTTCGGCTGGGAAGATGTTTATGGCGCCAGGATGCGGTCGACAGGTTTGCTACCCGATGGGCACTCGAACATGGCAGGGAGCAAGAGGGAAGTGAGGTCGGTTTGGCCTTCAGGGTTGGGCTGAGGGAACCGCTCGACTTGCCCCTGCAGGTGGGTGATATGAGCTTCCATGCTATTTCAGGGGTTCTCCAGGCGGACCTGGCGGCGGCGCAAGCGGCAGTGCTGGATGCCGAAACCCGGGATGAGCTCGCCCGCTCGATGGTTGACCGTGAATTTTGGCAGGCGCACCTGGAGCGTACTTATCCTGACCGGTTCGCCGAAGTTGACCGGCCGTTCAGGCGGCAGCTTGAAACGGTCCTTGACGATGAAGCGCTCCCTGAGGGTGAGATGCTCGAGCAGGCAGATGCTATTCGTGACGCCCAGCGTGCTGCACGCAGGGGGCTGATGCTGGAGTTGACCATTCGTGCCATGGAAGTGGGGCCAGAAGACCCAGGCGTTCATGTGCGCTGATGGCGGCTCAATGCAGGGGTGGCCTGCCCCTGTGCGAAGCGGCTTTGGGCTATGCTCAGTCAAGGTGACAGGAGCTTGTGTCCGCTCTGTCGCCTTGGCTTCAGAACACTTGGAAATCGACAGTTACTTTTCCACGGCCCGTTCTTGAGTGAAGTGGTTTAGGCTCCTTGTCGGATTTTTCTCCGTGATCTGTAGTCATTGGTATATCGAGACAATAAGGAGATACGCATGCTCGTCCGGTCACTGACTCTCGCTACCTTGCTAGCTGTTGCCGGCCCCTTGTTTGCCGCAGACAGTGATGCACCCCTGGCCAAGGAGCTGGGCAAGGCCAGGCCATTGGTGGTGATTGCCCCGAGCACTGCCGACCCGACCTTGCGCGGGTTGAACAAGGCACTGGAAGACCCGGCCATCCAGGCCGCCTTCAAAGAGCGCAACCTGGTGCTCTACAGCGTCGCCAACATGATGGGCAAGCGCGAGGACAAAAACCTCGAGCAGCAGACCACCATGGCCCTGATCCGCGAGCTCAAGCTGGGCGCGAGCAAGGGCACCAAGGTGATTCTGGTGGGCAAGGACGGCGAACGGCACATGCTCAAGGATGACGAAAGCGGTGAACCTATCGACCCGCAGGCGATTTTCAAGGCGGTCGATGAATTGCCCGCCAGCGAAAAGGCGGTGACCGCACCCGAACCTGTGGCCGCGGCGCCGGACGCAAAGGCCAAGGACAGCAAACCGGCCAAGCCAGCCAAACCGGCGGCCCCACCCAAACCGCTGGAAGACTGAACACGCGTCCTGGCCCCAAGGTAGCTTGGGGCCCGTTACCGGGCGTTGTGTATCCCACTGTATCTGCCCGCGCTGCAGACCCGCTCCCATACAAAAGCGCGCCTGGCGCGATACATTCACGACAAACCGCAACGGCTTAATGGCTCCACTTTCCAACCACAGTGGAGCTGCATCGCAGCAACGGCAGCACCAGCTCGGCCCACATCGACAGCTGCCAGTTCAGCTCGGCGGGCAGCTGGTTGAAGGGGAACGGAAAGCGGCCTTGCAGGTCGGCGAACCAGTTGTTGCCATTGAACTTCTCAAGGCCGGATTCAAAAAACTCCCAAGCCAGGAACAGCCGCAGTGGCAGGTCGGCGCTCCAGGTGCCGAAGCGGTCGAAGGTGGCGAAAGTAAGTGCTTTCATCAAGGGGCTCCCAGAATCAGGTTATGTGGCTGGGAGTGTGTGGGGGTGGAGTATCTGCAGTGTGTCGGGGGTGATGGGGTTGTGTATCGGTTTGTACCGAAGCCTCAGGCGACACCCGCCCCCACCAAAGCCAGTCATTTCAGTTCGATCTGCGCGCACAATCCGCCACGTTCTCGGTTGCTCAAGGTCAGCCGGCCGCCCATCGCCTGGATCAACTGGTGGGCAATGGCCAACCCCAGCCCGGTACCCCCCGTACTGCGATTGCGTGAACCCTCTACCCGGTAGAACGGCTTGAGCACTTCGTCCAGTTCGCCGCCGGGAATCCCTGGCCCGTTGTCGAGCACACGGATTACGGTCGTGCCGCCCTCGCGGCACACCTCCAGTTCGGCGGCGCCGGCAAACTTGAGGGCGTTGTCCACCAGGTTCACCAGCACCCGGCGCAGTGCATGCGGGCGGGTTTCCAGCAGGCTGCCCGTGCTGCCGTGGCGCTCGACCTGGGCACCGCTGTCCTGGTAGTCGAACACCAGGCTATCAAGAAAGGCATCGAGGTTGACCCGGCAGGGTGCTTCGGTGCTGGTGTCCATGCTGCGGGCATAGGCCACGCCTTCGCGCACCAGGTGCTCCATTTCACCCAGGTCGCTCCACAGCTTGTCTTTCTCGACCCCATCGTCCATCACTTCAACGCGCAGCTTCATGCGTGTGATCGGCGTTTGCAGGTCGTGAGAAATGGCTGCCAGCAGTTGCATACGCTCCTTGAGGTGGGCGGCGATGCGCGCCTGCAAGGCGTTGAAGGCCACGGCGGCGTACTTCACCTCGCGCGGGCCGCTTTCATCCAGTTGCACACCGGGTTTGTCCGGGTCGAGGTTGTCCACGGCGTGGGCCAGGCGGGTGAGGGGGCCGATGGCCAGGCGCACTGCCAGCCAGGTGCACAGCAGCAGCACGGCCAGCTGAATCAGCAATACCACGGGCAGCCAGCGGGCCACCGGGACCGGCGACGGGGTCACGTCGATGGTCAGCGGCGCACCGTCGGCCAGGCTCAGGTGCGCCTGGAAGTGCGCGTTCGGCCCAGGTATTTCCTGAAAGGTCAGGCGGTAGTCGCTGCCAATGGCCTTCACGATCGACTCGGCGGCCATGGGCGGGTCGCTGCTAGGCATCGCCTCGCCTGTCAGGCCGTGGTCCAGGCGGTAGCGGTAGGTACGCCGCTCCAGGCGTGGCAGCCAGGCGGCACGTTCGGCTGCGGGCAGGCGGTCGAGGATGGCGACCGACGTGGCCACATCCTGTTCCAGGTTGGTGAGCATCATCGAGCGGCTGCTGATGTAGCGCTCGTAGGCCTGCAAGCCGAACGAAAGGCCGTACGCCAGCACCAGGCCGGTGAAGAAGATCAGCGCCAGGCGTGATGCCAGGGTGCGTGGCCACTTCATGATGGCGACTCGAGCAGTTGCACGGGCAACGAGAACACATAGCCCTCGCTACGCACGGTCTTGATGCAACTGGGCTCGCGGGCGTCGTCGCCCAGGCGTTGGCGCAGGCGGCTGACCAGCAGGTCGATGGAGCGGTCGAAAATGTCGGCCTCGCGGCCTTGGGTCAGGTTGAGCAACTGTTCGCGGCTGAGTACCCGCTGAGGGTGGTCGAGGAACACCCTCAGCAGGCGGTACTCGGCGCCGCTAAGGGCCACCAGGGTGCCTTCGCTGTCGAGCAGGTGGCGCGCGGTGGTGTCCAGGCGCCACTGGCCGAAACCCAGCAGGCGGCTGCTTTCGCTGATGGTCAGGTTGGGCGGCAGCATGCGCGTGCGGCGCAGCACGGCGTTGATGCGGGCGAGCAGCTCGCGGGCGGAGAACGGTTTGGTCAGGTAGTCGTCGGCGCCCATTTCCAGGCCGATGATGCGGTCGGTTTCGTCGTTGCGTGCGGTGAGCATCAACACCGGGGTGTTGCGGTGCTTGCCGGCGCGCAACTCGCGGCACAGCAGCAGGCCGTCGTCACCGGGCATCATGATGTCGAGCACAATCAGGTCGACGCTGTTGGCTTCCAGAAAGGCGCGCATCTGCCGGCCGTCGGCGACGATGCTGGTGCGCAGGCCGTTCTTCTTCAGGTAGTTGCCGACCAGTTCGCGAATCTCGCGGTCGTCGTCGACGATCAGGATGTGATCGACGTGTTCCATGCGCAGCGTTCCTGTGTAAAGGGGGGGGGCGCAGTGTACCGAGCGCGTTCGCGCTTGCCTGCCGGGTTTTGTATTGCAGTGTATCTGGCACTTGTACAGATACAGCAGGAAGCACATCACAGCCTCGGACGACACATACGGGATACCTGGCAGGCGTGAAATGGCTCTCGACCGGGAAGCACAACTTCCCATACCCAAGTGTTACTCAGGAGAGATGCCATGAACGTCAAGACCTTCGCCAGCGCCAGCCTGTTCGCCGTGCTCAGCTTCGGCGCTATCGCCGCCCAGGCCGCCACCGCCCCCATGGGCGATGCCGGTGCCATGCAGTACCGCTACGGCGACCACCTGGATGTGAGGAAAGTGCTCTCGGTGCAGGATGACCAGAGCAACGCCTGCGGCCTGGTGAACACCCGCATGGACTACCTCGACTCCAAGGGCCAGCAGCAAAGCGTGCAGTACCGCACCTACGCCACCGGCGGTTGCCATGAGAATTGATCGCCGCCTGATGCTGAAGGTGGGGGGTATTGCCCTGGCACTGACGGGACTTGGTCTGGCCGGGCACCTGATGGCCCGCGACAGCTACGGTGCGATGCCGTCGCTGTCGGGGGCCAGCCAGTGGATCAACTCGACACCGCTGGATGGGCCGGCGCTCAAGGGCAAGGTGGTGCTGGTGGACTTCTGGACCTGGGACTGCATCAACTGCCAGCGCAGCCTGCCGCATGTGAACGACTGGGCGCGGCGCTATGCCGACCAGGGGCTGGTGGTGGTGGGCGTGCATACGCCGGAGTACGACTACGAGCATGATGTAGGCACTTTGCGGGACAAGGTGGCCGGGCTGGGGATCGGTTATCCGGTGGCGGTGGACAACGATTACGACGTGTGGAATGCCTGGGGCAACCAGTTCTGGCCGGCGCATTACTTTGTCGACCGCAAGGGGCAGGTGCGCCATGTGCACTTTGGCGAAGGGGATTATGGCGGGCAGGAACGGGTGATACAGGCTTTGCTGGATGAGAAAGGGTGACTGGCCCTGTGCCGGCCTCTTCACGAGCTTGCCCGCTCCCACAGGACATGCGCAATCAGTGAATTTTGCGCAATACCTGTGGGAGCGGGCAAGCCCGCGAAGCAGCCAACACCGATCAGTCAGGAAAAACTGGCAAAGTGCGCTTGCATCCGTGCCGCATCCGCCTGGCGCCCGCTGAACAGCTCGAACGCCTTCACCGCCTGGAACACCGCCATGTTGCTGCCATCCAGCGTGCGGCATCCCAGCGCCCGGGCCGCGCGCAGCAGTTCGGTTTCCAGCGGGAAGTAGATGATCTCAGCCACCCACAAGCGCGCATGCAGCAGCTCGATCGGCAGCGGCGTGCCTGGCAGTTTGGCCATGCCCACCGGCGTGGTATTGACCAGTCCGTCTGCCTCGGCCAAAGCCGCGGCCAGGTCGCTGCCAACCACGGCGCGCCCTGCGCCGAAATGGGCATTCAGGTTGTCCACCAGTGCCTGCGCACGGGCCGCGTCCACTTCGAACAGCACCAGCCGCTCGACCCCTTCACCCAGCAGGGCATGGGCCACCGCCGAACCGGCGCCGCCGGCACCCATCTGCACCACCTGGCGGCGTGCCACGTCGGGCAGGCCACGGCGCAAGCCTTCGGCAAAGCCCAGGCAGTCAGTGTTGTGGCCGACCCGTTTGCCGTCCTTGAGCACCACGGTATTCACCGCGCCGATGCCCCGGGCTTCGTCCGACAGCTCGTCGAGCAGCGGCAAAATCGCCTGTTTGAACGGGTAGGTGATGTTGAGCCCGGTGAAGCCGGTGTGCTGCGCGGCATCGAGCAGGCCGGGCAGGGCGCTGTCGTCCAGCTGCAACTGGTCGGCGTCGATCAGCCGATACAAGTAGCGTAAAGCCTGGGCATCACCTTCGTGTTCGTGCAGGGCAGGGGTACGCGACAGCTGGATGCCACGGCCGAT
The DNA here is from genome assembly GCF_043103635.1 of Pseudomonas sp. yb_9. Taxonomy (NCBI): domain Bacteria; kingdom Pseudomonadati; phylum Pseudomonadota; class Gammaproteobacteria; order Pseudomonadales; family Pseudomonadaceae; genus Pseudomonas; species Pseudomonas sp. yb_9. The sequence goes on along the minus strand of NZ_JBICKA010000010.1, from coordinate 67,486 downwards.
CAGGCCGGCGAGGATGGCGTGCTGGCTCATGCCATGCGCTCCTGGAACAGTTCGGCGAAGTGGCTGAGGGCCATGCGGTAGCCATGGCTGCCCAGGCCGCAGATGACACCGACGGCGATGGACGATACGAACGACAGGTGACGGAACGGCTCACGCTTGTGCACGTTGGACAAGTGCACTTCGATGACCGGCAGTTCGCTGGCCACCAGGGCGTCGCGGATGGCCACCGAGGTGTGGGTCCAGGCGCCGGGGTTTATCACGATACCGGCGCAGCGGTTGCGGGCGGCGTGAATCCAGTCGATCAGTTCGCCTTCGTGGTTGGTTTGCCGGAATTCGAGTTCCAGGCCGTGGGCATGGGCAGTATCGGCACAGCTTTGCGCCAGATCCGCAAGGGTTTCGTGGCCATATTGGGCAGGCTCGCGGGTGCCCAGCATGTTCAGGTTAGGGCCGTTGAGCACAAGAATAAGGGGCTTCATGACGGGCGTCGCTTTGTTGTTGTTGGATGCGCGTAGTTTTGTACTGACTGGTTAGTTCCGTCAATTGGGCGAGACCGTCGCACCGGGAAAGTGGGCGATTATCGAACGCAGCCAAACCTTACAAAATTGTAATGTTCCCGACACCGCCTCGATAAGCACGGCTTTTTACAGTCCCTCGCCTACACGCGTCGACGAGGATTTGTTCGTGCCCATCCCCCGCAAGATCGCCTTGCTCTGCCTGTTGCTGGCCAGCGCCACCAGCGCCCAGGCCAGCCAGAGCCTGAGCCTGCCCCAGGCGCTTGCCGCCGCCTTTGCCCAGAACCCGGAACTGGCCGCCGCCGGCCGCGAAGTCGGCATTGCCGACGGCGAGCGGCGCCAGGCAGGGTTGATCCCCAACCCTGAGTTGTCCTGGGAGGTCGAAGACACTCGCCGCGACACTAGCACCACCACCGTCACCCTCAGCCAGCCGCTGGAGCTGGGCGGCAAGCGCGGCGCACGTATTGCGGTGGCCGGTGCCGGCCAGGCCATTGCCCAACTCGACCTGGAGCGCCAGCGCAATGGCCTGCGGGCTGATGTGGTGCAGGCCTTCCATGCCGCCTTGCGGGCGCAGACCGCGCTGGAACTGGCGCAGCAGTCGCAGGCATTGACCGAGCGCGGGCTGCGGGTGGTACAGGGGCGGGTCACCGCTGGCCAGTCATCACCTGTAGAGGCCACCCGTGCCCAGGTGCAACTGGCCCAGGCCCAGGCCGAAGTGCGGCGCGCGCAAACCCAGCGCGGTGTGGCCTACCAGGCCTTGGCACGCCTGACCGGCAGCCCGTTGGCAGGTTTCGACCGGTTGCAGGCCGCCAACCTTTCACCTGGCGTTGCGCCCAGGGCCGACACCTTGCTCGACCGGGTCGAGCAAACGGTCGAATGGCGCCTGGCCGCCGCCCAGGTCGAGCGTGGTGAAGCCGCCTTGGGATCGGAAAAGGCCCAGCGCATTCCCAACCTCACCGTCAGCCTCGGCAGCCAGTACAGCCGCGAGGACCGCGAACGCGTCAACGTGGTCGGTCTGTCGATGCCCTTGCCATTGTTCGACCGCAACCAGGGCAACGTGATGTCAGCCGCACGCCGCGCCGACCAGGCGCGTGACTTGCGTAACGCCGTGGAGCTGCGCCTGCGCAGTGAAACCCGTAGCGCTGTCAGCCAGTGGCACACGGCGATGCAGGAGGTGGACGCCTACGACCGCACCATTCTGCCGGCTGCGCAGCAGGCCGTGGACACCGCCACCCGTGGCTTCGAGATGGGCAAGTTCGCCTTCCTCGATGTGCTTGACGCCCAGCGCACGCTGATCGAGGCACGGGGGCTGTACCTCGAAGCACTGGCCTCGGCGACCGATGCACGGGCGCAGGTCGAGCGGATCTATGGCGACATCGATGGCCTGAGCACCCCCTTGAACAGCAGGAGCAACAATGACTAACCCACGCAAGATAGCCCTTCTGGTTGCCGCTATGGCCGCGCTCGGGCTGGGCGGCCTGGCCTGGACCGGCAACCTCGGCCAGGCGTCGAAAACAGAGGCCCGGCACGATGACCACGGCGAAGACGACCACGGCCATGGCACCGAGAAAGCCGGCGAAGGCCACGAAGAGGAGGGCCACGGCGAAGAAGAGGGCCAGTTGCACCTGTCCATCGCCCAGATCGAGGCCGCCGGTGTGCAGTTGGTTACCGCCGGCCCTCAGGCACTGGGTACCGCTATCAGTTTTCCGGGGGAAATCCGCTTCGACGAAGACCGTACGGCCCACGTGGTGCCGCGTGTACCCGGCGTGGTCGAGGCGGTGCAGGCCGAGCTGGGCCAGGCGGTCAAGCGCGGGCAGGTACTGGCGGTGATCGCCAGCCAGCAGATTTCGGACCTGCGCAGCGAGCAGCAGGCCGCCCAGCGCCGCCTGGAATTGGCGCGCCTGACCTTCCAGCGCGAACAGCAGCTGTGGCAGGAACGCATCAGCGCCGAACAGGATTACCTGCAGGCACGCCAGGCGTTGCAGGAGGCCGAGATCGCCTTGGCCAACGCCCGGCAGAAGGTCGCCGCCGTGGGCCCGGCTGGCGCTGGCAACCGCTATGAGCTGCGCGCCCCGTTCGATGCGGTGGTGGTGGAAAAGCACCTGACCGTGGGCGAAGTGGTCGATGAGACCAGCAATGCGTTCACGTTGTCTGACCTGAGCCGGGTGTGGGCTACCTTCGCCGTGGCCCCGCGTGACCTGGACAAGGTGGTGACCGGCCGCAATGTCACGGTCAGCGCACCGGACCTGGGTGCCCAGGTCGAGGGCAAGGTCAACTACGTTGGCAGCCTGCTTGGCGAGCAGAACCGTGCCGCCACTGTGCGTGCCACCCTGACCAACCCCAACGGCGCCTGGCGCCCCGGGTTGTTCGTCAATGTGGCTGTCAGCGTCGAACGCTTCAATGCTGCTGTCGTGGTGTCGGAAAATGCCCTGCAAACCTGGGAAGAGCAAACCGTTGTGTTTGCCCGCACTGAAGAAGGTTTCGAGGCTCGCCCGGTGAAAACCGGCCGACGCGACGCTGGCCAGGTAGAAATCACTGACGGTCTTGCCGCCGGTACCCAGGTGGCCGCCGCCGGCAGCTTTGTCCTCAAGTCGGAACTGGGCAAAGGCTCGGCCGAGCACAGCCACTGATCACGGGGACGCCTGCATGTTCGAACGCCTGTTCCAATTCGCCATCGAGCAGCGCCTGGTGGTGATGCTGGCCGTGGTCCTGATGGCCGCGGTGGGTATCCACAGCTACCAGAAACTGCCGATCGACGCTGTACCGGACATCACCAACGTCCAGGTGCAGATCAACACCGCCGCACCCGGCTACTCGCCGCTGGAAACCGAGCAGCGCATTACCTTTGCCATCGAGACGGCCATGGCGGGCCTGCCAGGGCTGAAGCAGACCCGTTCGCTGTCGCGCTCGGGCCTGTCGCAGGTCACGGTCATTTTCGATGACGGCACCGACCTGTTCTTCGCCCGCCAGCTGGTCAACGAGCGTCTGCAAGTGGCCCGCGAGCAGTTGCCCGAGGGTATTGAGGCGGGCATGGGGCCAATTTCCACCGGCTTGGGCGAGATCTTCCTGTGGACCGTGGAAGCCGAACAGGGCGCCCTGAAGGAGGATGGCACGCCCTACACACCTACCGACCTGCGGGTGATCCAGGACTGGATCATCAAGCCGCAGCTGCGCAATGTGCCGGGGGTGGCCGAAGTGAACAGCATCGGCGGCCATGCCAAGCAGTACCTGATTGCACCGGAGCCCAAGCGGCTGGCGGCCTACAAGCTCACCCTCAACGACCTGATCGGCGCGCTGGAGCGCAACAACGCCAACGTGGGTGCCGGTTACATCGAACGCAATGGCGAGCAGTTGCTGATCCGGGCGCCGGGCCAGGTGGCCTCGGCCGAAGACATCGCCAATATCGTCATATCCAGCGTGGACGGCACGCCGATCCGCGTCAGCCATGTGGCCGAGGTTGGCCTGGGTGAAGAGTTGCGTTCGGGCGCGGCCACCGAGAACGGCCGTGAAGTAGTGTTGGGCACGGTGTTCATGCTGATCGGTGAAAACAGCCGCACAGTGTCCCAGGCAGTTGCCGCCAAACTGGTCGAGATCAACCGCAACCTGCCCAAGGGCGTGGTGGCGGTGACCGTGTACGACCGCACCAACCTGGTGGAAAAAGCCATCGCCACGGTGAAGAAAAACCTGGTTGAAGGCGCCATTCTCGTCATCGCCGTGCTGTTCCTGTTCCTGGGCAACATCCGCGCTGCGCTGATCACCGCCATGGTCATCCCACTGTCGATGCTGTTCACCTTCACCGGCATGTTCAGCAACAAGGTCAGCGCCAACCTGATGAGCCTGGGCGCGCTGGACTTCGGCATCATCGTCGATGGCGCCGTGGTGATCGTGGAAAACGCCATCCGCCGCCTGGCCCACGCCCAGCAACGCCATGGCCGCATGCTGACCCGCAGCGAGCGCTTCCATGAGGTGTTTGCCGCCGCCCGCGAAGCGCGCCGGCCGCTGATCTACGGGCAATTGATCATCATGGTGGTTTATTTGCCGATCTTTGCCCTGACCGGGGTCGAGGGCAAGATGTTCCACCCCATGGCCTTTACCGTGGTCATGGCCCTGCTGGGTGCGATGATTCTCTCGGTCACCTTTGTGCCGGCGGCCATCGCCCTGTTCGTCACCGGCAAGGTCAAGGAAGAAGAAGGCCTGGTGATGCGCACGGCGCGCCAGCGTTATGCCCCGGTGCTGGCCTGGGTGCTGGGCCGGCGCAAGCTGGCGTTTACCGCAGCGGCCACTCTGGTGCTGTTGTCCGGTGTAATGGCCAGCCGCATGGGCAGCGAGTTCATCCCCAGCCTCAGCGAGGGCGACTTTGCCTTGCAGGCCCTTCGCGTGCCGGGTACAAGCCTGTCGCAGTCGGTGGACATGCAACAGCGCCTGGAGCAGGCGATCATCGCCCAGGTGCCGGAAGTGGAGCGGGTGTTTGCCCGCACCGGCACCGCCGAGATCGCCTCCGACCCGATGCCCCCGAACATTTCCGACGTCTACGTGATGTTGCGCCCACGCGAGCAGTGGGTGGACCCGGGCAAGCCGCGTAACGAGCTGATTGCCGAAGTACAACGTGCGGCGGCCAGCGTACCGGGCAGCAACTACGAGCTGTCGCAGCCGATCCAGTTGCGCTTCAACGAGCTGATTTCCGGGGTGCGCAGCGATGTGGCGGTAAAGCTGTTCGGAGACGACATGGACGTGCTCAACCGCACCGCCGCGCAAATCGCCAGCAGCCTGCAGCGCGTGCCGGGTGCGTCTGAGGTGAAGGTTGAGCAGACCACCGGCCTGCCCGTGCTGACCATCGACATCGACCGTGACAAGGCCGCCCGCCATGGCCTGAACATGGGTGACGTGCAGGACGCCATCGCCATCGCCGTAGGGGGGCGCACGGCAGGCACGCTGTATGAAGGTGACCGCCGCTTCGATATGGTGGTGCGCCTGCCCGAAACCTTGCGCACCGATGTGGACGGGTTGGGCAGCCTGCTGATTCCGGTGCCGGCCAGTGCCACAGCCGGCGCTGCGCAAATCGGCTTTATTCCGCTGTCGCAGGTGGCCACGTTGAACCTGCAACTGGGGCCGAACCAGGTCAGCCGCGAGGATGGCAAGCGCGTGGTGGTGGTCAGTGCCAACGTGCGTGGGCGCGACCTGGGCTCGTTTGTCGAAGAGGCTGAACAGACACTTATTGGCCAGGTTCAGATCCCACCGGGCTACTGGACGCGCTGGGGTGGCCAGTTCGAGCAGCTGCAGTCGGCGGCCGAGCGCTTGCAGGTGGTGGTGCCGGTGGCATTGCTGCTGGTCATGGCGCTGTTGCTGATGATGTTCAACAACCTCAGGGATGGCCTGCTGGTGTTCACCGGCATCCCGTTTGCCTTGACCGGCGGGGTGCTGGCGCTGTGGTTGCGGGACATTCCGCTGTCCATCTCGGCGGGTGTGGGGTTCATTGCGCTGTCAGGCGTGGCGGTGCTCAACGGGCTGGTGATGATTGCCTTTATCCGTGGGTTGCGCGAAGAAGGGCGTACCCTGCGGGCGGCCGTGGAAGAGGGCGCGCTGACGCGCTTGCGGCCAGTCTTGATGACTGCGCTGGTGGCGTCGCTGGGGTTCATTCCGATGGCCTTGGCGACCGGGACCGGGGCGGAGGTTCAGCGGCCGCTGGCGACGGTGGTGATTGGCGGGATTCTGTCTTCGACTGCTTTGACGTTGCTGGTGTTGCCGGCGTTGTATCAGTGGGCGTATCGGCGTGAAGAGGTGCAGGAAGGCTGAAAATTTGGGGCTGCAAAGCAGCCCCACATATCTCAAACGGTACTACGGGCTTCAGGCTGCACGCGGTCGGCTCCCACTTCATCATGCAACGAAATCCGTGAAGTCTCCGGCAACGCCAACCCCCCCACCAACGCCACCAGCGCAATCACCACCAGGTAAAAGGCCGGTGCCAGGCTGCTGCCGGTCTGCCCGATCAGCCAGGTTGCCACCAGCGGCGCCGTACCGCCAAACAGGGTGTAGGCCACGTTGTAGGTAATTGCCGAAGCGGTATAGCGGGTGCGGGTAGGGAAACTTTCCGACAGCAGCGCTGCGGTAACCACACCACTGCACAACGCCCCCACCGCCAGCAGGATCACCCCGATCAGCGCGCCGGACATCGAGCCCGAACTGGCCAGCCAGTACGCCGGGAACACGCACAGCATCACCCACAGGCAGGTAAAAGCGATGGTCTTGCGTCGCCCCACCCGGTCCGAGAACGCCCCGGCCAACGGGCAGCCGACGGCGGCGAACAGCAGCGCCACGGTGGTCACCAGCAGCGATTGCGCGCGGGTCAGGTTGCCCACCAGTTGCAGGTAGGTGGCGAAGTAGGTGGTGAACATGTAGAACGACAGCGCAGTCAGCGAAATGAACGCCCCCAGGTTGCGAATGGCCCGGCCATGATTGCGCAGGGTTTCCTTGAGAGGCGAATGCTCGTGCGCTTTGCCCTGGGCGATGGCTTCACGGAACGCCGGGGTTTCTTCCATGCGCCAGCGCAGGTACAAACCGACCAGCCCCAGCGGAGCGGCGATCAGGAACGGAATGCGCCAGCCCCAGGCATTCATCGCCTCGCTCGACAGGCTGGCCTCCAGGCCATAGGCAATGACCGCTGCACAGGCAAAGGCAGAAAAGGTCGAGACCGGCACGAAGCTGCCATAGAAGGCGCGCTTGTCGTTGGGCGCATGCTCCATCAGGTACGCGCAGGCCCCGGCATACTCGCCGCCGGCAGAAAAACCCTGCAGGCAGCGCGCCAAGGTCAGTAACGCAGGGGCGGCCAAGCCGATGCTGGCGTAGGTCGGCAGCAGGCCGATCAGGGTGGTGGAGCCTGCCATCAGCAAAATGGTCAGCGACAGGATGCGCTTGCGCCCCAGGCGGTCGCCCAGCGCGCCGAACACGATCCCGCCCAGCGGGCGCAGGGCAAAGGCCACGGCAAAGACTGCAAAGGTCTTGAGCAAGGCCACGCCGGCGTCTTCGCTGGCAAAGAACTGACTGGCGATCAAGGTGGCGAGAAAGCCATAGACGGCGAAGTCGAACCACTCGACGAAATTGCCGATGGCCGAGGCGGCGATCACCCTGCGCAGGGTGGCGGGGGATACCTCATGAGGTGCGGACATGCGAGTGCTCTCCGGTTCCATTGGCAGGCATGATGAACGTGGCGCGGTCGGGCCGCGCCCTCATTGTTGTGCTTGCCAGTAGATCGCCGGGCGCTGGAGCGTGCTTTATCGAGGGCGACCTCGGGATACCTGAATCAACCGCGAGTGGTTCGCAAGGCCGCACACAAGAGCCAATTCAGGCCGGGATGTTCATGCAAGACAGGCCATTGGCTCAGAAGTGCATGTCCAACGCCAGCTCGAAGGTGCGCGGCGGCCCCATGTAGTACTGGCTGTTGTAGGCCTGCTTGGCATACACCTCGTCGGTCAGATTACGCACCCGCCCGGTCAGCGTGGTGTGCTCGTCCAGCCGGTAGCGGGCAAACGCGCCGAACAGCGTGTAGGCCGGGGCCTTGAGGCTGTTGGCGTTGTCGGCATACACCGAACCCACGTAGCGCCCGTCCGCGCCCACCGACCACGCCGACGACAGGCTGTAGGTCAGCCACAGGTTGGCGACATTGGCCGGTACGTTGGTTGGTGCATTGCCCTTACGCGAGACCGATACCCCGTTGACGGCCTCGTTGAATTCGTCGTACTGCGCATCGACGTAGGCGTAGTTGGCTTCGGCCAGCAGTTTTGGCGTTACCTGCAGGCGCCCGGACAGCTCCACCCCGCGTGAAGTCTGCTGCCCGGCCTGGACCGTGAGGTTGGCGTCGTTCGAGTCGCGCACGGCAAAGTCCTTGCGCACGATCTGATACAGCGCCAGGGTGGCCGCACCGCGCCCGTCGAGGAAGTCGAACTTGCTGCCCACTTCCCATTGCTCGCCCTTGGACAGGTCGAACAACCCCACATTGGAGTAAGTCGCGGCTGCCAGCGAGCCGGCGGGCAGGTCGGCCGAGGTGCTGTATTGCGCATACAGGCTGGCCGAAGGCGTCAGTGCATAGGTCAGGCCGATACGCCCGGACAGCGGCTCCCAGCGCCGTTCGAAATAGGCCGGCGAGGTGGGCGTCACGGCGCCGTAGTTGGTGACTTCCATGTCCAGGTAGTCGTAGCGCAAGGCGGTCAGCAGGGCCAGGCGCTCGGTGAGTTGCAGGCGGTTTTCGGCAAACACCGCACGGTTGATCACCTCGTGGCGACGTAGTTTGGTCAGGCCGGCATTCACCCCGGGGATGTCATCGAAACTGCCAGGGTTGAAGTGCTCGGCATCGACCACGTCGCTCCAGCTGCCGGAAGTGGGGTAGAGAGTCTGGCGCATGCGTGAGTATTCAAGCCCCAATGACCACTGGCTGGCCAGGCCGAACAGCTGGTTGTCGTGACGCAGCTCGATGCGGTCGCCCAGCAGGTTCTGGTCGTGGCGCTGCAGGTAAGGGCTGCTGCGTCGCACCTGGCCGGTGGGGGTGTAGGCATAGCGTTCAAGGTTGCGGTAGTCGCGTTGGGCGTTGTAGTGGTACAGCGTGTTTTGCACGCTGGTGCTGTCGCTGACCTGGTAGTCGAGGATTGAGCGCAGCCAGCGTACGCGCTGCTCATAGCGGCCGTCAGCGACGTTGTAGTTTTCGAAGCGGCGGCTGTTGTCGATCTTCATCGTGCTGCGCCCCGGCAGGATCGGCGAACCCCAGTAGGGGCTGTCTTCGCGGTCTTCCTGGTACTCCAGCGCCAGGGTGTGGGTGAGGTTGGGGGCCAGGTCGCTGAGCAGCGAAAAGGCCAGGCTGTCGGTGTGCCGTTCGTTGCGGTCGACGTAACCGTTGCCCTGGCCGCGGCTGAAGTCCAGGCGCATGAAATGGCGGGCGTCAGCGGGCTTGCTGGCCAGCGCCTGGTTGATTCCGAACGCCACCTCGCTGTCGTCGAAACTGCCATAGCGGATACGCCCGTCAATGGTCTGCTGGTCGCGGCTGGCGAGTTTGGTGATGTAGTTGATCGAACCGCCCACGGCACCGGCACCATGCAGGAATGAAGACGGCCCGCCAATCAGCTCGACGCGGTCGAGTACCCAGGCGTCCACTGGCCGGGTGGCGCTGCTGTAGCCCAGGTTGATGCCGTTGTACAACTGGGTGACCTGGTTCTGGGTAAAGCCACGGTAGGCCACGAAGCCGCCAAAGCCTGGGTTGGCCGAGGCGTTCACGCCGGTCATGGCGTTGATCACGTCCTGGCTGTCCTTGGCGCCGCGTTCTTCGATCAGGCGGCGGTCCGAGACGCTGACCGAGGCGGGTGTTTCCCGTGCGGTGAGGCCCAGGCGCGAGCCGGTGCGGATCGGTTCGTCCAGTTGCACACCGCTGGCGGCATCGCGTTCGCCGTCGATGGTGGTGGCGCCCAGTTCAACGGGGGCGATTTCGGCGCAGGCGAAGCTGCAGGTGCCCATGAGGAGCACCAGAGAGGTCTTGCGAAGCATGTTTGTGTGTCTTCCACGCAAAGGTCATGGCTGACGGCGAGCGCGCGCGCAGGCGCACCCGCACCCGGCTGATGTCAGGCGTAATGAGGTATGGCTGCGGGGAAGACGGCGGGGGAGGCGCGGGGATTGAGGGCGGGGCGTTGGTAGCGCGGCGGCGGTTGTGCCCAGCTGCGCACGACGATGGGCGAGGTGGCCACGGCTTGCGTCGCGGTGAACGACCAGCCGCCGCTGCTGAGCGGTACCGCCAGGCCGAACGAGGAACACACCGGGCAGTCCAGCTGGGCCATGTGCTGGTCACCGCCGGCGCCGTCCAGGTCGATGGCCACGCCGTGTTCGCTGTTCACCGAGCAGAAGCCGCCCTCCAGCCCGGCCAGGCGCAGCCCGCCCATCTGGCCATGGTGCAGGCCGCACAGCAGCAGGCTGAACAGGACGCTGGCGTATAGCGTCCAGGCCGTCAGCGTGCGTATGTGTCGGGTGGTTTTCATGGCGAGGAATCTACCATTCGGATGAATGGTCGGGTAGGTCTTTTGCTGCGAGTTTTTGGGGCTGCAAAGCAGCCCCCAAGGTCTGTCAGGCGGCCCGCTCCAGCACATCCAGCAAATCGACAAACTCCATCGCCAGTTTGTGCCGTGGTGCCAGGTGCACCAACGGCACCGACGCCTGGTGCGATTCACGCATCTTGATCGAACTGCTCAGGTACACCGGCAACACCGGCATGCCTTCGCCGCGCAACTGGTCGACCAGGGTCTGGTGCAGTGCAGTACGCCCGGCGAACTGGTTGACGACCACGCCTTCTACCTGCAACGCCGGGTTGTGGTCCTGGCGCAGTTCCTCGACCTCGGCCATGACACAGTGCAGGGCCTGGCGCGAGAAACTGTCGCAATCGAACGGAATAAGCAGACGCTCGGCCGCCACCAGCGCACTGAAGGTGTAAAAATTCAGCGCTGGCGGGGTGTCGATATAGATCCGTTCGTAGTCCTCGCCCAGTTCCACCAACAGCTTGCGCAGCTTGTTGATCTTGAACTTGCTCTCCAGCTTGCTTTGCAGGTCGCTGAGGTCGGGGCTGGCGGTGACCAGGTGCAGGTTGCTGTAGCGGGTGTCGGTGATTGCCACGCGGTGCTTCTTGCCGGCGGCCGTGACCGGTGACAAGGTCTGGCGGAAGAAGTCGGCGATGCCGGCTGGAATGTCGTCGTTCACCAGGCCGGTCAGGTAGTAGGTGGCATTGGCTTGTGGGTCGAGGTCGACCAGCAATGTCCGGTAGCCTTCCGCGGCACTGGCAGCCGCAAGGTTGCAGGCGATGCTGGATTTGCCGACGCCCCCTTTCTGATTGAAAACCACACGACGCATGAGACGCTCATCCATGAAGTGAAAATGTCAGGTTGAGGTCAATCCTATGACGGGAACACGACATTTTTATGACAGACATTGTTACAACTGCATGTTTCATCTTTGCCGCCTCACAGGTCAGGCGATGACCACCCGATTGCGCCCCTCCTGTTTGGCCCGGTAAAGCGCCCGGTCAGCCTCGCTCAGTGTTTCCACAGGCTCTCCGCCTGCCTCGCCACCCCAGCGCGCCACCCCCAGCGAAATGGTCACCGCCCCCACAGGTTCCAGCGGCGTATCCTGCACGGTAACCCGCAACCGCTCAGCCACCACAGCGGCCACCTCCAGGCTGGCCCCCGGCAGCATCATCAGAAACTCTTCGCCGCCGGTGCGGCACAGCAGGTCCCCTTCGCGGCAACACCGGCGCATCAGCTCGGCCAGCTGGCGCAGCAATTGGTCACCGATCTCGTGCCCATGGCTGTCATTGACCCGCTTGAAATGGTCGATGTCCAGCGCGATGGCCGCAAATGCCCGCCCTTCGGCTTCCAGCAACGACAGGCTAAGTTCCAGGCTGCGGCGGTTGCCCAGGCCGGTCAGCGGGTCGGTCTGGGCATCACGGTCAAGCCTGCCGATGCGTTCTTGCAGCAGGTTCAGCCCGAACAACAGCGCACGCTTGAGCTCGGCCGCCTCGAAGTACCAGGCGGGTACCCGGTGCAAGCGTTCGGCTGTACCGGCACGGTCCATCGAACGGGCGCCGGCGGCCAGTTGCCAGAGTGGTCGGGCAATGGTCAGGGCCAGCCACCACAGCAGCAGGCTGCCCACCAGCGCAAAGGGCGCGGAGGTGCCGATTACGTTGAGAATCAGGTGGCTCAGCGGCGTTACGGTCTGTGCCAGCGGCTGCTGCGCCACCACGCCCCAGGCGGCGCTGGGCACGGTAGCGTACCCGGCCAGCATTTCCACGCCCAGGCTGTTCGTCAGTTGCCGGGTACCGCTGTCCAGTGTTGCCAGTTGGTCGACCAGCGCGTTGCCTTCCACCACGGTGCCTACCCGTTGGCTGTTGGGGTGGTAGAGCAGGCGACGGTTGCGGTCAACCACATACAGGTACGAGCCGTCCTTGTAGAAGTGCTCGCCCAGCAGGCTGTTGAGGATGTTGCGTTCTCGCAGGTACAGGCTGCCACCCACGTACCCGAGGTAACGGCCGTTGCTGTCGAAAATGGGGTGCGACAACACCACCACCAGGTTGTTGGCCGCCGACAGGTAGGGTGTGGAAACCAGAGGGCGGCGTTCGTGCAGGGCTTCCTGCACACCCGGCGACTGCATGCGGGTGCCGACAAAGTGGCGTAGCGAGGCTGGGGAAATCGCCAGCAGCACGCCGTTGGCATCGATCACGAACGTGGAGTTGAAGGCCATGCTCTGGCCCAGTACACGGTCGGTCTCCACCTGCAGTGCTGCCGCGTCGCTCAACTGGTGGCCCTGCACACCGGCGCTGAATGAAAGCTGCTGCAAGGCGTTGCCGATGAAGGTCTCGGTGATGGCCGCCAGTTTCGTCGCATACACCCGGTTGGCTTCCAGGGCGTGGTCGATCAGCAGCTGGCGCTGCACGCGGTAGCTGGCGAAATAGCTGGCGCACAGCATGACCAGGGCCGTAAGGGCGCAGAGCACCAGAATGAGTGTTCGTAGATCCAGGCGCAATCCGTGCTTGGCGTGTGGCAATCCTGACCTCGGGCTTTGAAGATAGCTAAGAAATGGGAACAGCCATATGCACTAGCGCGTGAACGGGCGCTGCATTCAGGAGCCTGCCCTGTCTAGCGCATTCAGCTCGTCTTCCACCTGTTGCATGCGTCGCTCGACCAGCGCCTGCACCTTCACATCGCGGGCGGTTTCGCGCATCAGGGCAGTGACCTTTTCGCTCAGGCGCCGGCCGGCTTCGGTGTCTTCCAGCGCGCGGGCCTTGGCCGGGTCCTGGGTGGCATCGACGATGGTGGCGAACTCGGCGTCGCTGAAATTCTGTTCGCTGTAGAGGCGGAACAGGTCCTGGTGCTGGTCCTCGACGGTGAGGTATTTGCGCAGTACGCCCTGGATGGTGGCTTGCGACAGCTGCGGGTGAGTGCGGCCGAGCAGCGTGGCCATGCGCTCGATATTGTGCGTGTAGGCATCCTGCAGCGGTAGCTGGGCGATTATCTGTTGTTCACGGGTGGGCTTCTGGTCGCAGGCGGCAAGGGCGGCAGTCAGCAGCAGGGGCAACAGCAACTTCTGGAAGCGAGGCATGGCGTGGCCTGGTCGGGCAGTGAAGACTGCCGATTATACCGATGTCCGCATGGCCGCGACGAGCCCCGTGATTTGCCTTGACCGGCACGCTGGTGTAGAACCCAGCCCTCCAACCATTGCCAGCAGCCCCATGCCGAACCGGACCCTGCAACCTGTACCGCGCGTCGCCATTGCCGAAGTCGTGGCGTTTGTCGAAAGCGCCCGCCGCGAGCTGTTCCCGATGCTTGTCGCGGCCCCCTTGCCGCACGACCTTGCGCACTTTGCCGAAACCTACCTGGACGGCGCGGGGTGCTTTCTTGAAGCCCGCGATGACGGTCGGCTGGTCGCGGTGATCGGCTATGTGCCCTATGACCATCGTTTTGCCCAGCTTGACTATCACGCCGAGCGGGTAGTGGAGGTGGTACGCTTGTTCGTGCTGCCGGCCTATCGCAGGCAGGGGCTGGCTGGCGCGTTGTTCAGTGCATTGCGCGAGCAGGCGGTGCAGGCGGGTATCGATTGCCTGTACCTGCATACGCATCCGTTTCTCCCGGGTGCGATTACGTTCTGGGAACGGCATGGGTTTGCGGTGGTGGACGTGGAGCAAGCCCCGGTCTGGCAGACCACGCACATGCAGCTGCGGCTGCGGTGATTTGTGGGAAAGCCCCTACAGCGGCCTTTTCTGCGTGATCGACGCGTTCATTTCCAGGACGGCCCGGCTTGATTAACTTCCCTCATGCAAGGCTTTTTCACTGCACCGAGGGAGGCTCACGATGCCACACATGGCCCTGTACAAACTTAAACTGCTGGACGAGTTCGAGGACCGCAGTGACCTGTGGACCTTCGGCGATTTCGAGAACAGGTTGATGGACTTGTGGCGTGGCGCGACGCGGCATGATGCCAAAGGCATCATCAATGCGGCGCACAAGGAACGGCGCTGGCCGAGGACGGTGAAGCGCTACCTGCTGACCAACTACCGGGTATTTGGCAATGTCAGTTCGGAGCTTGAGCAGACCTTTGCCGAGGTATTGGCGACGATGAGCGTTCAGGAACGGGTGGAGTGGGGGTTGCTGCCTGCAGGCAGCTCGGTTGCCTGAAAGTTACTGGGGCCGCTATGCGGCCCCCATCCAGGCAACACCGTACCTCAGAAACTACCCGAAAGTGGCCATTCCACCGCCAAGCGAATTTGGTCACCATCCAGCTCCGCCTGCGCCGTGTTCCCCCGGTGCATGTTATGCCGCAGCGAGAACGTGGTGCCCTTGGCCTTGCCACTCTGCACCACATACCGCGCCTCCAGGTCGCGTTCCCAATGTTTGCCACCCTTGGCATACCCCAGGTACGCATACCCGCCAGTCGGGTCGACATGTGTGCCGTCGATATCGAACCCCCGCACGTACAGCGCCGTCAGGTTCAACCCTGGCACCCCATAGGCCCCCATGTTCAGGTCATAGCGTGCCTGCCATGACTTTTCGTTGGGTGCGTTGAAGTCCGACATCTGCACCGCGTTCGCAATGAAGATCGCGCCACGCGTCACATAGTCGAACGGCGTGTTGCCGTCTACCTGTTGCCAGCCCAGGCTGAACCCGTGCGGCCCTTGGTTGTAGCGCGATACCAGGCTCCAGGTGGTGTTATCGATGCGCCCGGACAGCGCCTTGCCGGTGTCGGTGGTGCGGTACAGGTTGAGGTCCAGGCTGACGCTGCGGCGGTTATCCAGCGCATGGCTGAGGGTACTGCCCAGGTAATGCTGGTTCCAGCTGTCCTCGTAGCGCGAGGTGTAGAGGCTGCCGCTGAAGCGGGCGCCCGGGTTCCAGACCACCCCGGCCAGGTCGAAGCTGTTGCCCTGTTTGCCGTTGGAGTAGTTCACCACAAAGCCCTGATCGTGGCTTGTGGCATTGCGGTCGGTGCTCTCGTTGAAGTGCCCGGCCACCAGCTTGAGCGTGTTGAAGTCGTTGCTGGTAAGGAAATAACCGGTGGCGGTTTCGGGTAACAGGCGGCTGTCGGAAGAGCTGAACACCGGGTTCTTGATCCGCTGCTCACCGTAGGACAACACGGTATTGGCCATGCGCAGTTTCAATGCCGCACCTGCGCGGCTGTATTCGTTCTTTGGGTGCCCGTCGTTATCGACCCCCAGCAAGCGCGCCTTGCCCGCACGGCCGCCGCCACTGTCCAGTTGCACGCCCAGGTAGGCGTGGGCATCTACGCCGACACCTATCAGGCCTTGAGTAAAGCCAGACTGGAAGGTACCCATCAAACCTTAGGCCCATTCTTCAGCCTTGCCGCTGCGTTCGCTGCGTGGCTTGTCGGTATTTCGTGCGGAACTGTTGCGCCCGCCATGCTTGTAGTCGCGCTGGTCGAACACGCTGCGGTTGAGGATGCTCCAGCTGCCATCCTCGACAAAACCGTTGCTTTGCGACTGTGCGGAGTCGGCCTGGGCGAAGGGCGCCAGCCCCAGCAGTGGCAGCGCCAACAACAACCGGCTCATTGCGCGGCCTCAAGCTTCTGCAACTGGGCAGCAAAGCGGGCCTTGGCCCGCGCCGGCAAGTTGGCGGGCAGTTCGGTCGCCGATGCGTCACCTACCTGAACGACCATCACCATGCCCATCGCCAGGTGCGGAATGCACTGGATGCCGTATATGCCCGGCTCGCTGAAGGTCTGTTCGAACGGCTGGTTCAGCTTGCTCTTGAAGGGCTTGGCTCCGGTGGGCAGCAGGCCTGCCACGCTGGCCGCATTGTGCCCGCTCTGGGTGGGCAGGAAGCGCACGGTGTCGCCGGGCGCGATGCGCAAGTGGTCCGGCTCGTACACCATCGCGCCTTCGCTGCCACGGTTGAGCATTTTCACTTCGTACACGTCGGCCAGCGCGGCCGGGGCGAGCAGGGTGCTGGCAAGCAGCAAGGCGAGAGGGCGCAGCGGCATCGGGTGAACGTCCTGGTTCAGGGGGCGCGAAAGCGCAGGATGCGCGCGCCGTCGAAGGGGTCGGTAAGGTAATGGGCGTGAACGCCAAAGGTGTTCAGCAGGCGCTCGGGGGTGAGCACTTCAAGGGGTTTGCCCAGGGCGACCAGGTGGCCTTTGTCGAGTACGGCCACGCGGTCGCAGGTGAGCGCCTGGTTGAGGTCGTGCAGCGCTACCAGGGTGGTGACCGGCAGGGCCTGAACCTGTTGCAGCAGGCTTAGCTGGTGCTGGATGTCCAGGTGGTTGGTCGGCTCGTCCAGCAAGAGTACTTGCGGCCGTTGCGCCAGGGCGCGGGCGATGTGCACGCGCTGGCGCTCGCCACCGGACAATGTGCCCCAAAGGCGTGTGCGCAGGTGCAGGGCGTCGAGGTCAGCCAGCGCCTGCTCGACGATGACACGGTCTTCTTGTGAGAACGGAGCCAGTGCTGACAGCCAAGGTGTACGGCCCAAGGCCACGGCGTCGAACACACGGATTGCATCGAGGGTGTCGGCCTGTTGTTCGACCAGTGCCAGGGCCTGCGCCACACGGCGGCGGGGCAGCTGTGCCAGCGGTTCGCCCAGCAGTTGCACGCTGCCGCTGGCCGGCTTGCGCAGCCCGGCCAGCAACTTGAGCAGCGAAGACTTGCCTGAGCCGTTGGGGCCGACAATGCCCAGCGTTTCACCCGCGACAACGCTCAGCTCGATACCGCTGAGCACGGTATTGCCGGCCAGTTGCAACCCCAGGCCCTGGCAACTCAGGGGCGAAACCTGTACAGCGGTCATGACGGTCATGAGCGCCCCCGGCGGCTAACCAGAATCAGCGCGAAGACCGGTGCCCCGATCAGCGCGGTGACCACTCCCACAGGGATCACCTGGCCTGCAATCAAGGTGCGCGAAAGCACGTCGGCGGCAATCAGGAACAGCGCGCCGCCCAGTGCGCTGGCGGGCAGCAGGCGGCTGTGCCCGGGGCCGAGCAGCAGGCGCAGGGCATGGGGAATCACCAGCCCGACAAAACCGATGGCACCGACGATGGACACCATCACCGCCGTCACCAGCGCCGCGCAACTGATTAGTAGTAGCTGGGTGCGCCGCACCGGGATGCCCAGCGAAGCAGCCGAATCGGCGCCGAAGGTAAAAGCATCCAGCGCGCGGCGGTGCAACAGGCACACCACCAGGCCGAACAGTGCCACCGGCACCGCCAGCCACACCGATGGCCAACGTACCCCGCTGAGGTTGCCCATCAGCCAGAAGAGGATGCCGCGTGCCTGTTCGGCAGTGGCCGACTTGGTGATCAGAAAGGCGGTCAGCGCGTTGAACAGTTGCGAGCCGGCAATGCCGGCAAGGATGACCTGGGCGTTGTTGTTGCCGGGGCCGGCCGCGCGGGCCAGTACCAGAACAAGGGTGAATGCGGCCAGTGCGCCGATGAACGCCCCGGCGGACATGCTCAATGCCAGGCCACCCAGCCCCAGCAGGCCGACCAGCACCGCGCCGGTCGAGGCGCCGGCAGACAGCCCCAGCAGATAAGGCTCGGCCAAGGGGTTGCGCAACAGCGCCTGGAGGATCACGCCACACGTCGCCAGGCCGGCACCGCAAGCAGCGGCGACCAGGGTGCGGGTAAGGCGGTAGTTCCAGACGATGCCGGCGTCGATCGGGTCGACCGGGTAGCCGGCCTGCCACAGGTGGTTGGCCAGCACCTGGCCAACCACACGGGGCGACAGGTTGGTTTCACCCATGGCGGTGCCGGCCAGCAAGGCGGCCAGCAGGGCTGCGAGGGCGACCGCGATGCAAGGTAACAGGCGAATCATCACTGGGCCGCTTTACCGCTGGCAAAGGCGGCAGACAACGTCTGCAGGCCGCTGAACAGGCGGATGCCGGCCTGCATGGCGTCGGCGTCGAGGATGATGATGCGGTCATGCTTCACCGCGTCCATGTTGCGGGTAACCGGGTCGCTACGCAGGAATTCGAGCTTTTTCTGGTAGTCGTCGGCGGGGAAGCGGCGACGGTCCATGCGCGCGATGATCAGCCAGGTGGGGTTGGCCTTGGCCAAGGTTTCCCAGCCTACGGTGGGCCATTCCTCCGTGGACTCGACCACGTTGCGCACGCCCAGGGTGCGCAGCATGAAGTCGGCGACGCCCTGGCGGCCGGCCACGTACGGGTCGATGTCGAGGTCGGCGCTGGAGAACCAGAACAGTGCCGAGGTGGCGGACAGGTCCTTGCCCGCCAGGTGTGCCTTGGCGCTGTCCAGGCGGCCTTTAAGCTCGGCATTCAGGTCAGTGCCGCGGTCTTGCACATCGAAGATCTCGGCCAGCTGGCTGACGCTCTTGTAGATGCTGCCTACCTGGAACGCTTGCAGGCGAGTACCGTCGGCGCCGACCAGGTTGTCCTTGCCTTCGCAGTCCGACGGCAGCAGGTAGGTGGGTATCTTCAGTTCGTCGAACTGTTCGCGGGTGCCGACTACGCCCTGGGCGCCGACCATCCATTCGAACTGTACCGCGACCAGTTGCGGGCGCTTGCCCACTACCGCCTCGAAGCTTGGGTCGTTGTCGGCCAGGCGCGGCACCTTGTCGTTCTGCGCCTTGTATTCGGGCAGTACGTTGTTGAACCACAACGAGGTGCCAGCCAGTTTGTCACCCAGGCCCAGTGCGTAGAGCATTTCAGTGCCGGCCTGGCCGATGGTGACGGCGCGTTGCGGCGCTTGGGCGAACGTCTGCGGCCTGCCGCAATTCTCGACGGTAAGCGGGTAATGGGTGGCGGCGGCCTGGGCCAGGCCAGTCAGGCCGAGGCCGGCGAGCAGGGTGGCGAAACGGGGCAGCATGCTGGGCGATCTCCTATCGGACAGTTCGGGTGAGGAACGCACGGACAGGCATCGCCGCGCCCCGCCGTTGGCAGGGGCAACACAGATGGCCAATCCCGGACACCCCGCCGGTTGGTATAAGTAGGCCGGCAGGTCTCCTGACTGGTGCGTCATGGCCCGGCTCCAGCCTTCCCGGGCTATTACGCCCAGTGGCATCGATGGAGCAGGCTCGGCACCTACAGTTGCGGGGGCAGTTCCGTTTGGCCCGTGTTGGCGGGCCTGGGATTCCCTATTAATTCCGTGGTGGAAACCGGCGGCCCGCATCTTAGACGCCTTCGGCTTCAAGCTTCAAGCAGAAGCGAGCAGGCGTACGCTGCCACCTCTTGCAGCTAGAAATACTTCAGCCAGGTGATGTCGCGACGGCGCGCTTTCAGGCGGGCGAACTTGCGCACCGGCAGGTACAGCGACGCGGCCAGCAGGACGGCACCCAGCCACACGGCGGCGATACCATCGAAACCGAAATAGTCGCCATGGTTGAGGCCGAACAGCGCCACGCTGGCCAGGTACAGCAGCTTCAGCACGTACAGGTGCAGCAGGTAGAAGAACATCGGCGCAGCACCAAACACCGCCAGCACGCTGATCCAGCGGGCCTGGCCGGCGCGCTCGAAGGCGCGCAGCAACAGCAGGCCGCAGCCCAGGGTCAGTGCCAGGAACAGCAGTGACGGCGGGTATTTGGTGATGTTGAAGAAGCTCATCAGGGTTTGCGTGAAGGTTGGGTAGCCGCTCCAGGGCGCCTCGCCATAGCCGTTGAACATTCGCAACACGACAAAGCCCAGCAACGCGACCAGCCCGGCCAGCAGCAGGCGGTGCTGACGTTCGCCGGCCTCGCTGCCACGGGCGAACCACGGGCCCAGGCCGTAGCCCAGGGCGATGACGCCGATCCACGGCAGCACCGGGTAGGACGTGCGCAGGCGCAGGGTATCGGAAAACGCCAGCCAGCCACGGTCATGCAGGATCGCCCACGGTACATGCAAGGCCGATTCCACGCCGAAGTGCAGGCCGTCGAGCAGGTTATGGCCGGCGACGATGACTGCGCCCAGGGTCAGCAGGGCGGCGCGTGGCAGCCATACCAGCAGCGACAGGGCGATCATGCTGATGCCAATCGCCCAGATGACTTGCAGGTAGATGACGCTGGGCGGCAGCTGAAAGGTCCAGGCGAAGTTGACCAGCGTAAACTCCAGCGCCACCAGAAACAGACCGCGTTTGAACAGGAACGCCGACACATCGCCACGGCCCTGATGCTTTTCGCCGTACAGCCAGGCCGAAAGGCCGGTCAGCAGGACAAACACTGGCGCGCAGAGGTGGGCCAGCGTGCGGCTGATGAAGAGCGACGGCTCGGTGGTGTCGATAGCCATCGGGTCGCTGACCTGACGGTGCAGGAAGAAGGTTTCGCGGACGTGGTCCAGGAGCATGAACAGGATCACCAGGCCGCGCAGGGCGTCGATGCTCTGCAGGCGCTGGGTGAGCAGGGTGGGGGTGGCGCTGGCGCTTGTCATGGAGGGTCGCTGATAGGAATGAATGTCATGTAAAACGTTATCTTATAGCTAATTGGTTAGAGGTTGGTAGAGGGTTTTGTGTTACCTGTGCCGGCCTCTTTGCGGGCTTGCCCGCTCCCACAGGTACACCACAGTTTTCAATGTTTGTGATATCCCTGTGGGAGCGGGCGAGCCCGCGAAGAGGCCGGTACAGGCAACCTGAATCAGAAGCTGTAATCCACCGTCGCAAAGTACGATCGTGGCATCCCCATCAACCACTGCTGCCCACTGAACGCCGACTGCACATACTCACGATCAAACAGGTTGTTCAACTGCAACCCCAGCCGCACGTCCGGTAGCACTTGCCAGGCAACACTGGCATCGACCACGGTGTACCCAGGCGCGCTCTGGGTATTGGCAGTATTGGCAAAGCGCTCATCCACATAACGCGCACCAATGCCGGCCTCCACCTGCTGCCCGAAGCCTTTGCTCAGCCACAGGTTGGCAGTCCGCCGTGGCACATTGGCCGGGCGATTGCCCGCACGGTCCTGCGCTGCACCACCGACCATTTCGTCAAAGTCATCATACTTGGCGCGCACCAGCGATGCGTTCGCCGACACCTGCCACTGATGCGCCAGCGCCAGTTCCAGGGTTGCTTCCAGGCCATCAGACGTCTGCTGCCCGGCCTGCTGCCTCTCGTGGGTGATCGGGTCGTCAACCAGCAGCTTCTTCTTGACGATGTGGTAGGCCGCCAACGTCCATTCACCGCGACCGTCCCAGAAGCGTTGCTTCAGGCCCACCTCGGTCTGTTTCGCCTCGGTCAGGTCATAGCGCATCTGGGCCGGGCTGAGGCTGATGAGGTTGTTCACCCCATCCTCACTGGTGGAGTACTGGCCGTACAGCGATAGGTCGTCGGTAAACGCATACACCAGGCCGACGCGCCAGTTGCCGCCTTGCAGGCTGTGGTCGCTGCGGCTGCCATCGACCAGGTTGTCGCGGTCGATGTGGTTCTGGTCGCGGCGCACGCCCGTGACCAACGACAACCGATCGCTCAGCTGCAGGCGGTTCTCGGCGAACAAGGCGAAGGTGTGGGTGGTGGACAAGGTTTGCGGGCGCAGGGGCGAGGCGCTGTGGAACCACCCAGGTTGCGGCTGCCACGGGTCGATGTAGTCGCCGCCCACGTCGTTGTAGGGGGCATTGCTGTCGACGTTGAAACGCACCTTGTTGTACTCGGCGCCCACCACGGTCTTGCTGGCCAGGCCGAACAGGGTGTGGTCGAAGGTAAAGGTCTGGCGGTCGCCGAACTGCTCCTGGTTGTGCTTGATCTCCAGGTAGCTGCCGCGTTGCAACTGCTGGCGCTCGGCGTCCCAGCTGTAGTCTTCGGCGTTGCGCCAGTGGCGGCGGCTCTTGATGTAGTACAGCTGGTTGCTGGCGCTGAGGTGGTCGTTCAGCGTCCAGTCGGTGTTCAGCCGGGTCCATTCATCGACGTAGTGCTGCACGTCGTTCTGCACGTTGTAGTTTTTTTTGCGCAGGCTGCTGCGGTAGTGGCCATCGATCAGTGGCGTGCCGTAGTAGTTGGCTGGCTCCGCATCGCCACGGTCGTGGGCAAGGGTGAAACTGAGGTCGTCGCTGGCGTCGAAGCGCAGCGCGGCGCTCAGGGCCAGGCTGCGCGAAGGGGTGCGGTCGACCCAGCCATTGCCCCCTTGCTGGTTCAGGGTCAGGCGGTAGCTCAGGCGTTCGCTGAGGCTGCCACCGCTGTCCAGGCCGAGCTGCTGGCGGTCCCACGAACCGTACCCCAGGCGCAGGTGGTTACGCACTTCGCCGGCAAACGGCTTTTTCGGGATCACGTTGACCACCGCACCGGTGGCGCCCTCGCCATGCAGCACCGAAGCCGGGCCGCGAATCACGTCGATGCGCTCGACCATCCACGGGTCGACAGGGAAGGTCTGGGTGCCGGCGCCGGTGTACAGATGTGCGCCGTCGAACAGGGTCATCACCGAGCTGTGCCCGGCAAAGCCGCGAGCAGAAAGGCCCGTGCCGCCGTCGCCCGGGGAGCCGACAAAGGTGATGCCCGGCGAACGGGTCACGGCGTCCTGCACCGTGAGGTTGTTGCGCTGCTGGATCTGCTCGGTGCTGATGCTACTGGTGCTGGCCGGCGTCTCCAGGGCGTTGAGGCCAAGGCGCGAGCCGGCCTGGGTCGGCGTGACCAGGTCGATAGCGTGGCTGTCGAGGGTGTCGGTGATGGCCGTGGAGGGCAGGGCCAGGGGCTGTCGGTCCTGGTCATCGGCCAGGGCTGGCAGGGCGACGGCCAGGCAGGCCGCCAGGGGATGAAGCTTGAACATACGGGACATGTCGTTCCACTGCTGCAGGAATGAATGGATCCCGGTGGAAAACACGCAAAGGCGCACCGTGCAGGCAGGCGCGCGCACGGATACCGGCCTGCGCCCGCCCACCGCGGGTTGCCAAGTGAAGCTCCAGGCCGGTCTCCGGGCTTGCGAGGGGCATGAAACCTTCACCTTCCCATGCTCATGCACAGTGGTATGTCGAAGGGTTCGCTCGCTTACCGTTGCGGGGGCAGCGCCGGACTTGTCGTGGTCGATACGACGCACCGGCTTCCCGTTTCACCCTGCACGCGGCGGTACAGGGCACCTGAAACTGGCGCGCATCTGACCATTGAAACGCCGGGGCGTCAAATGCGCGGTGTGGGTGAGCGCGGTTGGCCGATCAGCGCCCGCGCCGGCGCGACACCCGCGCTTCGATATTCTTGCGCCCGATCAGCAATGGCGGCTTCTCCACCACCGGCTCGTCCGCCAGCCATTTGTACATCACCAGGCAGTCCACCAGCCCCAGGCGGGCATGGCGATAAGCCTTGGGCAAGCGGCCAACGGTCTCGAAGCCCAGTTTGCGCCACAGCGCCACGGCCACTTCATTGCTGGCCACCACCGAGTTGAACTGCAGGGCCAGAAAGCCCTCCTGACGTGCCAGCTTCTGCGAGTGCTCGCACATCAGGCGCGCCACGCCACGGCCACGCGCCTGTTCGCAGACCATGTAGCCGCAATTGCCCACATGCGCACCAGGCCCGGCAGCATTGGCCTTGAGGTAATACGAACCCAGCAGCTCGCCATCTTCTTCGGCCAGCAGCGTGTGCAAGGGCAGTTCCAGCCACAACTGGCGGGCTTGTTCGAAGCTTAGGGCGGGGTCGAAGGCATAGGTTTCACGGGCCTGGACAATGGCCTGGAAGGTGGGCCAGAAACGATCGAAATCGTCGGGCGTCATGGGGCGAATGTGGATCATGCGGGTTCCTGCGCGGGCTAAGCCGCCCAGTCTGGGTCGCGCGGCGCCGTCGCGCAAGGGCGGCGGCGCCGTTTGTGCTCAGCCGTTGGCCTTGCCCACAGCATCCATGGCCCGCGCCGAGTAGACCAGCGCGGCACCGGCATTCATGGCCACGGCCACGCCGAGGGCCTCGGCAATTTCCTCGCGGCTGGCGCCATGCTTGACCGCCTGCTGCGAATGCACGGCGATGCAGCCGTCGCAGCGGGTGGTCACAGCCACCGCCAGAGAGATCAGCTCGCGGGTCTTGGCGTCCAGGTGGTTGGTCTTGGCCCCCGCACCGCTGGCGGTCATGTAGCCGGCCACGGTGTCGGGGGAGAGTTGCTTGAGATCGCCGATGCCGGCCATCAACTGCTTACGGTAGGCGTCCCAGTCCATCATGCTCATCGTCTTCACCTTGGGGTGGTTGCGAGTGGAGCTTTCAGGCTAGTCGAAGTGTGGCAAGTGTGAGGCTTGTACTTTGGTGGGTGTACGCAGGCCGATGGTAGAAGGGCCTGCATAAACCGGTCAGATGTAGATGAACACCAGCACCAACGCCGCGACCACGGCCCATTTTTCCAGGTAGTAACGCATGCGGTTGCGCTTCTTCAGTGCCTTGCCACGCTCGCGGATCTTGTAGATGCGGGTGAACAGCCGGTTGATACCACCGGTCTTGTCGCCGTCACCGTTGGGCGCGGCGGCGGCGGCCATGACGTTGCGGCTGAACCAGCGGTTGAACGCCGTTGCCCAGCGGTACTTGAGCGGGCGCTCGACGTCACAGAACAGGATGATGCGGTTGTGTTCGGTGGTATTGGCCGCGTAGTGAATGTAGGTTTCGTCGAAGATCACCCCCTCACCGTCGCGCCACGAGTACTTCTCGCCGTCCACGTCGATGTAGCAACCGTCGTCGTTTGGCGTATCCAGGCCCAGGTGATAGCGGTACGAGCCGGCATACGGGTCACGGTGGCGCACCAGCTTGGCGCCCGGCGGCAGGGTGGCGAACATGGCGGCCTTGACGGTGCCGATGCCTTGCAGCAGCTCGGTGGTACGTGGGCACAGGGCCATTGCCGACGGGTGGCTTTCGCCGTACCACTTCAGGTAAAAGCGCTTCCAGCCGGTCTTGAAGAACGAGTTGAAACCGACGTCATCGTAATTGTCGGACTTCTTGATTTCGCCCACATGCAGCAACTGGCGCCCTTCCTCGCGGATTTCCTGCCAGTGGTCCTGCAGCGGCTTGAGTTCGGGGAAGGCCTCGACCGGCAGGTAAGGCTTGGCCGGCAGCTTGGAAAACAGGTACAGGAAGCTGTTGACCGGGGCCAGGAAGCTGGAATGGTCGCCCAGCTGGCGGGTCAGCTTGTGACGAACCCGACCGCGAAGGTGAACATAGGCGATCGAGAGGACGAAGATAAGTACGAGTGCAATTTTCATGGACGTTTACTTGTCGAAAAATGGCCATGCGCCATGGCATAAGCCAGCCAGCATAAACAATCATGGGGGCAGTTTGTACTTATTGTTACGAAACGACGGGGCGACATTGGTGTAATGCCCTACAGTCTTGCGCAAACGTTTCATGTTCGGGAGTTTGTATGGTTCAGGATGCACGACCCAGCGGTAGCCCCTTCAAACGGCTGTTTTTCGCCCTGCCGGTCAGCGATGTACAGCGCCGTGCCCTGGCGCAGTGGCGCCGGGGTTTGAACCTGCGCAGCGGCAAACCGGTGTCGGCGGCCAACTTTCATGTCACGTTGCTGTTTCTTGGTGACGTGGATGCCGCGCAGGTGCCTGCGATCTGTGCGGCGGTCGATCAACTGGCGCTGCCGACTGCGCCGCCACGGCTGTTGCTCGACCGTTTGCAGGTGTGGCAGCGGGCCAGCGCTTTGGTGCTGGAGGCACAGCAGACACCGCCGGCCCTGTTGCAACTGGTGTACGGGTTGCAGCAGGCGTTGCTGCCGTTGGGGGTGGAGGCCGCCAGCCGTGAATATCGCCCGCACTTGACGCTGTCCAGGGATTACCGTGGGCAACCGCCCGAAGCCTGCAGCGCGCCGGAGTTCTACCTCTCGGCACGCCACTTCACGCTATACGAGTCGCGTAAGGGATCTTACTGGCCATTGGAACAGTGGCCGCTTTCGAGTTGACGCTGGGCAAAGCTGCGCGCAAGCCCGCAATCAATGCCATGGCTCTAAACGCGGTGATGGTCTGCTACACCGGCAAGCTCTGATACGGCGACTCATCCCCCGGGCTGCGTTCAAACTGGCGCTTGTACTCGCGGCTGAACTGCGAGGTGCTCTGGTAGCCCACCCGGTGCGCAGCTTGTGCCACCCCCAGGCCTTCACCGATCAGCATCTGCTGCGCCTTTAACAACCGCAGGCGTTTGAGGTACTGCATCGGTGCCATGTCGGTGCAGCGCTTGAAGTGTTCGTGGAAGGTCGAAACGCTCATGTTTGCCCGCGCAGCCAGTGCCTCCACGCTCAGCGGCTCGCTGTAGTGCGCGCGCAGGTGGGCGAGGGCGGCGCCGATGCGGGCGAAGTGCCCCTGTTGCTCCACCAGTGCCCGCAACACACCGGCCTGTGGGCCGCGCAGGGCGGTGTACAGCACTTCGCGTACGCGCGCCGGGCCCAGCACTTTGGCATCCAGCGGGTCCTGCAGGCAGTGCAGCAGCCGCTCCACACTGTCGCGCATCGGCGCATCCAGCGCTGCCGAAGTCATTGATTGCGGGGTTTGTGCCTGCACTGCAGCGTCCGGTGCCAGGTCCATGCTTTGCACCAGTTCACTCAGCACGCCACGGTCGATGTCTACCGCCACGCCCAGCAAGGGCGCTTCACGTGTGGCGAAGGTTTCACACATGAACGGGACCGACAACGCCTGCACCAGGTAATGCCCGGCGCCATATTCCAGGGTACGCGGCCCCAGGCGCGCCAGCTTGCTGCCCTGGGCCAGGATCATCAGGCTGGGCTCGTAGATCTGAGGGCTGCTGGCCACATAGTGGTCCCAGCTCAGCACCTGTACCTGGGGCAGGTGCGTGGGGACGAAGCCAGGGCGCGTGGCGAGGCTGCGGATCAGCGCGCAGAGCGGCGCGTTGGCGTCGACGTGGCGGGTCAGTTGCATGGTGAACCAGGGGCAGAGAATCGGACAGCCTAATCATCGCAGATTGAAGGTGTAGCGCCAGATGCTGGGGGGAATCTTCGGAGAATCAGGCATGCATGCCGGAGAATCAGCCGTGTGCGAGGCAGCAAACGGCGCGCAAAATGCGCCGCCTGAATCGTTTCACTTTACTGCGAGGCCCTGCATGTATACCGCCATCGGTTACGCCGCCCAAACCCCCACCAGCCCCCTGGCCCCTGTCACCTTCGAGCGCCGCAACCCACGCCCGGACGATGTCGTCATCGAAATCCTTTACTGCGGCGTGTGCCATTCCGATATCCACCAGGCGCGCAACGAATGGGGCATTGCCGTGTACCCGCTGATGCCCGGCCACGAAATCATCGGCCGCGTCACGGCGGTGGGCGGCCAGGTGACTGCGCACAAGGTCGGTGACCTGGTGGGCGTCGGCTGCATGGTCGACTCGTGCCGCCACTGTGAAGCCTGCGCCAAGAACCTGGAGCAATATTGCCTGGAAGGCCCGACCATGACCTACGCCACCCCGGACCGGGTCGACGGCAGCAACACCATGGGCGGTTATTCCAGCAGCATCGTGGTCAGCGAGCACTTCGTGGTGCGCATTCCGGCTGGCATGGACTTGCCCAGCGCGGCGCCTATCCTGTGCGCCGGCATCACTACTTATTCGCCGCTCAAGCACCACGGCGTCGGCCCGGGCCATAAAATCGGCATCCTCGGTATGGGTGGGCTTGGCCACATGGGCATCAAGCTGGCCAAGGCCCTGGGTGCCGAAGTGACCCTGTTCACCCGGTCCCAGGCCAAGGCCGAAGAGGCCCGCCGCCAAGGCGCCGATCACGTGATCGTGTCCACCGATGCCGAGCAGATGCACGCTGCTGCCGGCCGGTTCGATTTCCTGCTGGACACCATTCCGGTACAGCACGACCTCAACCCGTACCTTGAAACCCTGAAGTTCGACGGTGTGCACATTCTGGTCGGCCTGATCGAACCGATCGACCCGGCGGTGCACGCGGCCAACCTGGTGATGAA
The DNA here is from genome assembly GCF_043103635.1 of Pseudomonas sp. yb_9. Lineage (NCBI taxonomy): Bacteria > Pseudomonadati > Pseudomonadota > Gammaproteobacteria > Pseudomonadales > Pseudomonadaceae > Pseudomonas > Pseudomonas sp. yb_9. Next base: position 39,177 of record NZ_JBICKA010000010.1, on the reverse strand, counting down.
GCGCCGGGTGCTGGCGGGGTCGTTGATCGGGGGCATTGCCGAGACTCAGGAAGTGCTGGACTTCTGCGCCGAGCACAACATCCGTTGCGATATCGAGATGCTGGATATTCGCAATATCAACCAGGCGTACGAGCGTATGATTGCCGGTGATGTGAAGTACCGGTTCGTAATCGACATGGCCACTTTGCAGGGCTGATTATTTTCGGTTGTCTGTACCGGCCTCTTCGCGGGCAAGCCCACAGGTACTGCACAGTTTTCAAAGTCTGTGCGGTCCCTGTGGGAGCGGGCTTGCCCGTGAAGAGGCCAGTACAGGCAATAAAGCGGCTGGAGCCGTTACCAGGCCATCGCCTTGTCCCAACCTTTCCAGAACAACCACCGCCGCACCTCGCCATGCGCCCCGGTGCCGATCTGCCATTCAGGCCGCCCGCTGTCCAGCGCGATCACCGACACAACCCCCGCATGGCTCGCCGCCACCAGCGTTTGCCCATCGGCGCTGATATCCATCGCACTGATGGTCGACCCCAGGTAATGCTGCCAATGTTCGGTACCATCCTCGCCGAACGCCCGCAGGTAGCCATAGGCATCCCCTACAATGTACTCGCCATCGCGCGCCACCCCGGCATAGACCCTGGCGCCGTCCTGCACCAGCGGGGTACGCGGGTCCTGGCTGTAGTAATCGGTATCCAGCCCCGGCAAGTCCGCCACCTTCACTGCCAGCGTTGCACCGCTATGGAAATGGCAGGCATTGACGATCAACTGGTCACCCGTGCGGTTGAACAACGCAAAGTGCGGGTACTCGCTGCCTGGGCCGATCTCGGCAACCGGCCTGAGCTGGGCATCCAGCACCTGGTGGCGGGTGCCTTGCTCGCCCACCACGATCAGCTGGCCATCCGCCGATACCGCACCATGCTCCATGCTCAGTCTCAGGCTGATGTCGTCCGGGTCGGTGCCTTCGGCCAGCTCGTCGAGCACCCGCGTTTGTTGCGGCAGCAGGCGAGTCGCACCTTGAGTGGTCAGCACGAAGATCCCTTCGGCGCTTACCAGCAGCACGCGCTGGCCATCCGGGAAGGGGACCAGCGCGGTTGGCGCGGGCGGCAGGTCGAACGGCTCGAACGGGTACCCCGACGGCAACCCCTCAAGCCCGCTTGGCCATGCCAACCGCTGTACTTGCGGGCCACCCCAGCCGTCGGTCACACGCACGCCCTCGGCATTAGCCAGGGCGAAGTAGCGGCGGGCCGGGCAGCGGCCGAAGTGCTCGATGCCGATCACCGGCGTCACCCCATGGCAGTCGATACGCACGATCTGGCCCTTGTCGTAAGGCATGCCGATGCGGGCCAGCAGGCTGCCGTCCTCCAGCAGCAGGACATGGCTGATCCCTTGGCCGTGGTCATCGAGCAACGGTGCCAAGGGGTGGTGTGCGGGTGGCCAGGCCTCGCGAAACGCTCGGCGCTGCTGTTCGTCGACGCCAGGGCGATTGGCGGCCTGCAGGGCAGCCAGCCAGGCGTCCAGCAAGTGCCCGGTGGCTGGCGCCTGTGGCGCTTCCAGGTTATCCCAGCCTTGCGCACGGCCCTGCGCGACGTAGTCGTTGACGGCTTGGGCGTAGGCAGTTACCGCCTGCTGCCACTGCTGCTGGGGGTGCTGCTTGTCCATGAGCGGATCGGGCTCCTTGTTGCACGCGCGTTTCACACAAAACGCGCATGGTACTCCTTCTGCCTACCACGCGGTTGTGAGGCTCCGGCTTGACGCGTACCATGCCGGGCATTCCTATCAATAACAAAGCGTGCGTCGGCGCCCCTGCAAGCGGGTGGCTGGCGTGCGACCTGTTGCCTTGTCTGCGGAGAAGCGGTTTGCACCCATGAACGGACCCATACCCACCCACCAGCCACCCACGGCGGGCGGCGGCAGCTGGCTGAGCGTCATCGCCCTGGCCCTGGCAGCCTTCATCTTCAACACCACCGAGTTCGTGCCGGTGGCGTTGTTGAGTGACATTGGCCGCAGCTTCGACATGAGCACTGCCCAGGTCGGCCTGATGCTGACCATCTATGCCTGGGTGGTGGCGCTGGCCTCGCTGCCGATGATGCTGCTGACCCGTAACGTCGAACGGCGGCGCTTGTTGCTGTGCGTGTTCCTGGTGTTCATTGTCAGCCACTTGTTGTCGTGGCTGTCGCAGAGCTTTGCCATGCTGCTGGTCAGCCGTATCGGTATTGCCTTGGCGCATGCGGTGTTCTGGGCCATCACGGCCTCGCTGGCGGTGCGCGTGGCACCACCGGGCCAGCAGGCCAAGGCGCTGGGCCTGCTGGCCACTGGCACCACCCTGGCCATGGTGCTGGGCATTCCGCTGGGCCGCGTGGTGGGTGAGGCGCTGGGCTGGCGCATCACCTTCCTGAGCATTGCCGGGGTGGCGCTGGCCACCATGCTGTGCCTGATGAAATCGCTGCCGCTGCTGCCCAGCCAGAACTCCGGCTCGTTGCGCAGCCTGCCGATCCTGTTCAAGCGCCAGGCGCTGGTCATTACCTATGCGCTGGTGACGCTGGTGATCACGGCGCAGTTCACCGCCTACAGCTACATTGAGCCGTTCGCGCTGCATGTGGCGCAGATTGGCGGTGAGCGCACCACGCTGTTGCTGCTGCTGTTTGGCAGTGCCGGGGTGTTCGGTTCGTTGCTGTTCAGCCGCTACAGCGACCGCTTCCCCCATGGTTTCCTGGTGGGTTCGATCGGCCTGTTGGCAGCGTGCCTGCTGTTGTTGCTGCCGCTGTCGGGCAACTTCTATGCGTTCGCGGTACTGAGCATGTTCTGGGGTGTGGCGATTCTCAGTTTCAGCCTGTCGTTGCAGTCGAAGACGTTGAAGCTGGCATCCGACGCCACCGATGTGGCCATGGCGTTGTTCTCGGGCATTTACAACATCGGTATTGGTGGTGGCGCGCTGCTGGGCAGTATCGTCAGCAGCCAGATGGACGTGGCGGATATCGGCCTTGTGGGCGGTAGCGTGGCAGTCATCGGGCTGGTGCTGGCGGTTGCCAGCACCCGACGGTTCCGCCAGGCACTGGCGCACTGACCCGCGCCTGGCGCGCACGTGTGTGGCTTAGGGGCGCAAGGCGCGCCCCGGCATTCAAACCGCCAACCGAGACGTCGAGCCGATCACATGCTCCAGCACCCGAAAATCAATCCACTCCCGGACATCGAAGCGGCGCGGTATGAACCCCCACCTGAACAGGAACTCGGTAAAGTCCTGTAGCGCTTCGATCGAGCGGCTGTCCAGCGTCGTGCGCAAACGCCGGTGCGCATCGTCGCCATAGGCCGCCGCCACCCAGTACTCGCTGGTGTTCAGCTCGCGCGCCAGAAAGCGCCGGGTTTCTTCCGGGTTGGCCCAGGCCCACTGTTCGGTGCGCAGCACCGTATCGACCAAGGTACAGCTGGCATCGAAGTGGTTTTCCAGCAAGTGCCGGTCCACGGTCAGGGTGCGTGGGGTGCCGTTGTTGCTGCGGATCAGCGGGTCGGGATGGCTGCCGGTGTCGACCACCACGCGCAGGCCGAACTCGTGGGCCAGGTGCACCGCATGGGCGCCCTTGAGGAAGATGGCATCGATATCGCCACGCAGCAGGCCGATCAGCTCGTTGTTGCGACGGCTGAAGCGGCTGGTGTCCAGGCTCACTTCGGCGCCATACAGGTGCTGCTTGGCATCGTCGCTGTAAGTGCCGCCGTAGGGATAGTCGACCAGCTCGACATCGGCCACCGCCAGGCCTTCCAGCTTCAGGGCATTCTCCAGCCCGCGCAGGGCCTGGGCGCGGGTGAAGTCGATCTGCACATTGGCCCATTTGGGCAGGCCGAAGCGGCGGTTCTTCAGGTCGCGAATGCTGCGCACACCGCTTTCTTCGGTGGTGAGAATCAGCTGCACTTCATCGCTCCACGACAGCCCCAGTACACGGGTCTCGACGCCACTGGCGTAGGCCCAGATCGCCGGGATGTTGCCGCCATGGCGTACCGAGTTCTGCAGGTGGTGGTCGTAGTGGGCTTCGCGTACTTCGCGTTCGCTGGACTCACGCAACGACTGGATATTGGTGCCGAACGGCGTAAAGGCCTCGGCCAGTCGCCCTGACTGCACGGCAATGCCGAGGCCGGTGGGCACGGGGCTGTGGGTGTACCAGAGGGTTTCCAGGGGCTTGGTCATGGGGTCGCGGGTTTCCTGTCCATGGGAAGGGGGGCCAGCAGCTGGTCCAGGGGTTGGCGGGCGATCCAGTCGCGCACCTCGAAGCGGGCAGGGATGAAGCGCCAGCGCTTGAGAAACTCGACGAAGTCCTGCAGGGCGTCGATGGCCTGCTCGTCCAGGCGGGTGCTCAGGCGCAGGTGGGCGTCAGCGCCGTAGGCCACTTGCACCCAGTATTCGCTGCTGTTGGTTTCCCGCGCCAGGTAGCGGCGGGTTTCATCCGGGTGCTGGTGGGCCCAATGTTCGGCGCGCAGTACCGAGCCGAGCAAGGTACGCACCACCTGCGGATGCTGCTCAAGCAGGTGGCTGTCTACCGCCAGCGTGCGCGGCGTGCCATTGTTGCTGCGGATCAGCGGGTCGGGGTGGCTGCCGGTGTCGATCACCGTGCGCAGGGCAAAGGCGTGGGCCAGTTGCGCGGCACTGGCGCCCTTGAGGAAGATGGCGTCCACCTCGCCGCGCAGCAGGCCGGCCAGTTCCAGGTTGCGGCCTTCGCTCTGGGTGCTGGACACCGGTGTACCGGCCACGTTGCGCACCGGGCGGTCGCTGAATGTGCCGTCGTAGCGGTAGTTGACCAGCTCCACGTCGCCCACTTGCAGGCCTTCGAGCTTCAGGGCATTTTCCAGCCCGCGCAGGGCCTGGGCGCGGGTAAAGTCGATCTGTGCCGAGGCCCAGTCAGGCAGGCCAAAGCGGCGGCCTTTGAGGTCTTTTACGGTGTGGATGCCGCTGTCTGGTCGCGTCAGGATCAACTGCGCTTCATCGGCCCACGACAGGCCGATCACACGGGTGTCACGCCCTTGGGCGCGGGCCCAGATGGCCGGGATGCTGCCGCCGTGGCGTACCGAATTGAGCAAGCTGTGGTCGAAGTGCGATTCGCGCACGGCCTGCTGGTCGGCTTCGCGCAAGGACTGCACCTGGGTGCCAAGGCTGGCCAGGTCGTCCTGCAGCCAGCCTTGCTGCACGGCGATGCCCAGGCCGGTGGGCACCGGACAGCGCGTGTACCACAGGGTATCGAGGGGTTGGCTCATGGTGTGCTCCGGTAGGTTCAGGCGCTGGCCTGCAAGGGGGCTGGGGTGGTTTGCTGCACCAGCGGCAGCACTTCCTGGCCGATGCGCAGGGCTTCTTCCAGGTGCGGGTTGGCGGCGAGGATGAAGGTGCTGAAACCGGCATCGCGGTATTCGGCCAGGCGTTCGGCAATGTGCTGGTGGCTGCCCACCAGGCCTACGGTGGGGCCAGGCTTGGCCTTGGCGAAACCGGCCCACAGGTTGCGTGCCAGGACCAGTTCCTCAAAGCCCTGCAAACCTTGGTGATAGGCTGCCTGGCGTGCACCGCCGACGGAGTCCGAGCCGGTTATGAAGCCTTTGGCCGAGGCGCTGGCCTTGCCTTCCAGGCGCTCGAACTGTTGGCGCAGTTCGCGCCAGGCTTGTTCTTCGGTCTCGCGGGCGAACAGGTCGACCCGCAGGCCGAAACGCACGGTGCGGCCCTGCTTGTCGGCCAGCTCGCGTACGCGTTCGATGTGCGGCTTGAGCTTGTCAATCGGCTCGGCCCAGTTCAGGTACACATCGGCATGGAGCGCGGCCACGTCCAACGCAGCATCGGAAAAGCCGGAGAAGTACACACCCGGTTTGCGTTCGTGTTGCAGGCCCGGCGGCAGGCTGCCGTTTTCCAGACGGTAGATATCGCCTGCGTAGGAGAACGTGTCGTTCTGCCACAGGCCCTGGATCACGTCGAGGAATTCGCCGGTGCGCTTGTAACGCAGGTCGTGTTCCAGGAAGTCGCCATTGGCCCGTTGGCTGGCCGGGTTGCCGCCGGTGATGATGTTCCAGTCCAGGCGGCCACCGCTGAGGTTTTGCAGGATCGCTGCCTGCTGCGCGGCATAGGCGGGCAGCGTCCAGGTGGCCTGGAAGGCGATCAGGAAGCGGATGCGGCGGGTTTCGCGGGCCAGCGCAGCGGCGGCGATCCATGGCTCCGGGCCGGTGGGCAGCAGTGCGCCTTCGAAGCCGGCCAGTTCGGTAGCCTTGGCTACCTGGGCGATGTAGTCGATGTAGGTGAAACCGTCGGCCTGGCCACCCGACAGCCGGCCGGGGGCAATGTTGCCGGGGCGATGCACGGGGTTGCCGCGGTTGTGGCGATCGGTGGACAGCTGCGGACCGTCGGTGCCCAGCGGCAGGCGCCAGAAGAATTCGGTGGTCATGGGGGCTCCTGAAGGGGGAGAGTGTGCGAGTGGGGAGGGTGGTGCAACGGCTATGCCATGGACGGCGCAGGGCCTGTGGGGTGGTGGTTTGCGGGGTCGGCATGTGATGGGGTGCTGCTGAGGCAGCAATCGGGCAGCAGTGGATGCTGGGAGAGCAGCATGAGCAGGCCCGGCCTCTTCGCGGGCAAGCCCGCTCCCACAGGTACAGCGCTGGATTGGAAGTTGGCGCCAAACCTGTGGGAGCGGGCTTGCCCGCGAAGAGGCCGGTAAGTCAGATCTTGACCTCCTCGGATGCAACTTCTCCGGCACTGCGCAGATACGCGTCGTACAGCGCCGCATAAGCACCACTTTGCCCGATCAACTCGGCATGCGGCCCCTGCTCGACCACCTTCCCGTGCCGTACCACGGCAATCCGGTCCGCATCGCGAATAGTCGCCAACCGGTGCGCAATGATGATAGCCGTGCGCCCCTGGCACAGCCGGCGCAGCGCACGCTGTATGCGCCGTTCGGTGTGCACGTCCACCGCCGAGGTGGCTTCGTCCAGCACCAGCACAGCCGGGTCGGCGAGGTACGCCCGCACCAGGCACACGAGTTGGCGCTGGCCATGGCTCAGGTGCGCGCCCAGCGGGCCGACTTCGGTGTGGTAGCGCTGCGGCAGCCGTTCCAGTACCTCGTCGGCGCCCAACTCGCGGGCTGCAGCTACCAACTGCGCATCGTCGGCAGCCGGTGCCGCCAGGCGCAGGTTGTCGAGGATGCTGCCGCTGAACAGCACATTGTCCTGCAGCACCACACCCACGTTGCGCCGTAAGTCGTGCTGGGCCAGCGCACGAAGGTCGATACCGTCCAGTTTCACGGCGCCCTGCTGCACTTCGTAGAAGCGTGTCAGCAACTGCACCAGGGTGCTCTTGCCATGCCCCGAGGGGCCGACGATGGCCAGCACTTCACCGGCGCGGATATGCAGGTTCAGCCCGTCGATCACTGGCCGGGGGCTGTCCGGCACATAGGCAAAACCGACCGCGTCAAAGTCCACCTGGCCACGTGCCCTGGCCAGTGGGTGTGGCGCGGACGGGTCGAGCACTTGTGGCCGCGTGTCGAGCAGCAGGAAGATGCGCTGGGCGGATGCGCTGCCGGTGGAATAGCGTTCGAAAAGGTCCGACAGCTCCTGCAGTGGGCCAAGGAATAGGAACACATAGAACAGGCTCTCACCCACCTGGCCAACCGTAACCTTGCCCTCCGCCAGGCCATGGGCGCCGACCAGCAACAGCACGGCCATGCCGGCGGTGCTCAGCAACACGGTGAACGGCGCGAACCAGCCCGCGCGCAGGCTGCCGCGTATCAGTGCCTGGTTGAAGTCTTCCAGCAGACGGCGATAGCGGGCCTGGTTGATCTGCTCCTGGCCGCATTGCTGAATCAGCCGCACGCCACTGACACTTTCCACCAGGTGCGCGGTGAAGCGGCTGCGTTGCTCGGCCACCTTGGCCCAGTTGCGCTGCGACACCCGCTTGAAGCGCCAGGTGGCCACGGCCAGCAGGGGTACCGTGGCCGCCAGGCTGTAGAAGAAGCCGGGTTCGATGCGCCAAAGCATCACTGCCGCCAGGCCGCAGCGTAGCAGGGCGCCCAGCAGCTCGGGCGGGCCTTGCACCAGCAAGGGCTCCAGCGCATCCACGTCACGGTCGGCACGGGCGATAATGCGCCCGGCGCGGGTCTGGTCGAAGTAGCTCACCGACAGTGCTTGCACATGGGCGAACACGTTAACCCGCAGGTTGTTGAGCACGCCGATTGCCGCACGCCCGGCAATGAACTGCGACACGCCCGCCAACAGAAATCGCCCCAGCCAGCTGGCTGCCAGCCCCAGGCCCAGCCACAGCACCAGGCGCTCGTCGAGCAGCCAGTGGTCGGCGCTGGGCACCAGGCCCCGGTCCAGCAGTTCGCGCACGAACCACGGGCGCAGGAAAACCGTGAACACCAGCAGCAGCTCGATGCCGATCACTGCCACGATTTGCCGGCAAATGGGCCGCAGTAGCGGCAACAGGCGGTGGAACATGCCCCGGTCCAGCGCCTGGCGAGCCAGGCGTTGCTCGATGTCGATATCGCTGGCAGGGGAGTGCTGCACATCAGTCATGGTCGATCCCCAGCAGGTCGCGGTAATGGGCGTTGTGCGCGCTCAGCTCGGCATGGCTGCCGCTGGCGCTGATGCGGCCGTTTTCCAGCATCAGCACGCGGTCGGCCAACAGCAACGTGGAAAGGCGGCTGGTAATCAGCAGCAAGGTCGGGCCCTGGCTGCCTGTGCTGTGCAGGCGGCGGATGTTATGCAGCACCTGGCGTTCGCCCAGGGCATCCAGGGCGCTGGTGGCGTCGTCCAGGCAGAGGATGTCGGGCGCGCCAAGCAGTGCCCGGGCCAGGCACAGGCGTTGGCGCTGGCCGCCAGAAAGCGTCACGCCACGATCACCCAGTGGCGTGTCGAGGCCGTGGGGCAGGCGCTCCAGCACGTCCTCGGCGGCGGCCAGGCGCAACGCTTCACGCAACTGGGCGTCGCTGGCCTGCGGCGCGGCCATGCGCAGGTTGGCGGCCAGGCTGTCGGAGAACAGAAAGCTTTCTTGCGGCAGCACCTGCACACGGCGGCGCAGGTCGGCCAGGTCGAGGTCGCGCACGTCGTGCCAACCGCCGGCATCGCTGCCAACCTGCACGTTGCCGCGCTGCACATCGGTCAGTCGCGGCAGCAGGCTGGCCAGCAGGCTCTTGCCGGTGCCAGTGGCGCCTACCAGTGCCACCACTTCACCGGGCCTCAGGGTAAGTGAGCAGCCTTGCAGGACAGGCCGGCCAGCTTCAACGGCACCCACTTGCACCCGGTTCAGCTTCAGCCCCAGCGGCCCGGCAGGCAGAGTTGCGTGGCCGCCAACAATGGCCGGGCGTTCGTCCAGCAGTTGCCAGATGCGTTCGGCACTGGCCCGGGCATCGGCGAAGGTCTGCATCACCCGACCAATGCCCTCGATGCGAAACACCAGCGTGGTCGCCACCAGCAGCGAGGTCACCAGCTCGCCGATGCCCAGGGCGCCGGCCGCCACGCGATGGGCGCCGTACACCAGGATCCACACATGCCCCAGCGCCACTACGGCCTGTGGCAGCGGAATACGTGAACTGGCGTAGGCGAGGGCGGCGCGGGCGTGGCCGCTAAATAAGTCGACCTGGCTGGCGAAGCGGGCGATGCGTTGTTGTTCCAGGCCAAACGCCTTGATCACCCGCACCCCGCCGATGCCTTCAGCCAGGTCCTGGCTGACCTGGTCGTAGGCGGCGGCCACGGCGCGGTCCAGCGTGACCAAGCGATCGGTCTGTATCACGAACAGCCACAGCCCGGCGCCGGTCAGCAGCAGGGGTATCAGGCCCAGCAACGGGTCATACCAGCTCAACAGGCCAACGGCAGCGACCACCACCAGCGGCGTTTCGATGATCTGCCGCCAGAAGGTGATCAGCGCGTCGCGCACCTTGTCGGCATCGCGGGTGGTGCGGGTAACCAGTTCGCCCATTCCGTGTTGCCAGTGATACCCCAGGTGCAGGCGCTGCACCTGCAGGAGGATGCGTTCACGCAGGCGCGTGAGCAGGGCCTGGCTGAGTACCAGTGACAGCATGGCGGCGGCATATTGCAGCAGGCCACGGCCCAGGGCGATGGCCAGCAGCAACCACAGCCAGTGCCAGCCCACGCTGGCGTCCAGACTACCGTCGGCCAGGCGCTGCACGGCGCGGCCGGTGCTGACATCATCGACCGCATGGCCGATCAGCCACTGCTGCCAGGCCAGGCCGAGGTTGCCGGCGATATAAAGGGCGGTGACCAAGGCGAAGCGCCAAGGCATTTGGCGGTAGATGGCCAATGCCCGAAGGAGCGGGTGGTTCATGTAGATCACTCAAAGGGGGCTGCTTCGCAGCCCATCGCAGGCAAGCCAGCGCCCACAGTGATAGCAGTGCCCTTGAGCCTGTTGCCATCCTGAGAGCATTTCCTTAGGTAGCGCTGGCCTTGGGCCTGATGTGGTCCTGTGGGAGCTGGCTTGCCGGCGATTGGGCCGCATGGGGTTTTAACGGCGAGTAGCGCCCTGGGTTTCCTTGGCATTGAGCACCGCTGTGTACTCACCCGGGTCAGCCCCGTTCAGGTAGTAGTTGCCCACGTTGTGCAGCCGCCAGCGGATCGGGTCGTGGGTGGTGTGTACCCGGGCATTGCGCCAGAAGCGGTCGAGGTTCCACTTGCTCAGCGAAGCGCTGGCCCCCAGCAGCGAAAACAGATCACTGGAAATTTTTAGCGATGCGGCATCGGAATGTGCCCGGGCCGTTGCTACCGACAAGATCAGCTCATCCTGCAGCGCCTTGTTCTCCGGGTCGCGCTCGTGGTCGTCGAACACCCGCGCGGCCTCGCGCAACACCGACTCGGCGCCGCGTAGCGCCACGGCATACTCGCCAATCTGGCGAATCACATGCGGCTCGTCACTGGCGCGTTCGACGCCGCTCTCCACCCAGGCCCGCGCATGCTCGCGCAGGTACTCGACAGCCGCCTGCAAGGCGCCCGCAGCGATGCCGGTGTCGATGGCGGCGTGGAGGATTTGCGGGAAGGTCAGGCCGGTGCGTTTCATCGGCCCGCTGCGGCGGGTGAGGTAGCGCTCGTCGAGCACGATGTCGTCGAAGTTCACTGTGCCGCTCACCGAGTTCTGCTGGCCAAAGGCCTGCCAGTCATCGACCAGGGTCAGCCCTGGGGTGTCGCGGTGCAACAGCACGCCCACGCCACCGTCTTCGCTGGCGGCGGTCAGCGAGATCCATTCGGCCAGGTAGGAACCGGTGGAGTAGAACTTGCTGCCGTTGAGCACCCACTGGCCATCGGCGCGGCGCTCGACGCGGGTTTTGAGGGCGAACTTGTTCTTGCCACCGACTTCGGCCAAGGCGTTGCCGAAGCGCTTGCCGGCCAGCACGTCGGCAATCAGCCGGTCGCGCACGTCATCCGGGTAGCCGGCAAAGATACCGCGCAGCATCACGTTGTGAATCTGCAGCAGCTGGCCGACGCCGCCGTCGGCAGTGGAGACCAGGCGTACGGTTTCGACCACAGTCTGCACCGAGGCACCCAGGCCGCCGAACTGGGCGGGTACGGCGATCGCGGTCAGGCCGCTGCTGGACAACAGCTCTGCCTGGCGGCGGGGGAGTTGGCCGTTGTTGCTTGGGTCGGCGGCCAGTTCGGCGATTCGCGCGGCGACCTGGCGGGCGGTTTCGATGGCCTCGGCTTCGCTGGTCAGGCGGCGGGCGGGGGAGGTTTCTAGTGCACTCATTGAGGGGGCTCGGTTTGTCTGATGGGGCCAGTGCGCCTGCTTCGCGGGCTTGCCCGCTCCCACAGGACCTGCACTGCCCTTGAGGGTTGTGCTGGCCCTTGTGGGAGCGGGCATGCCCGCGAATGGCCACACCGCGGTCCCAACCCCTTGAGCAATATCTTTGCCACCCCTCTGTAGGCCCCATCCTGCGTGGCTTCCAAGACTGTTTGCTGCCCCAGCAACACACGCCCTGCTGATCTGGCAGCACCCCGCCCGCAATCCTGCTCCCAGCCCAGCAAACAGCGCCCGCAACCAAAGGCAAACTCCGTGTAAATCAGGGTCTCCAGCGGTTGGCACGCACACTGCAATGCTGCCTTCACGACGCCCAAGGAGCCACCCCATGACCCTCGCAACCCCCATCGCAAAACGCCTGGCAGACGACCCGTCCGCCCTGGAGCGTATCTGGTTCACCCGCTGCCCCGTGCCCACTGCCTCAGGCATCGCTTACAAGCTCGGCTGGCTGGAGCAGGAGTTCGCTGCCGACGGCCTGCCAGTCTCGACCCTGCAGGAGGCCCGCCAGCTTGGCCACCACCATTACGATCATCAGTTGCCCGGGCTGTTTCGTGAAGGCGGCAACGTGCCGGCGCTGGCCGCCCGTGCGGCCGGCTCGCCAAGCCGGTTGATCGGCCTGACCTGGATCGAGGAGTGGCAGACCATTCTGGTCCGCCCGGATTCCGGCATTCGCAGCGCCGCCGACCTGCGTGGCAAGCGCCTGGCGCTGCCGGCCTGGGGCGATACCCGGCCTGGCAGCATTGCCCGTGCCATGAGCCTGCATGGGTACAAAGGCGCGCTGGCTTCGGCAGGCTTGCACCTGGATGACGTGCAACTGGTAGAGGTAGCGCTGCTCGACCAGGCCGGGGCCGCCACCCCGCAACTGGGCCTGCAACGGCTGTGGTCGGGGCTTGAGTACCTGGCACGCGGTGAAGTCGATGCGGTGTACGTGAAGGGCGCGGCCGCTGCCGATGCCGCGCGCCGGCTGGGGCTGGTGGTCGGCGTCGACCTCGACCTGCTGCCCGACCCGCGCCACCGCATCAACAACGGCACGCCGCGGCCAATCACCGTGCACCAGCGCCTGCTCGACAACCATTTCGACCTGGTGGTGCGTTTCCTTGCACAAACGCTGCGTGCCGCCGAGTGGGCCGCCGGCAACCGCGCCGCGCTCAACAGCATCCTCGAAGAAGAAACCCGCGCCGGCAGCCAGGGCGTAGCCGAGGCCTATCGCGGCGACTTCCACACCACCCTGGCCCCGGACCTGTCCGCGCAACGCCTGGCCTTCCTCGGCACGCAAAAAGATTTTCTGTACCTGCACGGCTTCCTCGAAGCCGATTTCGACATCGCCGACTGGGTCGACCCGCGGCCTCTGCAAGCTGCCCATGAACTGCTGGCCCAGCGCCGCGCCTGACCTGACTGGAGATTGAACATGACCGTACTGATCAACGAACGCCCCGTCACTGCCGAACTGCAAGCCTTCATCGACCAGGTGGTGGCCGAAGCCGAAGCGGCCTTCAGCGTATTTCGCGAAACCAACACCATCACCGCCAATGGCACCGTCGGCTTCATCGAGCGCGTGCCCGGTGAAGAGCTGCTGGTATCGGTGAACTACGGCGGGCCATGGAACCACCGCAAGCCGTTGCAGGCGACCGTCACTGATTTTTCCGGCAACGTCATCGTCGGCAAGGGCAAAGGTGGCCTGGGCCGCTACACCAAGCTTTTCCAGACCCATGCCGATGTCACCACCGTGTCACACGTGCACAGCCCGTACCTGGGTGCCTGGGCGCAAACCCACCGCACCTTGCCGTTCCACTACGTGCCGGTGCAGCGCTACCAGCTGGCCCGCGAGTTGCCGGTGTACATCGACCGGCGTCAGGCCGAGGTGGATTTCATCCTCGACAAAATTGCCGAGAACCCGTTCAACCTGGCGATCCTGGAAGCCAACGGCGGCTCCACCGTGTGGGGCAAGCAGGGGTTGCGCGCCACGGCGGAGTTCATCCTGTTGCTGGAAGAGGGGGCGCAAATTCAATTGCTGGCTGATGCCTTGGGTGGGTCGCGCCCTTACGGGCCAGGAGTGCTGACCCAGCAGTGGAAGATGAGCGGGTTGTATGAGCGCGCAACCGAGTTGGGCCTGGTGCCAGGCATCGACCGGCGCGGCTGATCTTTGGGGCGCTGTGCGCCCCTGCACTCCACCCCAAGATAAGGACCCCACCCAATGGCAGTAAAAATCCTCTGGTACCTCACCGCCCCCGACGGCCCCTATCCCTGGGAACCCGAAGGCCGCTGGCACACCGATTTCGAACACCTCAAGCAACTGGCCATCGCCGCCGACCGCCTGGGCTTCTACGGCTCGCTGCTCGGTTCCAGCCCTAACGAAAGCCTGGCCGTGTCGGCAGCGTTGATCGACGCCACCAAGCGCCTGCGCTTCCTGGTCGCCCAGCACCCCGGCGAGCTGTCGCCGGCAGTGCTGGCCAAGTGGGCGCTCACCTTCGACCAGTTTTCCAACGGCCGCCTGCTATTCAACGTGGTCAACGGCAACGACGCAGGGTTAGCTACCCTGGGCGTGCATTACCCGCACGATGAACGCTACGATTTCAGCCTGGAGTACTGGCGCGCCTTCCAGGGTTTCTACGCAGGTGAAACTGCCGGTTACGATGGCCGCTACGTCAAGCTGTCACCACGCTCGCCAGCCGCTGCCCGTCACCCGCTGGGCGGTTGGCACCCACCGAAGCAAAAGCCCGGCGTACCGTTGTGGGGCGCAGGTACCTCGGCACCGGGCGTAGCCCACTCGGTGCAATTGCTGGATGTGTACCTGAGCTTCGCCGACACCCCGCAAAAGCTGGGCGACAAGTTCCGCCGGGTAGGTGCCGAGGCGGCGAAGATCGGCCGCGAGCTGACCTACGGCACCCGCCTGCAGGTGATCGTGCGCGAGACCGAGGAGGAAGCCTGGGCCCACGCGGAGCGCCTGTTGCAACGCACCTCGCTGGCCACCGCGCGCGCGGCCATCGAACGCCAGTTGCCTCCCGGCCAGACCTTCGACAGCTATGTCAGCGACGACCCGCGCATCCAACGCAACCTCGACAGCATCCGCGCCGGGCGCCTGCCCACGGCCCGCGAGCTGGAGATCTACCCCAACGTCTGGCTGGGCCCCAGCCTGTTCGGCTTCAACCTGCTCGGCCCGGCTGCCGGCACTTACCTGGTCGGCAGCGCCGCGCAGGTCGCTGAGCGCATCCGCGAGTACGAAGCCCAGGGCACGTCGGCGTTCATCCTGTCGGGCTTCCCGCTGATCGACGAGGCGCACCGGGTGGCCGACCTGCTGTTCCCGTTGCTGGACCTGGACCACGGCTTCGACGTACCGCGCCTGGGCGCGGCGAGCAAGCCGGTCGTGGCGCAACCGGCATAAGGAGAGGGTGATGAGCGAGCTGTTTTCGCGCCGGGTGTTTCTCGGCAACAGCCTGGCCGTCGGTGGCGGCCTGCTGCTCGGCGGCGGGCTGCTCAGCGGTTGCGACAGTGGCGTGCCGGCAGCCACCAGTGCGGCGTTGCCGGGCACGCCGGTGCGCGGTGGGCGCTTGCGCGTGGGTATTATCGACGGCGACCAGGCCGGCAACCTCGATGCGCACAAGCCGGTGGGCGGTGGCATTATTCGAGGTTGGGCGCTGTACGCCAAGTTCTGGGAATGGAATGCCGATGTCAGCACGCGCCTGGCACTGGCCGAGTTCGCCGAGCCGAATGCCGATGCCAGCGCCTGGACCATCCGCCTCAAGCCGGGGCTGGAGTTCCATCACGGCAAAAGCATCACTGCCGACGACATGCTGTTCTCGATCCTGCGCCTGACCAACCCGCAATTGGCATCGCCATTTGCCGGGCTGGTCGGCTCCATCGATCGCCAGGCCCTGCGCAAGCTGGACGAGCGCACTATAGAGATCCGTTTTAAACAGGGCCAAAGCTTCTACCCACTGGATGAAACGCTGATCAGCTTCGGCGGCATCGTGCCCACCGACTACCACCCGGTCAACAACCCGGTGGGCGCGGGGCCGTACCGGCTGAAAAGTTTCATCCCCGGCCAGCGCTCGCTCTACACTCGCTTTGAGAACTACTACAAGCCCAACCGCCCCTATGCGGACGAGCTGGAAATCATCGAATTCAAAGACCAGGTATCGCGTGCCGCCGCCCTGCGCGCCGGGCAGATCGACGTGGCCAGTGGCGTGCAGGCCGAGCACAGTGCGTTGCTCAAGGCCGACCCACGGCTGCGCCTGTATGCCTCGCCGACCACCTCGTTCACCGGCTTCAACCTGAACCTGGCCAAGGCACCGTTCCAAGATGTGCGTGTGCGCCAGGCGTTCCGCCTGCTGGCTGACCGCCAGGAGCTGGTGGCGCGTGGGCTCAATGGCTTTGGCCGGGTGGCCAACGACCTGTATTCGCCCCACGATCCCACCTACAACCACGGTATTGCCCAGCGCCCGTACGAGCTCGACCAGGCCCGTTCCCTGCTGCGCCAGGCCGGGCAGCAGGACTTGCGCGTCGAACTCACCACCACGCCAGGCCCCGGCGTAAACGCTGCGCTGGTGTTTGCCCAGCAGGCGCTGAAGGCCGGGGTGCAAGTGAAGGTCAATCAGGTGGACGGGTCTGTCTTCAACGGCCCGCAACGTGAGCAATGGCAACTGTCGCCAGGCTCGACCCCGGCGCGCGGTTTTCTTGCCTCGGCGCTGCACAACGATGCGCCGCAGGCCATCTATAACCGCAGTAACTTCCATGATCCGCGCTTTACCGAACTCTACCAACAGGCCCTGGCCCAGCCCGACCTGGCGCAGCGCAAGGCCTTGGTGCATGAAGCGCAGGCCATCCAGCACGAACGTGGCGGGCTGCTGATCTGGGGCTTTTCCGACGTGCTCGATGCCGCGTCGGCCAAGGTGGGTGGCCTCACCCCGGAACAGACCACTTTTGCCTCCTGGCGCTTCGACGAACTCTGGTTGAACCCCAATGCCTGATACTCGACACACGCCCCGCACACCGGCCTGGCTGGCCTGGTTCATCGGCCGCCTCGGTTACGGGCTGCTGACGGCCTGGGTGATCAGCCTGGTGGTGTTCATTGCCACCCAGGCCCTGCCTTCCGACCCGGCGCGGGTGATCCTTGGCCCGGATGCGCCGCTGGAAAGCATCCTCACCCTGCAGCGCCAGCTGGGCCTCGACCAGCCGATCCTGGTGCAGTACCTGCGCTGGTTGTGCGCTGCGCTACGCGGGGACCTGGGGGTATCGCTGGATTCCCAGGTCCCGGTGGCGCAGCTGTTGTTCGGCCGCTTGGGCCACACCCTGGCCTTATTGGCCGGGGTGCTGGCGCTGGTGGTGCCGGTGGCCCTGTTGCTGGGCGTGAGCCTGGCCCTGCGCCGCGACAGCCGGCTGGACCGCTGGAGCCTGTCGGCGTTGATCCTGCTCAAGGCCACACCGGGCTTTCTGTTGGCCATCGGCCTGGTGCTGCTGTTCTCCATGCCCGGCATGGGCTGGTTGCCGGCGGTATCGATCCTCGACCCGCAGCTGCCGTTGTGGCGGCAGTGGCCGTCGCTGGTGCTGCCGGTGCTGGCCCTGAGCCTGACGGCACTGCCGTACCTCACGCGCATGGTGCGCGCTTCGATGATCGAGGCGCTGGAGTCCGAGTATGTGATTGCCGCGCGCCTGCGCGGTATCCCCGAGCGGCGCATTGTCTGGCGGCATACGTTACCCAATGCCCTGACCCCGGCCATTCAAGGCGTGGCGCTGACCCTGCGCACGCTGGTCGGTGGTGCGCTGCTGGCCGAGGTCATTTTCAGTTTCCCGGGCATTGGCACCGCGCTGAACGCGGCGATCCAGATGCGCGACCTGCCGATGATCCAGGGCGTGGTGCTGGTCATCACCCTGGCGGTGGTGCTGATCAACCTGCTGGCCGACCTGCTGACGGTATTGCTCACCCCCAAGCTGCGCACTGCACGCCGGGTGCGGATGATCCGCCGTGTCCGGCGTGGTATCCGCCCGTGGTGGCGCCGTGCACGCAGCACCCTGGCCCAGGAGGCGACCCATGATTGAATCGCGTTGGCTGGCCGACCCGCAGGTGCGGCGCGGCGCAGTGATCACGTTGCTGGTGGCACTGCTGGCAGCACTCGGCCCTTGGCTGGTGCCGCATGCGCCCACGGCAATGGTTGGGCCGGTGTATGGCCCGCCAGCTGCCGGGGCACCGCTGGGGCATGATTTTCTGGGCCATGACCTGTTGTCGCGGTTGCTCAGTGGCGGCCTGTCGGTGTTGTGGATGTCGGTGGCGGCGGCCACCCTCGCGTTACTGGTCGGCGGTAGCCTGGGCCTGTTGGCCGGGTTCTCGCGCAGGCGCCTGGACCAGGCCATCAGCTGGGCGGCCGACGTGTCGCTGGCGTTCCCGGACCTGATCCTGGTGCTGCTGATCGTGTCCATGCTCGGCCGGGCGCCGTGGCTGATCGTGTTGACCGTGGCCATCGCCTTCACCCCCGGCGTCATCCGCCTGGCCCGTGGCAGCGCGGTGGCGGTGGCGGGGCAGGAGTTCGTCGAGGCGGCGCAGATGATGGGTTACCCACGTTGGCGCATCCTCTTTCAGGAAATCCTGCCGAACATCCTCACGCCGCTGTTGGTGCACTTCGGCAACATGCTCACCTGGGCGGTGGGCATGCTGTCGGGCCTGAGTTTCCTGGGCTACGGGGTGGCGCCGCCTGCTGCGGACTGGGGCCTGATGATCAACGAAAACCAGGCAGGCCTGCTGGTACAGCCCTGGGCCGTACTGGCACCTGCCTTGCTCATCGGGGTGTTTGCCTATGGCACCAACATCCTGGCCGAAGGCATTGGCCGGGCCAGCGCACGGATAGGGGAGAAGCAGCCATGAACGTGCCGTTGAATGTTGCGAGTGAAGTGTTGCGGGTCAGTGACCTGCGGGTAGAACTGGCCGGGCAGGTCGATGTGCTGGCCGAAGTTTCTTTCAGCCTGGCGGCTGGGGAAATCGTTGGCCTGGTGGGCGAGTCCGGCTCGGGCAAGACCACGTTGGCCACCGCCTTGCTGCGCCATGCCCGGCAGGGGGCACGCATTGTGGGTGGGCAAGTAGTGGTGGCCGGGCAATCGCTGCTCGAACTGGAAGGTGAGGCGTTGCGCCTTGCCCGTGGCGGGTTGGTCGGTTACGTGGCCCAGGACCCGGCCACGGCGCTTAACCCCGCGCTGCGCATCGGTGCCTTGCTGGGTGAGACCCTGCTGGCGCATCAGCCTGCACTGTCGCGTGACGCCGTGCGCTTGCGTGTCGGCGAAACATTGCGGGATGTGGGCTTGCCCGATGAGGACGCCTTCCTGCGGCGTTTCCCGCATCAACTGTCTGGCGGGCAGCAACAGCGGGTCATGCTGGCCCTTGCGTTCGTCTTGAAACCGAAGCTGATCGTGCTTGATGAGCCCACCACCGCGCTGGACGTGACCACCCAGGCCCATGTGCTGCAAACCCTCAAGCGTCTGTGCCGTGGCCAGGGCGTGGCGGCACTGTACGTGACCCATGACCTGGCAGTGGTGCGTGACCTGGTCGACCGGGTGATGGTGATGTACGCCGGGCGGTTGGTGGAAGTGGCCGGGCGCGAGGTGCTGTTCCGCACGGCTGCGCACCCCTACACCCGCGCCTTGCTCGCCGCGATTCCCGACATAGCCCGGCGCCAGCCGTTGCAAGCGATTGCCGGGCATGCACCGGCACCCGGGCAGCGCCCGGATGGCTGTGCATTTGCGCCGCGCTGCGGCCGGCGCCGTGCCGAGTGTTCAGTGATTGCGCCGTCGCTACTGGCGCATGCAGACAGCCATCAGGTGGCGTGCCTGGTGCCAGCGCACGCACATGCGGCCGTGGGTGAGGTGCAGGCCGAAGCGCTGGCCGCCCCCGGCGACGTGCTGCTGGAGGTGCAGGGTCTGGACGTCGCCTATGACCGCCAGGTGCTGTTCGATGTGTCGCTGCAGGTGCGCCAGGGTGAATGCCTGGCATTGGTCGGTGAGTCCGGCTCGGGCAAGACCAGCCTGGCCCGAGCCATTGCCGGGCTGGGCGAGAACGTGCAGGGGCAAATGCGCTATGCCGGGAAACCCTTGGCTTTCGCTGCCCGGCAGCGTGATGCACGGTTGCGGCACCAGGTTCAGTATGTGTTCCAAAACCCTTACCGTGCACTCAACCCACGGCAGACGGTGGGACAAACCTTGAGTGCGCCCTTGGCGCACTTTTTTGGCGTGCGGGGTGCCGAGGCCCGGCAGCGGGTCGAAGCCGTGTTGTCGCGGGTGTCATTGCCGGCGCGAGTAGCCGACCTTTACCCGCAGGGGCTTTCCGGCGGCGAGCGTCAGCGCGTGGCGATTGCCCGGGCGTTGATTTGTGAACCGAAGTTGCTGGTGTGTGACGAGATTACCTCGGCGCTGGATGTGTCGGTGCAGGCCTCGATTCTGGCCTTGCTGCGGCGCTTGCAGGGCGAGGGGCTGACGTTGCTGTTCGTGACCCACGACCTGGGCGTGGTACGGGCGATAGCCGACCGCGTGCTGGTGTTGCGCCAGGGGCGGGTGGTGGAGCAGGGCAGTGCCGGGCAGGTGCTGGAGCGGCCGGCGGACGCCTATACCCGCAACCTGGTGGCGCACTCGCCGAGCCTTGCCCGGTTTTGATGGTGGTTTGTCTGAAGAAGTTTGGCGCCTGGTGAGATCGAGCGCCACCCGCGCGGCGCTCGATCTCCCAGACAACAAACCTCTAAAACTGATAATCCACCTGCGCCAACAAGGTCCGCCCCGGCATCGGTTGCAGGAAGGTGTTGGTAGAGCCGGCCAGGCCACTGACGAAATTCAGCTCGTCGGTGACGTTGAGCATGCGCACCGTCACGCCCCATTGCGGCTGGCGGTAGTAAACGGCGAGGTCAAGGTTGTATTCGTCCGGCACTTTCACCGTCTTGCTCAGGTTCAGGTACCAGCTGCTGGTCCACCACCCCGACAATTCCACACCAAACCCTGAATCGAAGCGGTAGTCGACATAGCCGCCTGCGTTGTATTCGGGGATCTGCACCGCATCGAACTTGCCGGATGGCCGCTGGTTGAGGCTGTTGTTGTCGCCGAATACCGTGCCGTTGTCGGGGATGAACCCGGCCGAGGCGAACCCGGCCTGACTGGTGAACTCGTTGTAGGCGCTGATGCGGCTGAGGTTAAGGCCACCCCGCAGGTGCTGGTCCTGGTAGCGCAGCGTTGCCTCCCAGCCTTTGACGATCAACCGGGCGATGTTGTTGTTGCTGTCCGGCGACTGGTCGCGGGCCTGCTTGTAGGCAGCGAGGGTGAGGAACAGCTGGTCGGGCACGGCCTCCACTTTCAAACCCACCTCATGCAACACGCTCAGGCTCTCGAAGGCCAGCGGGTTGAGCTGGTTGGCCCCCGTGCCGCTGCCCCAGCCCAGGCCGTTGGTGAAGAAGCCGGTGTTAACCGCCAGCGAGCGGTCGAAGGTGTAGTACAGCGTGCTGTTTTCCGTGGGTTTGACATAGGGGCTGACCTGCACCGAGAACAGCCGGTAGTTGTCCGAGTCCTTGCGTGGGTTGCCGCCGGGCAGCACGAAGGGGTTTTCGATACGGGCATCGATCCAGCTGCGGCTGGCGCCCACGTTCAGGCCCACGCGCTCGCCCAGGCGCAGGTTGTGCTGGCTGAACAGGGTCTTGGTGGTCCAGGTGCTGTCGGCGGTGTACGGCGCCACCGACTCGGCATACAGGCCATGCCCGGCCGGGTACATGGCCGGCAGGTTGAGCCAGCCGTAGTAGCTGGAGAACTGCGGCACGCCGGGTTGGCCGATCCACGCAGCGTTGCCGCCTGCGGGGTTGCGGCCGGTGAGCCCGAGCAGGTCACCTGGGTTTTTCAAGGTGGGGTCGAGGGTCAGGTCATAGGCGTTGATGGTGCTGCCGAAGCTGTTATTGGCGGCGATCGACTCGTTGCGCTCGCGGCGGTAGATCAGCCCGGTATTGCTGTCGTCGACCAGGGTCAGGTCGCCCAGCTGCCACTGGCCACGGGCGCGGAACTCGAAGCGGTTGTCGAAGATATCGTCCTTGCCTTGCACCTGAAACGCACCCACAGCATCGGTTGTGTCGGTGGAGTGCTGGTAAAAGGTGCTGTTGGCCAGGGTGATCGACGGGGTCAGGTCACCTTCGACGCGCAGTTGCGTGGTAAAGCGCCGTGAGCGGTTTTCATCCTGTGCACGCTGGCCAGTTTGTGACGACAACGAGGTCAGGCCATTGCCTGCCAACGACGGGTCGTAGACCCAGCCGCGCAGGCTGCCGGGGTTGTCCTGGGTATTGGGCGAAGCGCCCTGAAAGCTGCCGTCCACCACTGCGTACTGGCCCTGGGCATTGCGCTGGCGTTGCACCCAGCCGAGCACCTGGGCGTCGGCTGCGCCCGAGGACAGCACCGGCGACCACAGGGTGTTGCCGTTCTGGATGATCGGCGTGGCGTGGCCGGCGTAGTACTTGCCGTGGTCGACCAGGTCCTGGGTGGCGCGGTTCCAGCCGTGGGTGATGTTGTAGTCGTAGTAGTCGTCGTAGGCGGCATTCCAGTCCACCCGCACGTTGTCGTTGCGCCAGGCCAACGCGCCGTAGAAGGCGTCGAAGTTGTTCTCGACGTTGTCGTAGAAGTCTTCCTGGCGCTGGCGGGTGATGCTGACCCGGTAGGCCAGGTTGTCCGTGAGCGGGCCGGTGTTGTCGATGCTGAATTTGGTGGCATCGCGTGATTCGCCATCGGGGATCCAGCTGCCGATCTCACCGCTGAGCTTGGTGCGGAATCGGTTGAAGTCGGGTTTCTTGCTGAGGTAGTTGACGTAGCCGCCACTGCCGCTGACCGATCCATAGGTCACCGACGACGGCCCGGCGACGATGTCGGCGCCTTCGTAGGCGTTGAAGTTGGCGGGGTGGCGAACCCCGTAGGCGCGCTGGCCGTCCTGGAACACCTCGGTGTTCTGCCCGCGCATCTGCGGTGCGATCCCGGCGTTCTGGCCACCGCCTCGGGTGATGCCGGGGGCGTATTTGACCAGGTCGTCGGAACTGCGGATGGGGTCGTTGGCCAGCTGTTCGGCGTTGATCTGGGTGACCGAGCGCGGGGTGTCGAGCACCTTGGCTTCCAGGCCGCCATAGATCGAAGCGGGCGGGCGGGTGGGCAGGGCGTCGTCGTCGCTCTGCTCGGCCTGCACGGTGACGGTTTGCAGCTGGGTGTCCTCGGCGTGGGCCAATGACGTGCTGGTGGCCAGAATCGCCAGCGCAAGGGCACTGGGCTGGAATTTTGGGTGCAGCAAGGTAACGCGGGGCATTGGCTGGGCCTCGTTCGACAGTAGGAATTGGGAAAAGCGAGGGCGCAGCCGCGCCTGCGGTTATGGGTTGATGCGGTCTCAGTGGGAGGTGTATGGCGCTACAAAGTCAGGTTTTGAGCCACAAACTCTCGAACCGCCAGGTACTGAACAGCGACTGCTCTGCCTGCGCGCCACCCACGCGGGTGCTGACGCTGTCGAGCAGGTCGGCAAAACCCCAGATCAGCATGCCGCCACGCGCGTACTGGATGCGTTGCGCCCGGTGCACCAGCGCCTTGCGCTTTTCCAGGTCCGGTTGGGCCATGGCGGCGAGAAAAGCCTGGCTGAATTCGGGGTCGTTGAAGTGGGTCTTGTTGGCCACGGCGAACGGCGCGTCGGTATGAATCGCGCTGGCCAGGAACGGCGCGCCGATGCTGCCACCGGTGCTCAGGGTCCAGTCATCCCGCTGCGGGCCCTGGAAGGTAGCCAGGTCAACCTGGCGCACGTTGATCGTCACGCCGATGCGCCGGGCCTGCTCGGCCAGCACCAGTGCCGAAGCCAGCCCCGGCCCGGCCGTGGTCACCAGCTCCACCTGCAACTGCTCGTGGCCGGCTTCACGCAGCAGCTGCGCTGCACGCTGCGGATCATAGGGGCGTGGGCCAATGCTGTGGTCGAAGGTGGGGTCGAACGGTGCATACAGGTCATTGGCCACCCGGCCCTGGCCATTCAGCGCACGGCGCACCAGCTCGTCACGGTCGGCCAGCAGGCGGAACGCCTCGCGCACGCGCGGGTCATCGAACGGGGCCTTGGCGGTGTTCATGTCGAACGACAGCCAGTTGCCGCTCACCGACTTCAGCAGGCGCAACCGTGGGTCGGCCTGCAGCACCTGCAGGTGCTCGGTGGACATCACGTTGGCCATGTCGATCTGCCCGGCGCGCAGTGCCGCCAGGCGGCCAGTCTGGTCCTTGAAGTCGATGATCTCCAGTTCATCGGCGTAGGGCTTGCCGGGTTTGTAGTAGTTGTCGAAGCGGGTGAACAGCGAGCGCTGGCCCGGGGTGAAGCTTTTCAGTTTGTAAGGCCCGGCGCCGACCGGGTTGGTGACCGGGTGGTAGTCCACCGGCACGATGCCGCCGAAGTTGACCCAGGTCTCCGGCAGCGGCAGGTAGCTGCGGCCCTCGCGAAAGCTCAGGCGTACGGTGCGCTCGTCAAGCTTGACCAGGTTGTCGCGGTCCACCCAGTGCAGCAGCGCCGCGTAGGGCGAGGCCAGCTGAGGGTCGGTGAGGCGGCGGATGGAAAAGATCAGGTCATCGGCGTCGATGGTCTTGCCATGGTGGAACTCCAGCCCGGGCTTGAGGCGCAGGGTCCAGCTGCTGGCATCGGCGTTGGGCTCGGCGAACTCGGCCAGGGCCAGGCGCGGCTGCATCTGCTCGTCCCATTCCCACAGCTTGCTATACAGCGCAAAGCCCCGCACGATGCCGCTGCCGATGGGCTTGTGGGCGTCGAGGTTGCCGCTTTGGTTGCCGTCGATGATGCCTAAACGCAGCCGCCCGCCATGGCGCGGCTGGTCGGCCACGGCATGGCTCGGGCTGTCGGCGGGGCCGCAGCCGGCCAGCAAACCGCCGGCCAGCACGCCGGCGTGGCCAAGGAAGCTGCGCCGGCTCAGTGGGTAACCGTCCCTGGCCATGGCGTCAGGCTCCGGTGCTGGCGTGCAGTTGCACGGGTTCGGTTGCCGGGCGGGCAAGGGCTGCGCGCTGCGCATGGAAGTGCGGCAGGATGTGCTCGCCGATGCGGTAGGCCTCTTCCAGGTGCGGGTAGCCGGCCAGGAAGAACAGGTCGATGCCGATGCCGTGGTACTCGTGGATGCGCGCCACCACGTTGGTGTAGCTGCCTACCAGCGCGCAGCCCGGCGGTATACCGATGTAGCCGAAGCCGGTCCACACATTGGGGTGGATGAAGAAGTCGTCGAAGGCCTGTTGCTCGTCCTTGTCGTTGTAGCCATGTTCGTAGCTCAGCTTGCGTGCCGTGCGCAGGCCAGCGTGAGCCGCGCGGGCTTTGACCGTGCCGTTGGCCACGCCTTCGTCGAAGAAGCGCTTGGCCTCGGCCAACGCCGCCTCTTCAGTGTCGCGGGCAATGACGTCGATGGACAGGCCAAAGCGGATATCGGTGCGTCCCCACTTCAGCGCGCGGGCGCGGATGTCGGCGATCAGCGCAGCGATCTCGTCCGGGTGTTCGGCGCGCATCAGGTAGAAGTCGGCGTGCTTGGCAGCAAATTCCCGCGCAGCCACCGACGAGCCGGCCGTGCAGATCAGCGGCAGTTCGGCCTTTTTCAGTGGGCCGCGAAGGCCGCCGCCTTCGGCACGGTAATAGGTGCCTTCGTAGTGGAACTGCTCGTTGTGCCAATAGCCGCGCACCACGTCCATGAATTCGGTGGCGCGAGCGTAGCGTTCGTCATGGCCCTCGAAGTCGCCGACCTGACGCTGGATGGCATCCGAGCCGCCGTTGATGATGTTCCACACCAGGCGGTTGCCGGTGGCGCGCTGGTAGGTCGCGGCCTGCTGCATGGCCACCCACGGGGTGTAATGGTAGGGCTGGAACGCGGTGACGAACTTCAGCGTGCGGGTTTCCCGGGCCAGTAGCGAGCACACCGTCCACGGTTCTTCGCCGGTCGGCGCGTTGACCATCAGCGCGCCGCCGAAACCGTTGATTTCCGCCGCGCGGGCGATCTGGCCGAGGTAGTCGATATAGGTGAAGTGATCACCTACGGCAAACCCCGACACCGCCCCGGTGCTAGCCCCGCCTGCATGCCAGTCGCCACGGTTGCGCGGGTCGCCGGGCAGGAACTGGGTTTCGCCGTGCAACGGCAGGCGGGTGAAGAATTCGATACTCATGGGGTGGCCTCCTTACTGGACGCTTGGGCTGCAATTGGGGGTGACCGGCTGGCCGCTGATGACCTGGCGGGCGAAGGGGATCGAGTCCTTCAGCGAGGCATTCACCGTTTCGCTGTGGCCCAAGCCCTTGTACAAGTGGCCTTGCACCACGGAGCCGGCCTTGCAGGCGTCCTGCATCAGCGCCACCTGGGTGGCGGCGGCGGGGGTCTTGTCTTCGGCGCCGGTGCCGATGAAGATTGGCTGGGCCAGCTTCAGGGTCGGGTACGACACCTGCGCCAGCCATGGTTTGAGCTTGTCGCCCTTGTAGTCTTTCTTGGCATTGGCCGGGGTCAGGCCGGTGCCGACCACGTCGCTGACCAGCGATGACAGGCAGCTGGTACGTGCCTGTTCGAACAACGGCAGAGCTTTGTCGGTGTAGAAGTCGCGTGGGTCGATGCTCGGGTCGTACTGCTGGGCCGCGAGCAGGGTGTAGAAACCATAGGCCAAGGCCGGGTCGACTTTGTCCTGGTCTTGCTCACCGACATTTTTCGCGCCGATGGTATAAATCACGCCAGTGCCGATGCTGCCCTTGACCCCCAGTTTGGGCGCATAGGTGGCCGCGTAAGCGCCAGCGGCAAACGCCCCGGCACCGCCCTGGGACTGGCCGATGATCAGCACTTTGTCGGCCAGCCCCGGTACGCCGGCCACAACGGCCTTGGCTGCATCGAGAATGCCGTAGGCGGCCATGCGGTTGTTCAGCAGCGGATGGCCACCGGGTACGCCCAGGCCCTGGTAGTCGGTGGCCACGATGGCGTAGCCTTCTTCGAGCCAGCGGTTGAGGTATCGCACGTCGCGGTAGCTGCGCCCGGCCCAGGACGGCGCGCAGATATCGGCCACGCCGACTGTGCCATGGCCCCAGCTGGCGACCGGCCAGCCACCTGCTGGCGCCTTGCCTTTGGGGATGAACAGCGCGCCGGACACCACCACTGGGGTCTTGCCGTCGATGCCGTCCAGCGAGGTGTAGAGGATGCGTTGGGCGCTGGCCGCGTTGGGCAGGCTCAAGGCCTGTTCCAGCGGCTCGCTGCGCAACAGTTTGCCGGGCGTGGCGGGGATGGCCTTGGTCCAGGTGTAGAAGGCTGACACGCGGCCATCGCCCTGTTGCGGGTCGGGCTTGGGTGCGTAGGTTTCGGCTGCCATGGCGCCGATGGACAAGGCCAGGGCGCTGAGGCCGAAGATGAGCGATGCAGGCAGATTCATGAGTCAGGGTCTCAAGGTTGTTGGCTAAGTTGAGCGTCTGATGACGGCCAGTAGTGGGTCAGCTGCAGGTCGATCAGGGCCTGGCGGGTGAAGCCCGTGGCCAGGTCGTGGGTGATGTCGTAGGGCGCGCGGATCAGGCGATTGGCCAGGGCATACTGGCCCAGCGCGTCGTAGTGGGCCTTGAGCTGGGCGTCGCTTTTCGGTGCCCAGCGCGCTTTCCACGCCACCGGGTCGTCCTGGTCGTCACGGCGCAATACGCTTTCGCTGACGCCCGCACGCGATGACAGCGCGTAGTACGCGTCGCGGTTCTGCTCCTGGGAGATCCACCAGGCCGCACGCACCCAGGCGGTGGCCACCAGTTGCGTCAGGTCGGCGTGCTCTTGAACGAAGCGGTCGGTGCCCCACAGGTCCGACACCAGCCGCCAGTCATTGGCGCCTTGCTTGGTCGACCAGAGGATGCGTGCCACGCCTTTGTCTTCCAGGGCATAGGCTTCGTTGAGCAGCACGGCGGCGTCCACTTTGCCGGCGGACACCGCAGCGGCACCGACCTGCGGGTTGAGGTTGGCGATCTTGAAGTCGCTCAGTTGCAGGCCTTGGCTTTGCAGGAAGTTGCTGAAGGCGAACTCCCAAGGCCGGCCACGGTGCAGGGCCAGGCGTTTGCCCTTGAGGTCCTGGATGCTGCGGACCGTGGAAGTGCTTGGCACCACCAGGTAGATGTTGTTGCCGCTGCCACCGGGCACTACCAGTTTGCCCGGCACCTGGCCGGCCCCGGCGATCACCGAGGGCAGGTCGCCGCGCACGGCGAAGTCCAGGCTGTCGTTGCTGAAGCCTTCGTTGATCTGCGGCCCGGCGCCGGCATGGGGCAGGGCGGTCCATTGCAGTTTCACGCCGCGAGCGGCCAGTTGCTGTTCCAGCCAGCCTTCCTCGATCACCCGCCCGGGGATACCGCCGAACACCGGCGCACCACCTTGGGTGAAGGCGACAATGGCAATGCGCACTGCCGCCGGTTGCTCCGCCGCCAGTGCAGCCAGGCTGGTGAACAGGCCAAGCAGCAGGGTAAGGGCATGACGCCAGGGGTTGTTCATGTGCGGCTCCAGGCAAAGGTTTGACAGGCCTGGAGCGAAATGCATGCCAGCCATTTGAAAATGGCCTGCAGGCCAAGGTTGACGGGGCTTTGGATCAGGTGTTGCTGAAACGGGCAGGGGTTGGCTTGCTGAACGGCGTGCAGGGGAGTGCTGGCGGGTTGCTGCTGTAGCAGCAGTTGACTGTTGAAATATTGAATATTTCCAATTCGAATATATAAATACTAATTAATAATTTTTTGATCTAATTTGTTTCATGCACTATTGGCTGGCGCGTCAACTGCCAGGAATGCCCCCATGTCGCTGATCACCCACCCCAATGCCCGCGAGCTGACGAAGTCGGTACGTGCCACCGTGCTTGTGTTCAAGGATCCGCGCTCCCAGGAACTGCTCAGCCGTATCGAGCGCCTGGCGCCCAGCGAGGCCAATACCCTGATCATCGGCGAAACCGGCACCGGCAAGGAGCTGGTCGCCCGCCACATCCATCACCTCAGCCGCCGTGGGCGTGAGCCATTCGTGGCGGTGAACTGCGGTGCTTTTGCCGAAACCCTGGTGGAGAGCGAGCTGTTCGGCCACGAGAAAGGCGCGTTTACCGGTGCCACCAGCAACAAGGCCGGCTGGTTCGAGGCGGCCAATGGCGGCACGCTGTTTCTCGACGAAATCGGTGACCTGCCGCTGAACATGCAGGTGAAGTTGCTGCGGGTGCTGCAGGAGCGTGAAGTGGTGCGCCTGGGCTCACGCACGCCGATCCCGATCAACGTACGGCTGGTGGCGGCAACCAACGTCAACCTGGCCGATGCGGTGGTGGCGGGGCATTTCCGCGAGGACCTGTTCTACCGCCTGCACGTCGCGACCATCCGGCTGCCGCCGCTGCGCGAGCGGCCGGGGGACATCCTGCCGTTGGCGGAATTTTTCATCGAAGAGCATTGCCGGCGTTTGGGGTACGAGAGCGCTTCGCTCAGCCCGGATGCTGAACGCAAACTGCTGGCGCATAGCTGGCCGGGCAACATTCGCGAGCTGGAGAACGCCATTCACCATGCGTTGCTGGTGTGCCGGTATCAGGTGGTGGCGCCAGCGGACTTGCACCTGGTCGATATGCGGCCACAGGTAGCGGCGCCCGTGCCACAGGCCTACTTGCCGGCAGCGAGTGCGGCCCCGCCCGACCTGGAAAGCGCATTGCTGGCGCTGTTCGAGCAGAATGTGCCAAACCTGTATGAGCATATCGAGGAGACAGTGTTCAGGGCGGCGTACCGCTATTGCCACGGTAACCAGTTGCAGACGGGGCGGTTGCTGAACATCAGCCGCAATATCGTGCGGGCGCGGCTGGAGAAGATAGGCGAACTGACAAAAGCATAGAGTGCTGACCTCATGGAAATGTTGTGGGAGCGAATGGCCGCACAGATTTCGGTTACGTGATGAACCGCACCTGGCTGTTGATCTTGTCGATCACCGCCCCGAACTCACGCACACGGTTCACTCAGAGGGGCTCCGGCATGCCAAGGTCCTGCCACCACCGGCCATGTACACATCGACAATGCAGTGATCGGCATCAGGGATGATCTCCCAGTCCAGCCACGGGATTTTCGAACCGGTGTTGGTGCCGGTGTTCTTCTCGATGAAGGTTCCCACTGCGTTGTGGCGCAACGGCCCCTGAATGGTGGCTTCCTTGGTGGCGTTTTCGAGGATGCCTTCCATCTCACCCAGCAGCGGGAAGCGTGCGCCGGCATGTAGTGCCGTAAACAACGCACAATGAATTGAATACGATGCATTTTTAAGGTTTTTCTATTTTTGCACTGTATTCGATGCACTAAAGAATGAATGAACTAGGCAATCTGATAAAAAAACTGCGTAAGGAGGCTGGCCTGTCACAGGCACAACTTGCGCAGCGGCATGGTATGAGCCGGGCGACCATCTCGGGCATCGAGAACAACACGATTCCCGAAGTCGGGATCCGCAAGGTCGCCGCAATCCTTGAGGGCCTGGGGTACGAGTTGACGGCAACGCCCAGGCGTCGGCGCAAGACCCTTGACGAGTTGAAGGCCGGGGGTATCCATGACCAGCCAGCGTGATCGTTTGTACATTGGCGCCAGCGGTGAGGCTGTCGGAACATTTGGCCGCAGCGAGGATAACCTGCGTGATTCGGTCTTTGTTTACAACGCGGCGGTCACTGAGGAACAGGCTGTTTCCCTGACGATGCCGGTGCGCCTTGAAAGCTACACGTGGGAGTACGGCATACACCCACTGTTCGAAATGCATATCCCGGAAGGGCACCTCAAAGAGGAATTGATGCGCCGTTTCAGCAAGTCGGTGCGGGGTTTTGACGATTTTGCCCTGCTGGGGATTGTCGGTCCGCACCAGCTTGGCCGCATCAGTACTGCCCAACAAGCCAGCGACCAGCCGTTACCTGGCATCAACCTCGCCAATCTGCTTATACACGACGGTGCCAAAGAGCTGTTCAATGACCTCATGAGTACCTACGCGATCTACTCTGGGGTATCGGGTGTTCAGCCCAAGGTGCTGGTGCGCGATATCGACGAACCTGGCGCCGAAGGTGGCCGGTTCACGCATCGCGGTGCTACGCACTTAGTAAAAGCGTTCAATGAAGCAGAGTTTCCCCAGTTGGCCGCCAACGAGTTTTTCTGCATGCGGGCGGCCTTGCACTGTGGCCTTGAAGTACCAGAATTTCAACTGAGCCAGCATGGGCAATTTCTGGTTGTGAAGCGCTTCGATATCGGCTGCGACGGCTACCTCGGGTTTGAAGACATGTGTGTGCTGTCCGGGTGGGGGACGCGCAAGAAGTACGACGGCAGTTACCAAGGCTGCGCGCAACTGATCAAGCTTTATGTCACCCCCGGCCGGGTACCGGACGCGCTGGAAAGCTTCTTCACGCTGGTAGCGCTTTGTGCGGGCATCCAGAACGGCGATGCTCACTTGAAGAACTTCGGCCTGCTGTACGAGAACTGTGCGCAAGATGCCGACATCCGGCTTGCACCCGCTTACGATCTGGTGACCACGACGGTGTACAACAGCCATGACATCATGGGGCTGTTGCTGGGCGGCTCCAAGGCCTGGCCCAAACGCAAGATGCTGGTGCAGTTCGGGCGCACCGCCTGCAACCTTACGCAATTGCGCTGCGATGAGTTGCTCAACAGAGTCGAAGTCGGCATCAACCGTGCGATGGCGGAGCTATCAGATTATCGCAACAGCCATCCGGCATTTGAGTGCTTGGGGGAGAAGATGGCCGCAGCGTGGGCCCAGGGCATGAACAGAAGTATTGGGGCCTAGGGTTTCCGATTTGGCCACGCGTTATACTCCGCGCCATTTTGCCAATGGCCGGAGTACGCTATGCGCCAGGTTTTGCTCATCGTCGATGTCCAGTCCACCTTCAGCCCGCCCGAGTGGCTGGTCGATGGTTTGCGGCGGTTGTCAGCGAATATCCCTACCATTGCCTCGGTCGAGCTGCATGACGAACAGGTCACACCGTTCGAGCGGCAACTCGGCTGGCACCCGGCGGCTGAGGACGAGAGCCTGGTCGAGGCCGACCAGGTCTTTATCAAGCATGGCTACGGGCAGAGCGCCGAAGCTATCGCGTACATTCGGCAGCTGGGTGTAGAGCGGGTGCTGGTGTGCGGGCTGCAGACCGAAACCTGCGTGCTGGCCGCTGGCTTTGCCCTGTTCGATGCGGGGCTGACGCCTACCCTGGTGACGGACATGACCGTAGGCTCTTCGCTGGACCGTTCGGGCAAGCTGGGCATCGCGTTGTGGCAGCATCACTTCCGCCAAGTCACCACCTCGGTAGAAGTACTGGCCGAACTGGCCGGACAGGCCGGACAGGCCTGACGAATGGAATCACTTTGCCACCAATGGGCGCCAATGATTATCATTGTCGATTGTTGCCCGTTGATCGAGAAGGATCTCCATGCTGAAAAAGCCTTACCTGGCAGCTGTCCTGCTGCCTGTTGCAATGCTCTGGGGCAGCCTTGCCCATGCCTTTACCGATGGCATTGACCGTTCTGTCACCCTGGAAAAGACCGCGCAGACATTCGTGGTGCAGAAGGACGGTAGCTACCGTGTGGACGTAGACAGCGTCATGCTGATCAACGAAGAGCGCGCCATCAAGGCCAATGCCGAACAGCCGTTAAGCTACAACCGTTCGTTAGAAACGCTGGAGGTGCTGGAGGCGTACACGCAAAAGCCCGACGGCCGCAAGGTGCAGGTGGATGCCGCGCACATCAAGGAGCAGCAGGAGCGCGCCTCTGCGCAGGCGCCGATGTTCCAGGACTCGGTCAACAAGGTGGTCATCTTCCCCGAGGTGGCGGTGGGCGACCGGCTGGTGCTGCGTTATCAACGTAACCGCACGACACCGCTGTTCCCAGGGCACTTCGAAGACATTACTGCGCCGCCGTTTCACCCGGTCGGGCAGTTTTCGCTGACCTATGACTTGCCGCAGGATATGCCGCTGCAGGCCGATGCCCGCGGTTTCGAGGCATCGTCACCTGCCACCGGGCAAGGGCGCACGGTTCATCGCTGGGACTATGTGCCGGCTGCGCGGGCGCGGATCGAGACCGGGGCGGTGTCGTACCTGGACTACGGCTACTACCTGGCGGTGTCGACCTTCTCCGGCTTCAAGGATTTCGCCCAGGCGTATCAGGCCAGAGCTACGGTCGAGGTCACCCCACCGATCAACGATCTGGCGAAGCGCCTGACAGCGGGGTTGCCCACTGCGCGGGAAAAGGCGCTTGTCCTCAGTGACTGGGTGCGCGAGAACATCCGCTATGTGGCGGTGTATGTCGGTGCTGGCGGGGTAGTGCCGCATGCCGCGCAAACCGTGCTGGACAACCGCTACGGTGACTGCAAGGACCATGTCGCGTTACTGGAAGCGCTGTTGAGCGCGGCGGGTCTCAAGAGCACACCTGCGCTGGTGAACCAGGGAAATGCCTACGTGTTTCCCAAAGTGCCGACCTTGGGTGTACTGAACCATGTGATCACCTATGTGCCGAGCCTGGACCTGTACCTCGACTCGACCGACCCGTCGATAGCAGCGGGTTACCTGCCGCTGACCGTGCTGAACAAGCGTGTGCTGCTGACGGCCACCGGCGAGTTTGGCAAAACCCCGGCCATGCAGCTGAACCAGGTTTCCAGTGACTTGTTGTTCAAGGTAAAGGCTGATGGCGCCGCCGACTTCACCCACGTGTCGACGGTAAAGGGATGGGCCAGCGAGATGAGCCGCTTTGGCGTGAAACTGATGAAGCCGGCAGACCGCGACATGCTGGTGGAAAGAGTACTGGCTGCTTATGGCCAGCGTGGCAGTGGTTCGTTCAAGGTTGCACCGCCTGCTGCCAACGGCGACTTTGTCAGCACCGTGGACGGGCACACTGAAAACCTGGTCAACCTGCCAGGGCCAGTGGGCGTGGCGACCCTGACCAGCCTGGCGGGCGGTATTTCGCAGAGCGTGTACAGCTTCACGCTGGAGAAGGAACGCAGCCAGCGCTTCGTGTGCATTTCCAACGACGTGGTGGAAACTTCGCGCTTCGAGTTCCCGGCCCAGGTCAATGTACTGGCGATTCCCAAACCTGTGAAGTTGCAGGAGGGCAACGTCGACTACAGCGCTCGCTACACCCAGGAGGGCAATGCGGTGGTGGTGGAGCGGCGTTTCAGGTTCAGCCGGCCGGACCTGGTATGTACGCCTGAGGATTTCATGGCCATGAAACCGGCGCTGGAGGCGATGGTCCGCGACCTGCAGAGCCAGATCATCGTGCAGGCGGGGTAAACCGTTTGAGCAACTGGGGCTGCGCAGCAGCCCCCGGGTGCGTCAGCTCAAGCGGAGGTGGCGCGCTCGGCCGCATCTGCTCTGCGGGCCGGGTCCTGCTTGTTCCTGCGGGTGAGTAGAAGGCGCAACAGGGTATTCCAGCAGTACGCCACAAGCACTCCGCCGGCCAGTGCCAGGGTTACCTCGAACAGAGGATGATTGAAAATACGGTCTGCCAGCGACTGGAACTGGAAATGCGTCAGGTAGATATACAAGGTTGACGAGGCAATCAACGCCCCTGCCCGCGCCACTAGGGCAGGCACTGGCACCGAGCGCACCCAGATCAGGGTCAGCATCGCCGGTAGGGCAATGTCGATATAGCGCGAGAACGCCTGCCAGCCCACGCCAGCAATTGCCATCAGGTCCAGCTCGCCGACCACCAGCACCGCCACCGCGCTGGCCACCCATTTACGCGCGGTAGTGTCGGCATGGTGCACCGCCATGCCCAACACCATGACGGCCAGGAAGTGCTGGGGTACCCGGTTGAACAGCGCACCGGCGTCGAACACGAAGCGGCTGACCAGCACATCCACTGCCACCAGCGCACAGGTCGCAATGATCAGGTAGCGGAACGGGTCGGCAAGGACCACCTGGCGTACACGCCGGATCGACAACACCAGGCCGATGATCAGGATCATCTGTACCAGCACTTCGATGTACCAGTAATTGAACACACTGACCTCGCTGGCCGGGAACCAGTTGGAAACCAGCAGCAGCGATTGCCAGTGCAGATGGTCGAACACCAGCTGGATCAGCGCGGTGTACAGCACCGTTGGCACCACGATGGCTGCCAGCGACCTGAGCAGTGTGCGCGCATCGCCACGTTCCTCAATGGCCTTGAGCTGGAACCGCGCCAGGCTGATGCCGGAAACCAGGAACAGCACCGACGTTTCGCCCACGATCAGCCAGTGGTCGAGCGCGCTCAGGTGGCCGACCACGATCAGGATGATGGCGAGCATGCGCACGAACACCGGCATTTCCATCACCCGCCAAGGGCCCTTGGGCGGTGCACTCAGCTCGGCCAGCTGGCACACCGGCAGGGTTTCCCAACGTTCCGGGAGGTGACCGATCAGCTCCTCCAGCACGCGTGAGGCCTGCACGAACGACAGCGAGTCGCCGCCCAGCTCGACGAAACTCAACCTGGCGTCCAGGCGTGGCACCTGGAGGATGCGCGCCCAGGCGGTGCTCAGCTTTTCCGCCAGTGGGGACAGGAGCACGTTGGCCGTGTCGTCAAAGGGCGCAGGCAGGGCGCGTTTGTCGAGCTTGCCGTTTGGGGTGAGCGGCAGGGCATCGAGGAACACGAAAAGCGCCGGCACCATGTAGTCCGGCAGTTGGCCGCTGAGCGCCTGGCGCAGTTCATCGGCGGTGGTGGGCTTGCGGCTGACGCAATAGGCAACCAGCCGGATCGAGGCGCTGTCGTGATTGGCCACGACCACGCATTGCCCGATGTGTGGGTGGCGGGTGATGGCGTTTTCGATTTCCGCCAGCTCGATGCGATGGCCGCGGATTTTCACCTGGCTGTCGCCGCGTCCCAGAAAACGGGCGCTGCCATCGGCCAGGTAGGTGCCCAGGTCACCCGTGCGGTAGCAGCGGTCGCTTGGGTCGCCGGTGAACGGGTTGGTGACGAACTTGGCCTCGGTCAGTGCCGGGTCGCCCCAGTAGCCCTGGGACAGGTACGGGCTGCGGATCAGGATTTCGCCCGTTTCCCCTTCGCTGACCAACTGGTTGGCCGGGTTGACCACCAGCAACTGTGCATTGGCGATGCCCTTGCCCAACGGGACACGCGCATTGTCGGCGTGCGGATCAAGCGTATGGAAGGCCATTGCTTGGGGGGTTTCGGTGGTGCCGTAGAAGTTCACGTTGACGGCGTTGGGCGCAATGGCGCGGATCTGTTGGTACAGCGCCGGGCTGAGCGCATCGCCGCCCCAGAACAGGAAGCGTAGCCGGTCGAGTACCTGGCCATTCAGGTGTGCGCCGGTTTCGATCAGCTTGCCCAGTGGCGGGGTGAGGTGGATCACGCTCACGTTGTGCTGGTGAATCCAGTTGGCCAGCCGGGACGGGTCGGTCAGGGTTGACTGGGCAGGGCAGGCGATGGTCGCGCCAATCGACAGAGGCGTGAACACGTCGCGGTACACCGGGTCGTGGCCCAGGCCGGAAAGCAGGGAGAAGGTGTCGGCCTGGGTGAAGCCATGCTGGCGTACATGCCAGTCGATGAAGTGCACCAGCGGTGCGTGATGGGTGACGATGCCCTTGGGCTCGCCGGTGCTGCCCGAGGTGAAGGTGATGTAGGCGGGGTGTTCGGGGTTTACGACGGGCAGCGCCACAGGCAGGTTGGGGAAGGCTTGCAGTGCGTCTGCGGGGGCTTGCGGCACCGTAACGACAAGAGAGCCGTCGCTATCGACGGTTGCCTCGCCACAGCGCAGGACCACGGCCGGCCCCAATGTGCGGACGATCTGTGCAACACGCGCAGGCGGGTAGGCGGCGTCGGCCACGGTAAAGGCCAGGCCAGCCCGCAGGCAGCCGAGCATGGCGTATACCAGGGCGGCGCTGCGGCTGGCGACGATGACCACACGATCGGTGCCGCTGGCAGCGTTTTCTACCAGATAGGCGGCAACGCCCTGGCTGATCTGCGCGAGTTGTGCATAGCTGCAGGTGGTGTACTGGGCGATGATGGCGGTGGCATCCGGGCAGCGACCGGCCTGCTCGAGGAACGCGTGGTGAATAGGCTGCTCGGCACGGTACTCCAGGCACAGCGTCGGGTTCGGGCGCAGGTCCGGCATGATGGGTAAGGGCTCCACATGAACGTTGGGGCTGGCTGGTAGCACAACGCTAGTGCAGGGTGGCTGATGGCGCCAATGTCGCGCGATAGCCGGGCGCGTGTCCTGCACAAAACCTGAAAGGTTGCGCGATCATTTCTCTGCATTGAACGCACTAATTTTCCCGCAGCGCCCTACGTCTACTTGAAAGCCCCCCTGCACCACGTGCACAGCGGCATCCATCATTCAAGGAGACAGACAATGACTTCCGTTTTCGACCGCGACGATATCCAGTTTCAGGTAGTGGTCAACCACGAAGAGCAATACTCGATCTGGCCCGACTACAAGGCCATCCCCAACGGCTGGCGTGCCGTGGGCAAGAGCGGCCTGAAGAAGGAATGCCTGGCCTACATCGATGAGGTCTGGACCGACATGCGGCCACTGAGCCTGCGCAAGAAAATGGCCGAAGCCGCCGCCCAGTGACCGCACTGAACCTGCTGTGCCTGCCGTATTCCGGGGCCAGCGCCATGGTTTACAGCCGCTGGCGGCGCAAGCTGCCGGCGTGGCTGCAGGTGCGCCCGGTGGAGCTGCCCGGGCGTGGCGCACGCCTGGCCGAGCCGTTGCACACCGACATGCAGGCGCTGGCCCGGCAACTGGCCGCCGAGCAGCGCCTGGCGGCCAATGGGCCCTATGCGTTGCTTGGCCATAGCCTGGGGGCGTTGCTGGCCTTCGAGCTGGCTCATGAACTGCAAGCGCTGGGCTGTCCGTCGCCACTGGCATTGTTTGCCTGCGGTACCGCAGCGCCGACCCGGCGCGAGGATTACGATGGCAAGGACTGGCGCGAGCCCAAGAGCGACGCCGAGCTGATGAGCGAGTTACGCGAGCTTCAGGGTACGCCCGAGGAAGTGCTGGCCAACGCCGAGCTGATGAGCCTGACCTTGCCGATCTTGCGCGCGGATTTTCTGCTTTGTGGTACTTACGCCTACCGTCAGCGGCCGGCCCTGCAGTGCCCGCTGCACGTGCTGGGCGGCGCGGACGACCGGGCCAGCGAAGAGCAGTTGCAGGCCTGGCGCAAGGAAACCCAGGGTGACTTCTCGCTGCAGATGTTCCCGGGTGGCCACTTCTTCATCCATGAGCACGAAGACCCCGTGCTCGACGCGTTGACCGCAGCACTGCAGCCGCTTCGGCTGTCTGCCTGATTGACGTTGCCGCTTGCCTGGGGGAGGCTAGGCCTTTTTCCAGGCAAGGGGCAGACAATGCTGATCGATCCACACAAGGCCGCACTGCTGGTCGGTGAACAGCCCTGAACGGCCGGTTACTGGGTGCCGGGTTGATGGCCCTGGCTCTGCTGCAAGGCTGCGTCGGGCACCGTGAGGAAGCGCCCGAGGCGGACCCGGCCAAGGTCCGTGCGCAACTGTTGCGGCTACTGCCGGCCCAGACCAAGGACCGCGAGGGCTGGGCCAGGGACATTCA
The DNA here is from genome assembly GCF_043103635.1 of Pseudomonas sp. yb_9. NCBI lineage: Bacteria > Pseudomonadati > Pseudomonadota > Gammaproteobacteria > Pseudomonadales > Pseudomonadaceae > Pseudomonas > Pseudomonas sp. yb_9. Next base: position 921 of record NZ_JBICKA010000010.1, on the reverse strand, counting down.
GGTGGCGTTCGAAACCCAGCGCATTACCCCAAGCAAAAGCAACCTGTGCGCGGTGCTGGCCGTGACTGAACAGGAATCCACTTTCAGCGCCGACCCGCAGGTACCCAACCTGGGGCGGATCGCGCGCGAGGAAATCGACCGCCGTGCCGCGCGCCTGCATATCCCCAAATTGTTGGTCGACGGTGCGCTGAAGACACCCTCGGGCAACGGCCAAAGCTACCAGCAGCGCTTGCAGGCGGTGCGCAGCGAGAAGCAGTTGAGCGAGCTGTACGACGAGGTGATAGCCCGTGTGCCGTTGGGCAAGACGTTACTGGGCGGGCTCAACCCGGTGCATACCGGTGGTCCGATGCAGGTCAGCATCGATTTTGCCGAAAAGCACGCGCAGGGCTACCCCTACAGCCACGATGGCAGTATTCGCCAGGAGGTATTCAGCCGGCGTGGCGGCATGTACTTCGGTATTGCCCACCTGTTGGGCTACCCGGTCAACTACGAGCGCCAGCTTTACCGTTTTGCCGACTTCAACGCCGGTTGGTACGCCAGCCGTAACGCGGCCTTCCAGGCGGCACTGAGCAAGGCGACTGGCGTGACGCTGGCTTTGGATGGCGACCTTATTGCGCCGGGGGCGATCATGCCGGGGAGCACTGAACTGGCTGCGCGCAAGCTGGGGGTGAAGCTGGGGCTGCGTAATCCGCAGATTCGCAGCCAGCTGGAAGAGGGCGACCGTTTGGCGTTCGAGGACAGCAAGCTGTACAGCGGGGTATTTGCCTTGGCAGATGCCAAGGCTGGCAAGCCGGTGCCACGGGCGGTGTTGCCTGGGATCGAGCTGAAGAGCCCAAAGATCACCCGCAAGCTTACCACGGCGTGGTTTGCCGGGCGGGTGGATGAGCGCTACCAGCGGTGCATGAAACGGTAGCATTGTGT
>NZ_JBICKA010000109.1:0-6126 GCF_043103635.1 Pseudomonas sp. yb_9 | reverse complement strand
ATCGCATCGGTGAAGCACGAACTATGGCCACAACACCCGCCCTGCAGTTCCAAGACCGAAAACCGTCGTTCAGGCCCCTGTTTTAGGGGGTGTGAAGGCCCTCCTCGCTGCATTTTTTATCGGTGAAATACGACCCGTACCAGAAAATATCGGTGAAGTACGAATCGACATGAAATCACATTGCCATTACTGGCGATTTCGTATTGTGGATATACCGTAAACCCAGAATCCACGCGGCCCCTGTTAACACGGGTCAGACAAAAGGTTTTTTTGTGCTGACCGATTCCGCATCATGGTTAGAATACGGAAAACGGAAGGCCACACATGACCGATATCAAGGACGCCGCTGCGCCGCATCTTGACCAGCCTGGATCGAGGGAGGATCTAGGCCGGGCAGCATACGAACAAGAGCTGATGGAAATCAGCTCAGAAACTGCATCAAAACCAGGATGCAGTCGATCCAGTTGCACGCGATCTGGATGATCGCAAGCAGTTGGCCAGGCATACGTCCAGCATCGTCGATGCCTACCCGTTCAATGCCGGCACCACGGCCAACGATGCGCTGTGGATGGGCCTGCCGGTGCTGACCCGTTCAGGCCGCACCTTCGCTTCGCGCATGGCCGGGGCGCTGTTGACTGCCCTGGAACTGCCGGAGCTGATCACCACCACTCAGGCCGACTACGAAGCGCGTGCCGTGCAGCTGGCCACCGACGCCCAACTGCTGCCGGGCCTGCGCCAGCGCCTGGCCGCCAACCGCGCCACTTCGCCACTGTTCGATACCCCGCGCTTCGTGCGCGACTTCGAACAGGCGATCGCCAGCGTGGCACCGGTGGTCAGCGCCTGATGCAGGATTGTTGGAGCTTGCTCGCGAAGGGCCGCGCCACCGAGGCAGGCCTTTTCGCGAGCAAGCTCGCTCCCACGGGCCGGGCCTGAAGGCAGTGTCAGGCCCTGCGATTTTGCTGGAGCGAGCTTGCTCGCGAAGGGCTTCACACCGCGCCAGACCTTTTTCGCGAGCAAGCTCCAACGGGTTCGGGTTCGGTGTCAGACCGTTCGAGCGTTGTTGGAGCTTGCTCGGGATGTGGGCGGCTTCAGACCGTTTGTTGCCGCCAGTAGTCGAGCAGCTCGCGCAGGGTCTGCTGCAGCGGGATCTGCGGTTGCCAGCCGGTGCTGCGGGTCAGCGCGGTGCTGTTGCCGATGGCCACCGGGATGTCCGAAGGGCGCAGGCGTTCCGGGTCCTGGGCGACCTGGATGCTAGCCTGGCTCAGGCTCAGCAGCGTGTCCAGCACTTCGCGGATCTTCAGCGAACGGCCGCTGGCGATGTTCATGCAGCGCGGGTATTCCTGCGTGCTGTCGGCCAGCTTGAGCAGTTCCAGGTAGGCACTGCACACGTCCTGCACGTCGAGGAAATCGCGCTTGGCTTCCAGGTTGCCGACCTTGAGCACCGGCTCCTGCTGGCCGGCCTCGATCAGAGCGATCTGGCGGGCGAAGGAGGCGGTGACGAAGTTGGGGCTCTGCTGGGCACCGATGTGGTTGAACGGTCGCGCAATCACACCCTTGAGGCCCTGGCGGAAGTATTCGTTGAAGGCGCTTTCGGCGGCCACCTTGCTCGCTGCGTAGGGGTTCAGTGGCTGGCAGCGGGTGTATTCGTCGACTTCCTGACCGGACTTGAACGCCGCGCCGTAGACCTCCGAGGAGCTGGAGAACAGCACGAAGGCCTCCGACGCCTCCAGGCGCAGGGCCTCGAGCAGGTTCATGCTGCCCATTACGTTGGTCTGCCAGGTGCCTAGCGGATCCTGGAAGCTGGTCGGCACATGGGACACTGCCGCCAGGTGGATCACATGGCTGGGCCGCACCTGGGCCACCGCCTGGCGGACACCCTCGGCGTCGCGGATGTCGCAGACCCGTTGCTGGTCGGCGGGGTGGCCAAGCTGTGGTTCGCTACTGCTCAGGGCGGTCACATGGTAGCCGGCGTCACGCAGACGCTGGGTGAGGATCTTGCCAACGAAGCCGTTGGCGCCCGTCAGTAACACGCGTGGCATCAGGTTTTCACTCCGTCACTGGATGATGAGAGTCCGAGCTGGTCCAGCCATTGCTGCAGCTGCTGCTTGAGGTTCTCGCGCTCGTAGCGCTGCAGGTTGCGCAGCCCGGCGGCTATGGTCTTTTCACGCAGGCCGGGTTCGGTTTCCAGCAGGTTGCTGGCCGCCGCGAAGACCACCGGGTCGTCGCTGTCGATCAGCAGGCCGCCTTCGCCCAAGGTATCGGGAATGTTCGAGCGTGCCTGGGTGACCACCGGCAGCGAAGCGTGGTTCGCCTCCAGCAGCGGCATGCAGAAGCCCTCGTGGGCACTGGCGCACCAGTACTGCCGGGCATGCCGGTAAAGCCAGCGCAGTTCGGCGTCCGAGCACTTGCCAGCCAATAGCACCTGGCCTTGCAGGCCAAGATCGAAGATGTACTGCTCAAGACCCTGGGCGTAGTGCTCGCTGGTGGTGCCGCCGACCACGATCAGCCGTTGCTGCGGTGCTTGCTGGCCGTGATCTTTCTGCAGCTGCAGCAGATGGTAAAAGGCCTCGATCAACAGGAACTGACGCTTGTTCTCCGCCAGCCGCCCGACCGCCAGATAGAAGTGCCCGGTTTGCCTGGCCATGAAGCCGGGCACGGCCGTGGGGCCTTCCAGGCGCTGGGAGTCGACCAGCAGCGGCAAGGTGAAGGTATACGGATACCCGGCCTCGATCAGTTCGCTGTGGTTCAGCGGCGAGACGGCGAGGGCGTGAATGAACTCATCACGCCAGTCTCTGAGCTGTTTCAGGCCCAGTTGCGCATAACGACGCAAGTCGCTGTCCTTGGGGAAGAACGCCGGCGGGGTGATGTTGTGGTAGACGATGGCTTTGCGACACTGCTGGTCGAGCAACCAGGGGCCATGGTCGTGGCCCATCGAGTGGTGATACAGCAGCAGGTCGCAGGTCGAGTCCTTGAAGCCGTGAGCCCTGAGGACTTCGCCCTTCAGCGCGGCAGGAATCGAAAAACTGTAGATGTCCGACTGGTAGCCCAGGCTGCGCAACAGGCTGCGGGTGAACAGCAGGCTGTTGGTGACGCCATCGCCGACCGCGACGGTGGCGGCGAACTGATCGATACGCAGTGAGGTCATGACAGGCTCTTGGTCGCGACGACGGCATAGTCCTGCGCCCCGCAGAACAGTGCGTTGATGCGCCGTGCGGCTTCGCTGTCTTCGTGAACGTGGTGCTCTTCGGGAATCGGTTGCAGGCGGTGGATCTGCACCTGGTCGAAGCCCTTGAACTGCACCAGGAACTCGGTGAAGGCCGGCGGCAGCGGCGACAGGTGGGTCGGGTCCATCCAGAAGTAGTGCGCGGCGGTGGCGATGTTCTCCGGGTTGGGGGTCTCGAAGATGATCATGCCGCCGGGCGCCAGCACGCGCAGGCACTCGTCGAGCAGGGTGTTGAACTGCTCGAAGCTCAGGTGCTCGATGACGTGGAAGGCGCTCACCGCACCCAGACTGTTCTCCGGCTGGTTGGCCAGCCACACCAGGGCGTCCTGCTGGTGGGCGGTCAGGCCCTGGTCCAGGCAGGTCTGTACGTTCATCGAGTTGAGGTCGATGCCGATGCGTGCGCAGTGTTCAGGCAGCTGCTGCAGCCATTCGCCACGCCCGCAGCCGATGTCCACCAGCGGCAGGCCGGCTTTGAGCGGCGCGACGCTGTCGATGATCGGCAGGTAGTAGGCCTGCCGTTCGCGAATGGTCTCGGCCGCGCCACGGAAACGGTTCTCGAAGGCCAGGTAGAAGCTATCCGGGATGCCGCTCTGGTGCTGCATCTCGGGCACGGCCACGACAGCCTGGGCTTCGCCTGGGGCGGCCATGACGGTACGCGGCTGGCGCTCCAGCTGCTGAAGGCGCATGCGCAGTTCCTGCTGCACGCTCCTGGCCTCCTGCAGCGCCAGGCTTTGCTGTTCGGCATAGGTCTGGTGGTCATCGAGCAGGCTGGCGTGGGCGTTGCTGAGGTCACGCAGGGTATGCAGCTCACTGACCTGCAGGCGGTTCTGGCGCGCCAGCAGGTCCAGGCGGGCCACGTAGTAGCGGTTGCGCTGTTCGCTCTGCAGCAGGCCATAGAGGGTCATGGCCAGCTTGCCCAGTATCGGAATGCGCCGGATACGGTTCTTCATGCGCGCGCGGCGCAGACCCTCGACTGGGGTGTTCTGGCGCACGCCTTCCGGCGAGTCGCGCAGCTCAGCGAGGATCTCGAACTTGTCCCAGCCCGAGCGCAGCCGGTTGAGGTAGCGCTGCAGTTCCTCGCTTTCGGCCTTGCGTCCCAACAGGGTCGGGAAGGCGGCGCGCACCAGCGCCTCGTCCTCGAGCTGAACCAGCTGCAGCCAGCTGTACGGACGGTCGTGGTTGTTCGAGGGCAGCGGGTTGAAGGCCGGCAACGGGCGATCGGCGGCTTTGTGCTTGTAACGCTCGACCTCGGCCTCGATACGACGGTTGAGCTCTTGGAAGTCGAGATCCGGATTATTGGGTATGAGCATTACGCGAGGTTCCATTCAGGGTCGAGGAGGACAGGGCGATTTCCTGGAGTTCCGGTTCCAGGTTGCACACACCGCCAAAGAAGGGGCCGTTGATGCCCGCCACTTCGAAGCCAATGGCGTTGTCACGCCAGTGGTAGCAATGGGTGGTGTGGTCGGCCCCTTCGTGCAGGGCCAGGGTAATGGTGTATTTGCCTGGTGCCAGGCGCATCGGCAGGCGGTAGCGCAAGTGGCGCCGTTCACCACGCTGCAGGGCGATCGGGTGTTCCAGGTAATGGCTGTTGGTGCCGTAGATGTCCTGGCCGAAGCGGTCGCGGATCATCAGGCCCAGGGCCACGTCGGGCAGGTCGGCCTGGGCGGCGATGGTTACGTCCAGCACGCCGGTGTCGCCGCTGGCCAGGATGTTGCTCTGCGAGGCCTGGCCTGCGAAGGTGACCGCTTCGAGCACGGCCTGGCGCGAACCATAGCCGGCCTCGTTCACCGGGCGTTCGCTGTACTCTTCTTCGTCGTCGGCGCCCAGCAGCTGGTTGTAGACGTTGACCGCGTCTTCAGGGCTGCAGTCGGCGACCACCTTGCCCTCGCTGAGCACGATGGCGCGGTCGCAGATCATCTTCACCGCGTTGAGGTCGTGGGACACGAAGATGATCGAACCACCGCGGGCGCGGAACTCCTTGATGCGGCGCATGCACTTCTGCTGGAAGTGGCCGTCGCCCACCGACAGGGCTTCGTCGATCAGGAAGGTCTCGGGGTCGGCATGGATGGCGATGGAAAACGCCAGGCGCATGTTCATGCCCGAGGAGTAGGTGCGGATCGGCTCGTGGATGAACTGCCCCAGTTCGGAGAACTCGACGATGGCCTGGCGGCGTTCCTCGATCTGCTCGCGGGTCATGCCCAGCAGCAGGCCGTTGCCGGTGATGTTCTGCAAGCCGCTGAGGTTGGGATCGAAGCCGGTGCCCAGCTCCAGCAGGCCGGTGACCCGGCCGCTGAGATGGATCTTGCCGGCGTCGGGCAGCAGCACGCCGTTGAGCATCTTCAGCAGGGTCGACTTGCCGGCGCCGTTACGCCCCAGGATGCCCAGGGTCTCGCCTTTGGCGACCTTGAACGAAATCCCGTCCAGGGCCCGGTGGGTGCGGTGGAAGCTGCGGCGCAGGACGATTTCCTTGAGTCTGTGCCAGGGTCTGTTGTAGAGCTTGAACTCCTTGCAGACGTTTTCCACTTCAAGCATGCATGCAACTCTTTGTCAGGTAGGTCATTTCCGGCGTGTGTCGAATCGCCCGCAGGGCGCGCTGGTCATGGGGTAGGGCGCAGGTCAATGCCACTGCGGGGCGGCTTGCACCGGGCCTGGTAAAGCGCGGCATTGTAACAGGCTCTGACGCCCGGCCCTGCATGGCATATTCGAATGCGCGGTGTATGACAGCAACTATGGGGAAATGTGCCCTGGGTGCTCAGGCCAAGACATCGTCGTTGACGATGATACGGATGGCACTCAGGGTGATGGGGCTGATGCTGCCGTTACACGGGCTGGTTACGTCGAGGAAGAAGTATTCATCCTGTTCGGGCGCGGTGTCACCGATGACTTCCACTGGCAATGCCACA
>NZ_JBICKA010000108.1:0-516 GCF_043103635.1 Pseudomonas sp. yb_9 | reverse complement strand
TCCGTCCTACTCGATTTCATTGACAAGAGATTTTCGTGTACGGGGCTATCACCCACTATGGCCGCACTTTCCAGAGCGTTCCACTAATCTCAAATCAACTTAAGGGCTGGTCCCCGTTCGCTCGCCACTACTAAGGGAATCTCGGTTGATTTCTTTTCCTCAGGGTACTTAGATGTTTCAGTTCCCCTGGTTCGCCTCTTGCACCTATGTATTCAGTACAAGATACTCAGCTTATGCTGAGTGGGTTCCCCCATTCAGAGATCTCTGGATCACAGTCTGTTTGCCGACTCCCCAAAGCTTATCGCAGGCTACCACGTCTTTCATCGCCTCTGACTGCCAAGGCATCCACCGTATGCGCTTCTTCACTTGACCATATAACCCCAAGCAATCTGGTTATACTGTGAAGACGACATTCGCCGAAAATTCGCATTTCGCTCATTGCTGAGCAGAACTCACAAATTTTACCTTAGCCTGATTTCCAGCAGTGAAACTGGTCATCAGTCTATATCTATCACA
>NZ_JBICKA010000107.1:0-29451 GCF_043103635.1 Pseudomonas sp. yb_9 | reverse complement strand
TACTGGTTACCCTTCTTGGTCTGGTGCATTTCCGGGTCACGCTTGCCGTCCTTGTTCTTGGTCGAACTTGGCGCATTGATCAGCGTGGCATCGACGATAGTGCCTTGGCGCAACGACAAACCTCGGTCTCCCAGGTAGCCATTGATCACAGCCAGGATGCCGGCAGCCAGTTCGTGTTTCTCCAGCAAGCGGCGGAAGTTGAGGATGGTGGTTTCATCCGGAATGCGCTCCAGGCTCAGTCCGGCAAACTGGCGCAGGATGGTCGTCTCGTACAGCGCTTCCTCCATCGCCGAGTCGCTGTAGCCAAACCAGTTCTGCATCAAATGTACGCGCAGCATCGCCATCAGCGGATACGCCGGACGACCACCTTCGCCCTTCGGGTAATGCGGCCCGATCAACGGAATCAAACCCTTCCACGGCACCACCTGAACCATCTCGATCAGAAACAGCTCTTTGCGGGTCTGCTTACTCTTGCCGGCGTATTCGGCATGGGCGAAGGTCAGTTACTACATCGGAAAACTCGGCAGGTGGAGTCCAGGCATTTTGGCAAAATCGGGAAGTCTTCTTCAGGATTTCCCTAACTGGAAATAGGTAGTGCTACTGTCTTTATGTTGAGAACTCAAGAGTTCAGTCATCAGCCCTCAATTTGCAAACTTTACCCAGCAAGCCAGTGCCAGCGCAACACAGCAGGTCCAGCCCGAGAACAGCCAGCGCCAAACGCACGCTCGCGGCACGAAGCCCACGCCCCTGACAAAGGCCACACTCATCGCCACGAACATGGCCGTTGCCAGCCCGTGATCAGCTTTCCCGTCCGGGGCCGCCATCAGCGGCGGATAGAGCGTACACACGAGCATGATCGCGATCGCGATAAGCAGGCTCAGCGGGTGGAGGCGTGAGGACGCCGAGGCGTCGGCGACCCGCGTCATCATGGCTGTGCCTCGTCACGGTCACTCTGGGCACGACCGGCTTCGGTCTCGCCCCACATCGCATTCAATATGGCCAGCAGTAAGGCAAAACCGACTCCCAGCATCCAGGCGAAATACCACATGGTCCTTGCTCCTCTGAGGGCCTTAGTAGGCAGAATGTTCGTTGGCTTTGATCTGTGCCACGGTGACCTTGCCGCGCATGACGCGATAGGCCCACGAGGTGTAGATCACGATCAGCGGCATGAAAATCAACGTTGCCCAGAACATGATTGCCAGGCTTAGATGGCTGGACACGCTGTCCCACACGGTCAGGCTGGCCGCCGGCACGGTTGATGACGGCATGACGAACGGGAACATGGACACACCGGCGGTGCTGATCACCCCGACCACCGCCAGCGACGAGGCGACAAACGCGGCGAGTGTACGGCGCATCAGCAGCAAAAGCGTGGCACCGACGGCGCCGGCCATGCCCAGCGCGGGCAGCAGCCACAACGCTGGATAATGGTCATAGTTGGCCATCCAGGCCCCGGCGTCGCGTACCACGGTCTTGTTGAGAATGTCCGGCAGCCCGGCGATGTCCACTACCGAGGTAATGCGATAGCCTTCGATCGACTGCAACCACACGCCAGCAATGATGAATGTGCACAGCAGCACCAGCGCTGCGCCGACCCCGCCCTTGATGGCGCGGGCCTGGATAACGCCTTCAGTGCGGTGCGCCAGGTAGGTACTGCCTTGCAAGGTGATCATTGCACTGCTCACCACACCGGTCAGCAGTGCGAAGGGGTTCAGCAATTGCCAGAAACTCCCGGTGTACGTCGATACCAGCATGTCATTGAAGTGGAACGGTACGCCTTGCAGCAGGTTGCCGAAGGCGATCCCGAACACCAGTGGCGGCACGGCCCCGCCGACGAACAGGCCCCAATCCCAGATGCTGCGCCATTTGGCATTGTGGATCTTGCTGCGATAGTCGAAGCCCACCGGGCGGAAGAACAAGGCCCACAGGACCAGAATCATCGCCCAGTAAAACCCGCTGAACGCGGTGGCATACACCACCGGCCACGCCGCGAACAGTGCGCCGCCGGCAGTGATGAACCACACTTGGTTGCCGTCCCAGTGCGGCCCTACGGTGTTGATCGCTACGCGTCGTTCCAGGTCCGAGCGGCCTACAAAGGGCAGCAAGGTGCCGACCCCCATGTCATGACCGTCCATGATGGCGAAGCCGATCAGCAGTACGCCGACCAGTGCCCACCAGATAATTTTCAGGGTGACGTAATCAAGCATGGTGGAGTTCCTTCAGGTTGGCATCGTGAGCATAACGGCCGGTTCTGAGGCTGCCGGGCCCTTGACGGGCGAACTTGACCATCAGGAACATTTCAACCACCAGCAGCACGGTGTAGAAAGCCACGAATCCAGCCAGCGAGCCATAGAGGTTATTGATGCTCAGGGTGGAGACGCTCATGTGGGTGGGCAGTACGCCATAGATGGTCCAGGGTTGACGGCCGTATTCAGCGACGAACCAGCCCAGCTCGCAGGCAATCCAGGGCGCAGGCAGCATGCAGAGTGCCCAGCGCAGCAGCCAGCGGCGGCGTGTACAGGCCGATTGCAAGGTGCTCCAGAAGGCCACCCCGAACAGCAGGAGCATGGCAAAACCAAGGGCGACCATGATCCGGAATCCCCAGAACATCGGCGTCACGCGCGGTACGGTATCGTTCACTGCCTTGTCGATAATCGCCGGTGTGGCCTGGTTGACATCCTCGACGTACTTTTTCAGCAGCAGGCCAAAGCCCAGGTCCGTCTTGTAGGCTTCGAAGGTGTCGAACGCCGCCTTGTCGGTGCGATCGGCCCGCAGGGCTTCAAGCGCATTGACGGCAGTAATGCCACGCAGAATGCGCTCGCGGTTTTTCTCTTTGATGTCATGAATGCCCGGGATCTGCTTGCTGACCGAGCGCGTGCCGATCAAGCCCATTACCCATGGCACGTCGACTTCCCAGTTATTTCTGGACTCGGCTTCATTTATGCTGGCCAGCAAGGTTAAGCCTGCCGGTGCGGGTTTGGTTTCCCACATGGCTTCCATGGCCGCCAGCTTGGTTTGCTGCGCCTCACCCACCGTGTACCCCGACTCATCCCCAAGCACGATGACGCTGAGCACCGAGGCCAGGCCGAAAGCCGCCGCCACCCGAAAACTGCGCTTGGCGAACTCGACATCACGACGCTTGAGCAGGTACCAGCTGGAAATTGACAACACGAACATCGAACCGGTGACATAACCGGCGGACACCGTGTGCACAAACTTGGCCTGGGCCACCGGGTTGAACACCACTGCCCAGAAATCGACCATCTCCATGCGCATGGTGATGTAACTGAACTCTGAACCCACCGGGTTCTGCATCCAGCCATTGGCGATCAGAATCCACAGTGCCGACAGGTTGGTACCGATGGCCATCAGCAGCGTGACAAGCAAGTGGTGCTCTTTCTTCAGGCGATCCCAGCCAAAGAAGAACAGACCGATCATGGTCGACTCAAGGAAGAACGCCATCAGGCCTTCAATGGCCAGCGGCGCACCGAAGATATCGCCCACGTAGTGCGAGTAATACGCCCAGTTGGTACCGAACTGAAATTCCAGGGTGATACCGGTTGTCACCCCCAGGGCGAAGTTGATGCCGAACAGCTTGCCCCAAAAACGCGTCATGTCTTTCCAAATGACGTTGCCGGTCATCACATAGACGCTTTCCATGATGACCAACAGCCACACCATGCCAACCGTGAGCGGTACGAAAAGAAAGTGGTAAAGCGCAGTGGCTGCGAATTGCAGCCGAGACAAATCTACCAGGTGTTCTGAAATCACTTGCTTGCCCCTTGAGTCAAGGTGGGTACTCCGAAACGGTTGCCGATAATGTTCGGGTCGACACTGACGTGCGAATCCCGGATGAACAGCCACCACAGCACTGTCAGCACCAGTAGTTTGATCACTACTGCCGTGAGCAGATGGCGTCGAAGTCGTTTGTCGAAAATGGTCATGACTTGCCAATATGCACACGGCATGCCAAGGGGTTGTTTTACTTTTTTATCTTTTAAAAACAGTGGCTTAGCGGTGATTTCTGGCAGGTGCGGCAGGCCTTGCCGGGTGAGCACGCTGCCAACCTGCCAGGGTGGCAGCGATTGGCAGTCGTTGGCAGTCGTGGGGCGTGAGGGCGATTGATCAGGCCAAACCTTGCTCTTTCAGTCGTCTGTACAACGTGCGTTCGCTAACACCCATGTGCCTGGCCAGTTCACTGCGGGTACCTTTGAAGGTGGCCAGTATCTGCGCCAGCGAGCTGCCGTCGAAAGGCGTTGAGGCGGGGGGCTGAGGCGATATCGCCACCGATGCCTGGGGCAAATGTGTGGAGCGGATCACTCCATCGTCAGCGAACAGACTGGCTCTTTCCAGCACATTGCGTAATTCGCGGATATTGCCGGGCCAGGAGTGCCGCTGTAGTTGTGTCAGAGCCTCCGCCTCTATTGTCAGCCGGCGCTTGCCGGTACTGGCACGTTGTAGAAATGAATTCGCAAGCAAACCAATGTCTTCAACCCGGTTGCGCAAGGGGGGCAACTGAATGGGGAAGGCGCTGATGCGGTAGTACAGGTCCTGCCTGAATTCTCCGTTCTCCATCATCTTTTCAAGGGGTTTGTGGGTCGCGGCAATTAACCTGAAGTTGGCGTGAAGGGTCTCGACACTGCCGACACGGCGATAGGTGCCCGATTCGATCAGGCGCAGCAGTTTCACCTGCATGGCGAGTGGAACGTCACCAATCTCATCGAGAAACAAGGTGCCGCCCTGGGCCGTTTCAACCAGTCCGGGCTTGCGCGTGGTGGCCCCGGTGAATGCCCCTTTTTCATGGCCGAATAGTTCGCTCTCAAACAGCGTTTCGGGCAATCCCGAGCAATCGACGACGACGAAGGGCCCCGTGGCTCGATCGCTGTTTTCATGTACGGCGCGGGCGAACAGCTCTTTGCCCGTACCGGACTCGCCCAGTAGCAGTACCGGCAGCATGGATGGGGCCACCCGCTGCAGTTCCGACAGGGCAAGGTTAAAGGCCGGCGAGCGGCCAACCAGGCCTTCGTTGCTGGGGCGCGCTGAGGCGCTGCGAACCTGCGTGAGACGCTCCACATAGGCAGTGATAACACCGTGGTCGTCCAGAATCGGGCGTAGTTCGACGTCGACGTGCTCCGGGCCGCGAGGCGTGTGGTGAATGTGCAGGACACGATCCGGTCCGCGCATTTCCTGCGCTTTTTTCATCGGGCAGTTCTCGCCCGCCTGATCACAAGGAACGTCGTAGTGGTGTGAGATTTGATAGCACTTATGGCCGATAAAGGGCTTGTCAGCGCTGCCAAACTGCCGCTGATAGGCCGTGTTGGCAGCCAGGATGTTGTAGTTCGGATCAAGCACGATCATCGGCTGTGGTTCGTGCTCAAGGAACGAAACCAATGATTGCACTTGATCCGAGTGCGGGAGTAGGTGGGTCGGGGTGGGCAAGTAAGTCTTCATCGTGGCTCCTGACAGTCCATTCATCCTGTTCTGGCACTGCCACCTCTGTCAACAGGCACTGCCAATGGCAGTGAATCCAGGTGAATACAGAAAAAACAAAACCGTACTGAAAAATAAAATCAATAAAATCAAGTAGATATGACCATATCTTGGCTCCGTTTGAGTCTGGCAGGCTTATTGCTATGTCAGTCCTCAGTGTGAGCGGCTTGGTAAAAGCCCCTAAGGAGACAGGCCAATGAGTGTAAAACTTCACGTCGAAGGATTCTTCGATCCTGCTACCAATACCGTCAGTTATCTTGTGTTGGATGAGGCGACCCGCCACTGCGCGTTGATCGATAGCGTACTGGACTACGACCCTAAGTCCGGCCATACCGGCACAACCTCTGCCGACAAATTGATTGCAAGGGTGAAAGAACTCAGTGCGAGAGTCGACTGGATTCTCGAGACTCACGTCCACGCAGACCACCTGACGGCAGCACCATACCTGAAGGAGAAACTTGGCGGGAAAATAGGGATCGGCAGCCAGATTTCGACGGTGCAGGAGGTGTTCGGCACGCTGTTCAATACCGCTGGCGAGATGCCCCGTGACGGAAGTCAGTTCGATCACCTGTTCGTCAATGACGAACCGTTCACCATCGGCACGCTGCAATGCCAGGCTCTCCATACACCCGGCCATACGCCGGCCTGTATGACTTATGTGATCAGCGACGGCACCGAAACGGCCGCATTTGTTGGCGATACCTTGTTTATGCCCGACTACGGTACTGCACGCTGTGACTTTCCCGGTGGAAACGCGCGCACGCTGTTCCAGTCAATCAACAAGGTGCTGAGCCTGCCGGCCAATACGTTGCTCTATATGTGCCACGACTATCAGCCAGGGGGCCGCGAGGTGCAATTCGTCAGCACCGTTGCAGACCAACGCGCGCACAACGTTCATGTGCGTAACGGGATCAGTGAGGAGGAGTTTGTGGCGATGCGCACTAAGCGAGATGCCTCGATGGACATGCCTACTCTGATCCTGCCATCGGTTCAGGTAAACATGCGAGCCGGGCACTTTCCTGAGCCCGAATCGAACGGGACGCGTTACCTGAAAATCCCGCTCAACGTCGCCTGACGTTGCATCCCCGAACAACCGATAAGAAACATACCTATAACGGAGACCCTCATGGACATTCGTTGCCTTGTGCCTGGACTGTCTGTATCAGAGCAAATTTTTCCCGACCAATTGGCTGGACTGAAAGAAGCTGGTTTTCGCGCCATTATATGTAACCGGCCCGATGGTGAAGGCAGCGATCAGCCCTTGTTTGCCGAAATCAAACGTTCGGCCCAAGCGATCGGTATTGAGGCGCACTACCTTCCTGCTGAATCAGGCAAAGTGACCGATGAGCAAGGTATTGCCTTCGGCAAGCTCTTTGAAACGCTTCCAAAACCGGTATTGGCCTATTGCCGTTCCGGTATGCGCTCGACAACGATGTGGGCACTGTCACAAGCGGGTCGACAACCCCTGCCATACATCGTTGAGACGGCCAAAAAAGCCGGGTTCGATATGAAAGGCGTCATTCGCCGGATCGCGAATCAGGGGCGCACGCCGGTCGAACTGGCCGAGGCGCAGCATGCCGTGGTCATCATCGGAGGCGGTGCGGCAGGTATCGCGGCTGCTTCCAGTTTGCTTGCACGAGAACCTGGACTCGACGTTGCCATCATCGACCCGGCCGATGTGCACTACTACCAGCCTGGCTGGACACTTGTCGGCGGTGGTGTCTTCGATGCGCCACAAACTGCCCGCACGATGGCCTCGACCATCCCTCGCGGTGTGCATTGGATCAAGTCGGCGGTCGCCGCTTTCGAACCCGAGAGAAATGCCGTCGTTCTTGAAGGGTGCAGGGTCGTCAAATACGAGCAACTGATCGTGTGCCCTGGCCTCAAGCTCAATTGGCATGCAATCGAAGGTTTGTCGGACACCCTTGGCCGCAACGGCGTGACTTCAAACTACCTGTATCAGCTTGCCCCCTATACGTGGGAACTGGTGCAGCAACTGCGGGGTGGCCGAGGCATTTTCACGCAACCGCCCATGCCGATCAAATGTGCCGGGGCTCCGCAAAAAGCCATGTACCTCTCTGCTGATCACTGGAAACGTACCGGTGTATTGGACAAAGTCGAGATCGAGTTTTGCAGCGCCGGCGCGGTGCTGTTCGGCGTTCCCGACTACGTGCCCGCACTGATGGAATACATCAAGGCCTATGGTATCGACCTGAATTTCGGCAACACCCTCACCAGCGTGAATGGGCCTGCGCGGACTGCGACGTTCAACTGCGTCAACCCGGATGGCAGCGCCCATCTTGTTACTCGAGACTTCGATCTGCTTCATGTAGTGCCACCGCAGATTGCGCCGGATTTCGTTCGGGTCAGCCCTCTAGCTGACGCAGCTGGTTGGATTGATGTCGACCCCGCCACTCTGCGCCATAAAACCTGGGTAAATATTCACGCGCTGGGAGACGCCGCCAACTCCAGCAACGCAAAAACCGCTGCAGCAGCCCGCAAGCAGGCGCCAGTCGTTGCCCACAATGTGTTGGCTGCAATGGGCAAAGCGAAAGGTGGCGCCCATTACGACGGTTATGGCTCCTGCCCGCTGACGGTTGAGCGCGGCAAGATCGTATTGGCTGAGTTCACCTATGGTGGAAAGGTCGCTCCCAGCTTCCCGTCCTGGCTGATTGACGGTACACGGCCAACGAGGCTGGCGTGGCTGCTCAAGGAGCGACTTCTTCCTCCCCTGTACTGGAAGGGAATGCTCAAGGGCCGTGAGTGGATGGCGAAACCCGAGTTGGCTGACCTGTGAATCAGATCTGAAAGCAAGGAGACTGAGATGATCATCGTCTTACTGCTCGGGCTTACTGTTGGCGTTATTCTGGCGCTGACCGGCGCTGGCGGAGGAATACTGGCTGTTCCATTGCTGGTGTTTGGAGTGGGGTTGAGCATGGCGGAGGCTGGGCCAATTGGTTTACTGGCTGTCGGTTTAGCCGCGACCCTGGGTGCCGTGATGGGACTCAAAAATGGCACCGTCCGCTATAAAGCGGCGCTTTTAATTGCAGGTGCGGGGATCGTCTGTTCTCCACTTGGTCTCTGGCTGGCGCAGCGCACGCCTAACCGTCCGTTGACGATCATGTTTGCCATCGTGCTGATGTACGTTGCGTTCCGGGTCTATCAACGATCGCTCGCATGCTCCTCGGAGTCGAAGCCCCCCGTCACATCCAAACCACCGCCTTGTCAGTTGGACGTGAACCGAGGAAAGCTTAACTGGACGAGGCCTTGTGCATGGGCTCTCACCGTTTCCGGCATTGTCGCGGGTGGGCTCTCTGGCTTGCTCGGCGTGGGCGGCGGCTTTGTGATGGTGCCGGCGCTCCAGCGATACACCAATTTGACAGCACAGTCAGTGCTTGCAACGTCTCTAGCCGTTATTGCGCTGGTTTCAATTTCCGGCGTTGCTGCAAGCTCGGCAACTGGGCATTTGCAGTGGGCAGTTGCCATCCCATTTTCCATTGGAGCATTAGCCGGCATGATCTGCGGGCGCTTGGTCGCTGCCAAGCTGTCGGGGCCAAACTTACAAAAAGGGTTTGCCATCGTATCTGCAGTGGTTGCGGTGGCCTTGCTGGTAAAAGCTATTCGGTAGATCAAGTGGGCAGACGACTTACCCGCCTGTGCCGGCTGTCCTGAACGCCTTCAGCTAATCCATGATTGCCAGATCCGGCTGCGATGGTGCTTCTGCTGGTATTTATCTTGGCCGCCCCGTTGATCCGCTTCCTGATCCGCTGCTGCGGAGCTGGATTGAACCTGGCGTCAAATGTCGACTCTGTGGATGGCACGCCGCCAATTATTGTCTGGTGCGGGAGAGGTGCGCCCGTGAGTCCGGATAACCAAGGCTTTGCCTTGGTTATCCAATAATCAGCGTCTGAAATCGGGCTTTTCGGCATCCCTAAGCCGCCCATTTCCGACTGATGAGCAACTTGTTCGGAGTTTCCTTAGTCACGCCTTATGGCATAATACCATTATTACTCATGGAGACTCATCTTGCGCTCGAACCTGCCTGTCACAACCGTTGAACAAATATTTCCAATCCAGCAGCGATTGATCTCTGCCACGGATACGAATGGGAATATTTCCTATGTGAATGACGAGTTTATGAGAATAAGTGGCTATTCTCGTGAAGAGTTGTTGGGCAGTCCGCACAATTTGGTTCGTCATCCCGACATGCCTCCAGCTGTTTTCGGGCTGATGTGGGGCTATCTGAAGGCTGGCAAAAGCTGGATGGGTATCATCAAGAATCGCTGCAAGAATGGTGACTTCTATTGGGTCAGTGCGTATGTGACACCTATTCTCGAAGATGGCCGCTTAACAGGCTACGAGTCCGTTAGAGTCAAGCCGACTCGGGAGCAAATTGATCGCGCACAAAAGCTGTATGACCGGTTGCGTGCAGGTAAAAATTCCATTCCCCAAAATCGTCATTATGCGGCATTCATGAGGAGGATGGTCTTACCTGCAACTGCGGCTGCGTTGGCAATAGGTGCGGCTAGCGTGCTGCCAAGCCTGGCAGCACAAGCGGTAACTGCCGTGCTCTTTCTCGTTACAGGATGGTGGTCCTATACGCGGCTGGAACATCAGTTGAGTCATATCATGAAATGCGCCCCTGACGCTTTTTCAGATCCGATTAGCGCCATCACTTACAGCGATACGTATGGCCCTTCAGCGCAGTTGGAAATGATATTGATTAGTGAGGATGCACGCCTTAAAACCGCACTGACTCGGCTAAGCGATCTGGCCAGCCAAGTGGCTGAAGCCGCTGCGCATTCCTCCTTACTCTCGAACCAAACTGAAAATGCCTTGCTGGAGCAGCGAGCGGAAACGGACATGACGGCAGCCGCCATGACGGAGATGGCGGCCTCAATCAACGAAGTGGCAGGGCATGTTCAAAAAACCGCCATGGAAGCGCAAGCAGCAAATGAACTGGCTGAACAAGGTGATAAAGTCGCCGGTACTTCCCGTGAGGCCATTCAGTTGCTGGCCAGTACCGTCACGAATATCAGCACTGCTGTGGATTACCTTGCCAATGAAACCCAGCAAATTATGGCTGCTGCGGGGGTGATTCAAGCCATTGCTGATCAAACCAACCTACTCGCTCTCAACGCTGCAATTGAAGCGGCTAGGGCTGGTGAGCAGGGTCGTGGTTTTGCGGTAGTAGCTGATGAAGTCCGGGCCTTGGCCGCTAAAACCCGCGTATCGACTCAACAAATTCAAAGCGTCATTGAAACCCTTAAAAAAGGCGCAGATGAGGCTGTGAGCATTGCCAAACTCGGTATTCGCGAGGCCGACCACGGTGTACAGCAAGTTATAGAGGCGCAGTGTGCTCTCCAAGGCATTCGCGATGCTGTTGAACGGATCAGTGGTATGAGCCAGCAAATGGCAGCCGCTTCAGAAGAGCAGGCTAGTGTCGCTGAAGATATTGCTCGGCAGATTAATAACGTAGCGGGAACGGTTGAGAGAACAGCGAAGAATGCTAACTCCGCCGTGATTCGTGGCCGCGAACTTGAAAGTACATCCCGTGGTTTAAACTCGTTGGTTGAACGGTTCAACAGGTAGTGACCTTATGACTATTTTGGTGAATTAGGTTTATATATGAGTGCAAGATACCGTGCAGCGGTGGATGCGGCAGCAATTTTCTCGGAAACCGATAAATCCGGAATAATCACCTATGTCAATGAACAGTTCTGTGATATTTCTGGCTATAGCGCACAGGAGTTGATTGGGCAAAACCACCGCATACTAAACTCAGGGCAGCATCCCCCTGAGTTCTTTATTGATATGTGGAAAAAAGTTTCACGTGGGCAGGTATGGAAAGGTGAAATTTGCAACCGTAAAAAGGATGGCAGCCTGTATTGGGTAGAGAGCACCATTGTACCCATGTACGATGATGCCAGCCAGCGGGTGCAGAAATACGTTTCCATTCGTTTCGATGTGACCGAAAAGCGGAAGTTTCTGGAAACCTTGCAATGGCAGGCTGAGCACGACGAGCTGACGGGTCTTCCAAATCGTTTTTTGCTGTCCAAAGCGCTTGATCAGGCTATTGTCAAAGCAAAGAGCCAGCCCAGCACGGTTGCCGTGGGCGTGCTTGATCTCGATGGGTTTAAGCAGATTAACGACCGCTATGGCCACGAGATAGGTGATCGTCTGTTAGTGGCGGTGGCTGATCGCCTGAAACATAGTATGCGTATCGAAGATACCGTAGCCCGTTTGGGAGGCGATGAGTTCGTGCTGATTTTGGGTGTGCGGGATCCCAAGGTGTTGGAAAGCGCCCTGCAGAGGCTTTTAGCTGCCCTTTCCGCGGTCTACATCATCGATGGCATAGGCATTAATATTTCCGTCAGTATCGGTGTGACGCTCTATCCAAACGATAATGAGAATGCCGATACACTGCTACGTCATGCCGATCAGGCTATGTATAAGGCCAAACAAAGTGGCCGTAACTGTTTCCATTTGTTTGATGTATCAAAAGATAAGATGGATAAATCAGCTTTTGATACCGTAATACGGGTTCGCCAAGCGTTACATGATGGTGAGTTATGCTTGCATTATCAACCAAAAATAAGTTTGGGCAGTGGGGCAGTGATTGGTTTTGAAGCACTATTGCGTTGGCAGCATCCGCGAGATGGACTTATATTACCGCAGTATTTTATACCGTTGATTGAGCAGAGCGATCTGATCGTGGAGATCGGCGAGTGGGTCATAGATCAGGCGCTCAGTCAAATAGAACAATGGGCGGACTTGGGTCATTCGTGGTCTGTGAGTGTAAACATTGCAGCATTACATTTGAAAAAAGAAAACTTTGTAAAGTCCCTAAAGTTTTTGCTGGACAGCCACCCTAATGTTTTGCCGCAGATGTTGGATATTGAGATTACCGAATCAGTGGCGATAGAACACTTACCACATGTCACTCAGTGCCTCATTGCTTGCCAGGATCTGGGTGTGACATTTTCGTTGGACGACTTTGGAACCGGGTATTCATCGCTGAGCTACCTTAAACAACTGCCCACGCAGTCAATCAAGATAGACAAATCTTTTATACGCGACATACTCATCGATAAAGACAGCTTGGGGCTGACTAAGGCGATCATCGGCCTAGCGAAATCGTTTAACCGCGAGGTTATTGCTGAAGGGGTGGAAACGGTTGAGCACGAAGTGTTGCTGATGAACCTAGGTTGTGATGTAGCGCAAGGCTATGGTATTGCGAAACCCATGCCGGTAGAAAAAGTGCTATCTTGGGTGGCGAAGTTTGTCCCTGCTCATTTATCTAGAGGGGGTAATAGATAAACCGCACCGTCCACGAACTGATTGCGTCGTCGCAACCTAGTGGATTGAGCGGTTAATTCATTTATCCACCGGTAACGATATACTGTGCGTCCAATGCCATGGATTGGTTATGCGCATGGCTCGACCGACTTTCCCCATTCGCTCGAAATATATTTTTTATGATACACTATCCCAGCTGTTTTTTTCTGGAACAATGAAATAATTAATATTATCATAAACAACAAATCGATAATAATAAAGAGGATCATATATGTCGGATCAAGAGTTAATACTAGAGCAACTCCGTAACGTGAATTATGATAAGTTAAGCAAACAAGATATCGTAACAATGCTAAATGCAGGGGAACAGACTCTAGAAAATATGGCAGCATCAAGAAAAACTGCCATTGATATAATAGCAGAGGCAATGAACCAAACAAAGAATACGCTTGAGGCACTTGATTATTCTGGAAAGGTAGAAGCTGAAATCAGGAAAAATCTCAGCATACTGAGAGAGCTACTGATGACTGGCGATCTATAGCCCCCTAGACTGGGCGAATTAGGGATTCTCCGATCAAGTCAGCACAGGCCATCTGACCTGTGCTGAAATAGCCCTCCGTCCAACTGCCTTCTACAAGTCCGCCATCCCATGAGTCAGATGAGCTTTTCCGATTTCGAGTACGCCGGCAAGCGCAAGCAAACCCGTCGCGAGCGTTTCCTGGCCGAGATGGAACAGGTGGTACCGTGGAGTGGACTGGTGGCGTTGATCGAGCCTCACTACCCAAAGGCTGGCGGTGGCCGCAAGCCTTATCCTCTGGAAACCATGCTGCGCATTCACCTGCTGCAGAATTGGTTCTCTTTGAGCGATCCCGCCATGGAAGAGGCGCTGTACGAGATCACTTCGATGCGCCAGTTCGCTCGTCTGACGCTCAGTGCTCCGATCCCCGAAGACACGACAATCATGAATTTCCGGCACCTGCTGGAGAAGCACGAACTGGCCTCGGGGATTCTGGAAACCATCAACAATTACCTGCGCGACAAGGGCCTGTCGTTGCGCCAGGGCACCATCGTCGATGCCACCTGTCGGCGCTGATTGAAAATTGACCCACCCTGCCGATTGAAAAATGACCCAGGGCTGCTTGCCGATTTAGACCCCGGCAATTGTGGATAAGCCTAGCAGTCGACAGCGTCGTAAAAGTGCTGACCCTGCACTCAGCAAGGCCAGCCCAAAGAGGTCAAAACGGGTCGTCCTCCGCCTCCTCGATATCCTGTCGCCTGCGCTCCCTCGCCTGGATCTTGGTCTTGGCCACTAAGGTGCTGTTTTGCAGGCGGTACGATTCATTCCCCGTCTCGACGATGTGGCAGTGGTGGGTCAATCGGTCGAGCAAGGCCGTGGTCATCTTGGCGTCGCCAAATACGCTCGACCATTCGGCGAAGCTGAGGTTGGTGGTGATGATCACACTGGTGTGCTCGTAAAGCTTAGAGAGCAAGTGGAACAGCAAGGCCCCGCCGCTCTGGCTGAAAGGTAGGTAGCCAAGCTCATCAAGGATTACCAGATCTGCACGCAGTAGTCCTCGGGCGATACGCCCTGTCTTACCCTCGTGCTTCTCACGCTCCAGCAGGTTGACCAGATCGACCGTGGAGTGGAAGCGTACACGCTTGTTGTGTTGGGTGATGCTGGCCACCGCCAGGGCGGTGGCGAGGTGCGTTTTACCGGTGCCAGGGCCGCCGATGAACACCACATTTTGAGCTGTGTCGGTGAAGGTCAGAGTGGACAGTTCCTTGATCAGCCGGGCATCAGCGCTGGATACACCGAAGTCGAAGCCAGCAAGATCGCGGTGCATGGGCAGTTTCGCCATATTCATCTGATGATGTACCGAGCGCACTGCCCGGTCGGCGTGTTCCTGATCGAGGAGATTCTCGATCAGCCATTTCGATGAGGCGGTGGTGGATTCACCTTGTGCGGCCAGATCTGCCCAGGCAGTGGCCATGCCGTGCAGGCGTAAGTCTTTGAGTTCCTCTGTAAGATCACGCATTGCGCACCTCCTCATCTGTGCTGCGCAACCGGTCATAGCGCGCGGTATTGGCGATAGGGGTAACTTTCAGTTGCAGGTTGGTTTCGACCGAGGGTGGTGCTTCACGGGCGGTCAGACGGGCCACGATATTGAGGATGTGGTCAGCGCTCAGGCTGCCAGATTCCAAAACCAGCTCAACCGCTACGAGGACAGCATCCAGGCCAGCGACGGGCACGGCGGCCAAGACCTGGGTCATGACCCGATCACCCTGTAGATGCCGCCGCAGCTCGCGCCTGAGCAGGCGTAGTGGCTTGGGTAGGTCGGCAAACGGGGCACCATTGCGTAGGGCTCCCGGTTTACGCTCAATGAGGGGGATATAGTGTTGCCAGTCGTAGCTGACCTGATCGCGATCAAACAGGCGCTCGTGGCTGGCAATCACACCATCATCGGCAATCACGACGATTCGCGAGGGATAGAGCCGACTGCTGACCCACTGGCCAACACGCTCACAGGGTACTGAATAGCGGTTGCGGGCCACGTTGATCAGACAGGTGCTGGAAACGCGAACCGTGCGCTCTACATAACCGTCGAAAGGCGTCGGCATCGGCATCATTTCGACGCGCTCCAGTTCTAAGACTTCTGCAACGGTGAGGCCGTTGTACTGCGGATGGATCAGCTCGTGCCACAGAGCCCGACAGCGCTGGGCAAGCCAGGCATTCAACTCTTCGAAGCTATGGAAGGTATTGTCGCAGGCAGACAGCCAGATGCGGCGCCGACTATCTTGGACATTCTTTTCGACGATACCTTTTTCCCAGCCGGACGCTACGTTGCAGAAGTCCGGGTCGAACAGGTAGTGCGAGCACATCACCATGAAGCGAGCGTTGACCGTGCGGCCTTTACCCTTGGAGACCTTGTCGACCGCCGTTTTCATGTTGTCGTAGATGCCGCGACGCGGCACGCCGCCCATGGCGGCGAATGAGCGGGTATGGGCATCGAACAGCATTTCATGCCCTTGGCTGGGATAGGCCACTAGCCAGAAGGCTCGGCTGGCACATAGCTTCATGTGCGCGACCTGGACACGTCGGAAAACACCGCCAATCAGCAGGCCTTCCTCGCTCCAATCGAACTGGAAGGCCTCGCCCAATGCGAACGCCAACGGCACAAATGCCCGTACCGCCTTGCCTTGCTCTCCGCGCCAATGACGAACGAAGGCAGTGAGCTGGCTGTAGCCGCCGTCATAGCCTTCAGCGCGGATCATGGCCAGCAGCGCCTTGGCACTGCGACGATGTTGCTTGGCCCTCAAGGCATCAGCCCGCAGCGCCTGCTCCAACATCTCGTGAAAGGGACTGAGCTTGTTGAACACGGCTCGACGCTGATAAACCGGCTGCTTGGACTCCGACGCTCTGACCCATTTTCGGATGGTGTTGCGCGACAGGCCGGTGCGCTTGGCTATCTCATGCAACGACAGCTTGTCGCGGAAATACATCCGCCGAATTTTGCCCATCATTTCCATGCTGATCACCCTGTGTTCTCCTGCTCAAAAATTGAGCAGGTACAGTGGAACACCTGGGTCAGTTTTCAGTCAGCACAATGGGCGAAACTGGGTCAGTTTTCGGTCAGCGGCAACAACCTTACTCAACAGAGAATCGGCCAACATCAGCAGATCACCCTCGCGCTCGCGTAATGGCGGTAGATGCAGGACTCCGATGGCAACGCGATAGAAAAGGTCCTCCCGGAAACCACCTTCTGCGACGGTTTGCATCAGGTTGCGGTGAGTAGCGGTAACAAATCGCACATTCACTCTGACTTCCTGGCTATCCCCTACCGGAGTCACCACACCCTCTTGCAGCACCCGCAGCAAACGCACCTGGGCATCAGGAGTCAGCTCACCAAACTCGTCCAGGAACAGGGTTCCACCATCAGCCTGTTGGAAAACACCGGCACGGCTCTCAACAGCGCCCGTGAATGCGCCTTTGCGGTGACCAAACAATGTGGAGTCAATCAGCTCCGGGGGGATAGCGCCGCAATTGACCGCAACAAATGGCCCCGATGAACGAGGACTGGCATTGTGAATCGCTCTGGCAAATAACTCCTTGCCAGTGCCCGTTTCGCCATAGATCAGGACAGGCACCTGCTTTTGAGCAAGAACCTGCGCCTGCGCCTTGAGCCTGAGCATGCGCTCACTCTGAGTAACGATGCTGTCAAAGGCCGCGTTGACTGGGGCCTGGCCGTCAGCAAGCTGAAGCAGCTTGTCACCCGTAATGGTGTTGGCTGCCGGCACATATTCCGCCGCGATCTCGAATGGCACCTCGACCTTCTGCACACCCTGCTCTAACGAGGACTGGTAGAAGGTGACTGAATAGCGGGTCTTGCCTAGCAGAATCCAAACCGCCTGCATGGCTGGGGTGCCGGGGCTGAGCAGAATGGATAGCTGTGTGCCAGGGACATGCAGCCGCTTTAGGTGTGCATTGGCAGCCTGGTAGATATCTCCGAAATGCACTGGGGACGTGAGCGATTCATAGCTGAGATTGACCTGCGAATTTACCTGCTCACGCAGCCAGGCCAGGTAGGGCTCAACCTGCTCAGCCGGGTAAGAAGAAAGCAATTCAACCTGATCGAAAGACTCTGCTCTCAGCGTCGAAAGTACAGGCCCAGCATCAGTTCCTGATAGTGCCTTGAGGTCGTTGCCACCCACCCAGCAGAGCAGCACATTCTGCTTTTTAGCCACGCACCTAACCCTCTATTTTTTATTCGCTTCCACATGCGCGACTTACCAGCACCGTGCTTTGCCTCACAGTTTTCTGGACAGTAAACCTCAATCTGGCGTCAGACTTGAGCGGACCCTTGAGGCTCTCGCCAAGCAGCGAATCAGCTCCATAGGCACTCCCCGCCCTATTGACCAGCGCCGTCATCCACGCAGCGCGCATGAAGCTGATAGCACTGCGCCTCCTAACCGATACTAATCCTCCACCGCTTGCAAGCCAATCTCAATTGGCAACCAATTGGCAACCAGAACGATCATTTTTGATCAGCCATAAAAAACAGCGGGCATAAAAAAATCCAAGCACTCGTAAGTGCTTGGATTTCTTGGAGTATTTTGGTCGGGACGGAGTGATTCGAACACTCGACCCCTTGCACCCCATGCGCTTATTCAGTGTATTTCCATGGAATGCTGCAGCCCGTCACGGATAGCCTTCAGGCTAGTAAATACAAGGCCTACGGACTATATTGTGATCTATTCAGGTCCAACAGCATCCACCCTTAGCCAAGCGATTCGGTGGGGCAAAAGTGGGGCAAAATTCCAAGGTAATCGACCTTGGCTAGGGGTAGACATTGGCAAAGATCACAGTGAAGCAACTCGAAGCACTCACGCCCGCCGATGATGGCAAAACGCTCCGTGAAGAGGGTGGCCTGACCGCCAAAGTTCGTGCAGGTGTGCGCGGCGTTACAGCGTTGTTCCGCTATGAGTTCAAAATGGGCGGAGCCAAACGCGATCAGCGCCTGGGCAGCTGGCCCAAAAAATCGCTAGCGCAGATTCGTGCTGAACGAGACGAAGTGAGGGCGAGCGTTACTAAAGGTATAGAACCCGCCATTGCCCGCAAGGCAGCTAAGATCGAGGCTCAAGCTGCGGTCGCCGCAACCATTGCTGAAGCCGAACGTCAGGCTGCAGAAAACAAAACGGTCACCGACCTTTTTGAAGAGTGGATGCGCGACGGGGTATCTCGCCAGGACGACAACGCAGAACTGCGCCGCAGCTTTTCCAAAGACGTGCTACCAGTTATTGGCGATAAACCACTGCGAACCATCACTGAAAAAGACCTGCTCGCCCTCCTGCGCTCGATCAAAGCCCGCGGTCTAAACCGTACCGTCGTTATTCGCAGCAAAGACATAGGTCAGATGCTGAGATGGGCCGAGAAACGCAAGCCGTGGCGCACCTTGATGGTCGACGGTAATCCCGCCGACCTGATTGACGTCAATAAGCTCCTTGATCATGACTATCAGGAGCAGCGCGATCGCCTTCTATCCACTGACGAAATCCAAGAGCTGCAACAAATTTTCACTCGCCTGGTGTGTGAGTATGATGCCTTGCCCGCTGGTAAGAAATACTCCGGTATCCGACCTGTGAATTCCCGCGTGCAATGCGCAGTCTGGATCTGCCTTAGCACGCTCTGTCGCATTGGAGAGCTCCTAAAATCCGAATGGCGACATGTCGATCTAGAGAACGGCACCTGGTTCATTCCAGCAGAAGCCACCAAAGGCCATAAAGGTAAACGGCAGGATCACCATGTATTCCTATCATCATTCGCGCTGAACCAATTCAAACGCCTTAGAGAAGAAACAGGCCACACCCCGTTCTGCTTTCCCAGCAATGACGAACGCAGTCATGTGGATACCAAAACAGTCAGCAAGCTGATCGGAGACCGGCAATGCCGCTTCAAAAATCGCAGCAAGCCTCTATCTGGCCGACATCACGACGACTCACTGGTACTAAGCCAAGGTAACAAAGGCGAATGGACTCCGCATGATTTGCGTCGCACAGGAGCGACCATGATGCAGGAGCTCGGAGTGACACTAGAAATCATTGATCGTTGCCAGAATCACCTGCTGGGAGGCTCAAAGGTACGCCGGCATTATCTGCATTATGACTATGCCAAGGAGAAGAATGAGGCATGGAACATATTGGGCGACCGTCTTGAAACAATCCTTCGAACTCCAACGGCCGAAATTTAATCAGAAACTGATTGGAGCGGGAAACGAGACTCGCATCGGGCCTGCGAGCTGTTGAAAGCAAAGGGTTTTCGACCATCCCCGAAATGGGAATAGCCTTGATTCTGGACTCAATTTCACAGGCTTGCAACTTGAGCCAGTCATTACTGAAGGCTGCCCTGCTCGCCTAGCTGATCAACCACACGCTTGATGACCCGCTCCGGATACTCCTGGCGCCGAGAATGAATCACTTCTTGCCCGATTCACCAGGCAATTTGGAAAAGCTGCTGCTATCCAGCACCAGGAAACCATTGAGTGGAGCTGCATAGGGGCGACTGAATCCAATCACCTCTTGGCGTTTTGGTGTAATGCTCATGCCAGCCATGATTGCGTCGATTTTCCCGCTGTTCAGCGATGGAATCAGGCCCTCCCAATCATGCGCAGTGATCTCACATTTGGCTTTCATGCGATCACACAGTGCTTACTGGCGACTAAGCTATTAGTTTTCACCTGAAATATCGTATTGGAAATACTTTTTTTGAATTCTGTCATAAGTGCCATCCCGTTTTATGGCCGCTAATGCATCATTCAACTCGCCTACCAATGGATCACTTTTCCGAGTCGCGATTCCGGCACCAGTACCAAAGTAAGCCTCATCCATAAAGTTTTGATCGAGCATACAGTAGCCGGCACCTTGAGGCGTTTTCAAAAAACTATCCTCAATGACAAGGGCGCCGGCGAGCGACGCGTCCAAGCGCCCAACTGCCAAGTCAAGAAAAACCTCGCCTTGCGTGCCGTACTTGACAACTTCAGCACCTGCTTTTCCGAAAACTTCCGTTGCATAACGATCGAAGTTTGATGCCCGCTGGACGCCGATACGCTTTCCCTTCAAATCGTCAGGGGCAATCTTGATTCCGCCATCCTTTCGGGTGACCAACTTTGCAGGCAACCGATAGTAGCTGTTTGTGAAATCAACGGATCTGGCTCGTGCTGGAGTGATAGAGACCGACGATATTGCTGCATCAATTTTCCTTACTTTGAGCGCTGGGATCAGTCCATCAAATTCCATTTCAATCCACTCGCACTTCGCTGCTAGCCTGGCACAAAGCGCTTGGCCCAGATCGTAGTCAAATCCAGCCAGCTTGTTGTCTGGTGTCTTGTAGGCGAATGGAGGGTAAGCTGCTTCAATGCCAATCCGCAGAGCTTTTTCACTGGCCATAGACAAGCTATTGCTAGCACAGAGTGCTATGGTTAGCACCGTACATACGAATTTGCTCAGGATCATAATCTTGCACTCGCATCAGAAATTTAAGAGAACTGTGCAGAGCTCTTCGGTTAACAACCGCTGCCCCAAAACCTTCCTGCCGTTGTAGAAGCTTCTACCAGACCGTAGCAATAAAAAGAGGCTACTGCTAACGGCTAAGCTTGTTGGCCATGGTACGAGTCTGATTACCCTGGCTGAGTCGACGACCATTTTGGTACACCTCGACCTGGCCACTTTCGCTCGTGTACACCACCATGCCTCCGGGAAGGTACTCAACCTCTATAGGCTGCTCAGTTGATTGATGCTCGACCAATACAAGGACCGATGCACCACTCGCAATCAAAAATTCGCTCGATCTAGGCTCGATCACTAGTAGTAAGCGGGAGGGCATCCCGTTGATAAATTGCAATTCCTGCCTAGTCGATGATTTAGAAGCCCTGTTGGATCTAGCATCGTAAGATTGAAAGTTTGGCACGATGGACATAACAGAGCTCTATCTCATTGATGTTCGTTAATACTTAAATGGCAAGCCCAGCTGATATCGCCGCGTCTCACTTTAAGTTATTTGACAAAAACTTTTGCAGCCTTTCACTTTGTGGCGCATCAAGGATGGAGGCGTTACCTTGCTCTTCAATCAATCCCTGATGAAGGAATACAACTTTGTTTGATACTTGGCGCGCAAAAGCCATTTCATGAGTGACCATCAGCATAGTCCTACCTTCCTCAGCGAGCGACTTGATAACTTTCAGGACCTCGCCCACCAGCTCTGGATCGAGCGCTGAGGTAGGCTCATCAAAAAGTAGCACCTCAGGCTCCATGGCCAATGCCCTAGCAATGGCCACGCGTTGCTGCTGCCCACCGGAAAGAAACGATGGGTACTGCTGGGCCGTACGAGCTGGAAGACCTACTTTTTCGAGATACTTCTCGGCTCGGCTTACCGCTTCTTGTCGGGAGATTCCCAATACTTTTTGAGGACCTAGGCACACATTGTCCAGGACCGTCATATGGTTCCATAGATTGAAGTGCTGAAACACCATGGCCAACCTAGAGCGAAGCTTCTGGAGCTCTCTAGCCTTAGGCAGATTTTGTTTGCCTGCGGTGCCTCCGGTCTCCAAACAATACTCATCCAGTTTGATTTTTCCAGCATTCGGCTGTTCAAGAAAATTCACGCACCGCAGAAGTGTGCTTTTACCCGAGCCACTAGCACCAATAAGGCTGATAACATCTCCTTTATCGGCATGAAGTGATACACCACGGAGGACCTGGTGCTCTCCATAGTTTTTGCAGAGGCCTGTGATACTGAGTTTTGGCTCAGCTTCTGCATCGCCGGCAGGCTGAGCGCTGCTACTTGAATTCCAGGATGCCGCTTCTGAGAAGATGGACATAAGATACCTTATTTTTATCTTTGTGCACGTCACATTCTGCAAGGTGCATCGAAAATTCTGGATGACGTAAATGATCTGCCCTGGTCCTGCAGAGCAACTTTCAGTTTTAGCTGACGGCAGCGGTGATGATCACTTCGATCAACAAAGAGGGATCATCAAAGGCTACCTGACATGTAGCGCGTGCAGGCCGACCAGCGGATCCAAGCCAGTTGCTCCACTCGTCGTTCATCGGATCAAAGTCCTCAACGATATTCGCCAACCAGATTTGGGCGGATAAGATATGGTTCTTATCGCTTCCTGCCTGAGCCAATCGCTCTTCGATCTTCTGCAATACATCGCGTGTCTGGCTTCGAATGTCCTGAGTGCAGTCAGTAGCGGTGATGCCTGCGAGGTACACTACGCCGTTGTGAACGACTGCTCGGCTCAAGCGAGCGTTGCTCTCTATACGATTGATTGAAGTCATATAGGTCTGCTCCTGTTTATTTTTCGTTGGCCAGCTCGGCGAGGGTTATCGGCTTCATTGGAGGGCGGATCCGATAATAGCCGACCTCGGAAGGCGGCACGTGCCGGGCATCCGCCAAAATTTGCGTTACGGACAGACCGCATTGCCTACCTTGGCAGGGGCCCATACCGCACCTGCCAAATGCTTTGGTTTGATTCGGGCCCTGACATCCAAGCGCTGCGTATTGGCGAATGGCGCCCGCAGTGACCTCTTCGCATCGGCAAACGATGGTGTCATCGGCAGGAAGCAGTAGACTTTGAGTGGGGCGATACAGCCGTTCGAGCATCGGACGAATACCTCGGAACTTATGCCAGGCACGACGAATACTTCTTGCCTCTGGTTCTGCGGCATTGGGCGTCAGTTTTCCAAGAGAAATTGCAATGCCTAACCCCACCAGCCGGCCCTGCAAAGCTGCTGCTTCCGCGCCATTCACTCCGGCACCATCCCCTGCGATGAAGAAGCCGGGAACACTCAGCGCTCCCCACTCATCCTGCTTGGCAACCCAACAGACTTGGCCCTCATCCCAACGATGTTCCGCTCCGATGGACAGCGTTGGATGGGTGTTTGGCACTACGCCTTGATGCAGAAGTACCAGGTCGCAGTCCAACCTATGCTGCGCACCTTTGTGGGTAAAGCTAATAGCTTCGGCTTTGTCTTTGCCTTCGATCTGAATGTCAGTTGAGCCCTGATACCAATCAATGCCCGCCTGGCGAATTTGGGCCATCAAAGAGATGCCCTTGTAGAGCTGTTTCCAAGCCGGCAATGCAGCAGACAAGTAGCGAGCTGCGGCGATGAAGTCGCTGCGAGTACTCGTGTCCACAAGGGCTTCAATTTTCACACCGGCTTTCAAGTACTGAATAGTCAGCAGGTACAGTAACGGGCCTGTACCTGCGAGTACCACGGCTCCGTTGGGTACCCGCGCCCCTGTTTTCAAAAGGATCTGGCCTGCTCCCGCTGTCATGACGCCAGGAAGAGTCCAACCAGGAACGGGCATCGGGCGCTCGTAAGCGCCGCTGCAGAACAAGATGCGGTCTGCAGAAACGACACGAGTCTCTCCCGCGACACGGAAGTGCACCTCGCGCTCAGCCGTTACAAGCCATACAGAGGCACTTGGAACGTAGCCGATCCCGCTTTCCATGAAGGCGACAACGGCAGCATTACCTGCCGCATAGTCTTTGCCTAGGAGTTCTTTACGTTTTGGGGAGGCAAGGCTTACTTCTCTGTAGATTTGCCCGCCAGGAGTCGCCTGCTCATCAAGCACCAGTACTTTCACGCCTTCAGCGTGTAGCCGCATTGCGGCCGCGATGCCGGATGGGCCAGCGCCCAAAACTACTACCTGCACGTGGTTAGCCATGAATGCCACCTTGGGTCGCCGCTGGGCAATGGGTTTTGACCTTTAAACCAGCTTGAGTCCGCACTTGGCAGGCCTGTCTGGAGACTCCGTCGATTTCAACCAGGCACTCAAAACAGACACCCATCATGCAGTAGGCCGTGCGAGGGGCCCCGCTCACGGCTGTCCTTCTGGTGACATCGACGCCAGCTTCGAGAAGGGCAGCAGCCAAATTCGTGTCATCGGTGACACTGATCAGCTTTCCGTCAAACTCAATGACAACCTCGGATGAGCGTGCATCCAGAGATCGAAACAACGGGCTAGTGGCCATTGGAGGTTACCTCATAGTCAGGATCCTTGAACCGCTGATCGCTGAATGCTTCAAGCTCGTAAGGTGGCGGCCCACCTGCGATCCACGGCGCCACTTCATATGCATGTACTGCTGCCAGAGTCACACCGCTGTGGCAGGTGAGCGCAAAGACACCAGGCATGCTTGGAGACCGCTGGTAAATTGGGAACCCGTCAGGAGTGAGTACCCTAAGCGCACCCCACGCCCGGACAAGCTGGACGTTGGCCAGTCTTGGAAAGCACGCGACTGCTCGATGCGCAATGTCAGACATAACGTGGGCGCTGACGCCGTCATTCAGGCCTGTGGATTCATTTGAATATCCAAGCTGGACGGTTCCTTCGTTCGTCTGACGAACATAGTTGGTGGGGTAATCCAAGAAGTGAGGCAGACGTTCAGTTATCAGAATTTGCCCACGATTAGGAGATAGCCCAAGAGATATATCGACTTGCTCAGCAAGTGACTGGTTGCCGAGTCCTGCGGTCAACACAACTCGGTCGCCCTCCCAAGTGCGGCCGTTGCCGGTCAACCGATACCCCGATCCTATAGCTTCGATCTTCTGGACATCACAGCCAGTCTCCAAGCTCACACCGCGTCGTTGAACTGCCGAGGTGAGTGCTTTGAGCAGCAGCAGCGGGTTGATGTGGCCATCTTCAGGGCAATAACAAGCACCCACTACATCTGATCCAATACCAGGCAAGCGTTTACGTAGATCTTCAGGACCCAGCTCATCAAACCTGTACTCGCCCTCCAGTGCTTCACGTAGCCAGTGCAGTTGCCGTGCCTCTTCAGCCATGTCCTCTTGGCTCAAGCAAAGGGTGAACCCGCCCGGCTGTCGCAGATAAACGTCGATCCCTGTTTCTGCCAGCAAGTCGCTGGCAAGTCGGGGCCACCGTGCTGCAGAACGGAGTGTCAATCGTGCATAGGCAGGCATTCCGTAGCCTTTGCCCTGAACCCAAACGAGTCCGAAATTCCCTCGTGCCGCTCGAAGGGCAGTATCGCCTTGATCCAGGAGCCGAACTCTCTGCCCCTTGCAGGCAAGGCCGTAGGCAGTCGCCAATCCGACCAATCCACCGCCCACAATGATCGTTACACCACTCATAAATTGCCGCTCCGCTCTGCCCGGAATATTTGCGTTATTCCAGAGGAGTTACGTCGAATTTCAGCCATTTTTCGGAAAGCTGCTTCACCGTGCCATCCTTGACCGCCGCAGTGATGGCCTCATCAAACTTTGCCTTCAAGTCTGCATCAGACTTGCGCAACCCAATCCCAATACCAGGGCCAAAAACCCCACCAGAAAAAACTGGGCCAGCCATATCGGCACCTTTCATGGAGGCGTCCTGAGTTGCCAGCTTGAGGACTACTGCGTTAGCCAATACCGCATCAATGCGACCACTCATCAAATCCATGTTGTGAGAGTCCACCGTCTTGTATTCGCGAACCTCAACAACTTTGGAGAGGTACTTTTCCGCGAAGCCAGACGCTGTAGTCGAGCCTTGTACACCGATTACCTTGCCCTTCAAGAGGGGCGCCATTTCTTTGATAACAGCCTCGGCTCCGGGCTCATCTTTGTCGAGGTCGATGCTCTTGGATTCACCAGGTAATCTGGAAAGGCTGCTGCTATCCAGCACCAGGAAACCATTGAGTGGAGCTGCATAGGGGCGACTGAATCCAATCACCTCTTGGCGTTTTGGTGTAATGCTCATGCCAGCCATGATTGCGTCGATTTTCCCGCTGTTCAGCGATGGAATCAGGCCCTCCCAATCATGCGCAGTGATCTCACATTTGGCTTTCATGCGATCACACAGGTCGCGAGCCAGCTCGATTTCGAAGCCGTCGAGTTGCCCACCCGGTTTTACAAAATTCCAAGGGGCATAGGCACCTTCAGTGGCAATTCTGATTACTTGAGAGTCTTCGGCATTAGCGAACGATGCACATACACCGGAAAGAATAATTGCACTCAACGTCAGGCTTTTAAATCGCATGGCAAGCTTCCTCAATTTAGATTTGGCAGATTTATGCTGCTAAATTATTCAGCGCCGCACACCCCGTGTGAGCCGGGATTCCATCAATATCACTACGCGAGTGACTATAAAGTTCAACAGCAGGTACAACGCACCGGCACAAACGAAGACCTCGATCGGCCGATAACTCTGTGACACCAGCTTCGCTGCAATGCCTGTCACCTCCATCAGGGTGACAATCGAAGCGAGGGAGGTAGATTTAATTTGTAGGATTATTTCGTTGCCGTAGGCAGGCAGCATCTGGCGCCACGCTTGTGGAATGATTACATAGCGCCAAATTTGATCCTTCCGCAACCCAACAGAATGCGCTGATTCAATCTGCCCCTGCTGAACCGAATTGATTCCTCCTCGAAGAATCTCGCTGGAGTAAGCCGCAGTGTTCAAAGCCAATGCTGCTAGAACGCACCAGAAAGGCTCTCTGAGATACGGCCAGGCAAAGC
This sequence comes from Pseudomonas sp. yb_9, assembly GCF_043103635.1. NCBI lineage: Bacteria > Pseudomonadati > Pseudomonadota > Gammaproteobacteria > Pseudomonadales > Pseudomonadaceae > Pseudomonas > Pseudomonas sp. yb_9. The sequence continues at coordinate 2,649 of NZ_JBICKA010000107.1, read as the reverse complement.
TTTCGCGGAGCCAAGCGAACTGGCTAAGGCCGTAATAAATGACAAACAGCTGAACCAGCAGCGGAGTGCCGCGAAACACAGCTACAAAACTGCGGGCGGGATAATCCAACCACACCTTTCTGGACAAACGCATTGCGCAGATCACCGAGGCCAGTACCAAGCCGATTGCACAGGAAAACAGCGATAAAGCCAGTGTGAGGGGAATGCCGGCCAGTAGACGCTTGAAACACTCAAGCAGGAATGCGAAGTCCATCATGCTCTCCTCATCGGCTTGTTGAGCTTGTGCTCAAGCCGAGCAATCAAATGGCTGCTGAAAGCGCTAATCACGAAATACAGAGCAGCGGCAGTGCAGTAGAAAAGGAAGGGTTGATGGGTAGCACCCGCGCCGATCTGCGATTGGCGCATGAGCTCAATTAGGCCAACTACGCTGATCAGGGCTGAGTCTTTCAGAACCAATAGCCAGACGTTGCCAAGGCCCGGTAGAGCAAGCCTTAACGCTTGGGGGGCGATGATCAGTGAGAACAGCTGGAATTTTCCCAAGCCCAAGGACCGGCCGGCCTCGATGCTGCCGACAGCAACGCTATTCACTGCTCCGCGAAGGACTTCCAGTTGGTACGCACCGCTGATTACAGAGATAGCGACTACGCCTACCAAAAATCCGGGCAGTCCCATGAAACCTTTGAATCCCAGGGACTGAGCCAACTCGGTCAGCACCATGCTGCTACCGAAGTAAAAGAGGTAGATGACTAAGAGATCGGGGACCCCACGCAGAACGGTGGTGTACACGTCGGCCATCCATCTCAAGGGGTAAGACCGTGACAGCTTCGCCCAGCAACCAAGGCAGCCAATGACCGATCCACATAGGAATCCGCAAACCGATATCGCGCACGTCATCAAGGCGGCGAGCAGCATATCGGCCGCCCATCCCTGGTTACCGAAGCTCATTACTTCAAAAAAATTCACGGTATTACTCCACGGGCGACAGCGCGCTTCTCTGGGTGGATCATTCGGCAGGATGCTTGCAGCTACTGGCGCCGACACGGCGCGATTTCTTTGTTGTTCTGTTTAATTTTTTTGCAATTTCGCACGGCTCGAGCATAATTCAAAATCAAAAATACCCTCCTTCAGTATGCGTAAATGTTATGAGGTGAATCATGCGTATCCATCACCGTCAGGTAGAGGCATTCCACGCCGTGATGCGAACAGGCAGCATGACGGGAGCTGCCAACCTGATGTCAGTGACTCAGCCAGCAGTGACCCGTCTAATAAGGGACTTTGAGGAAGCCGTTGGTTTACCCCTCTTCGAAAGGCGCGGCAGTCAATTGATCCCAACACCACAAGCGCATGCTCTGATTCCCGAGGTAGACCGGTCGTTTATCGGTCTCGATCGGATCAGTCGTTTGGCAGCCGGGATCAGGGAAAACACGGCTGGCTCATTACGAATTGCGGCCATGCCGGCGGTGGCAAACACGCTGCTGCCGAAATTCTTGGCCAATTTTCTTCGGGAGAGGCCGAACCTCCAGATCAGTATTCTGGGGGTCCCATCCAGTCAAGTTGTAGAAATGGTTTCAGCTGGCCAAGTTGATATTGGCTACGCCGAAGGACCACTCAATCCGCACGGCGTTGAGATGCAATCTGTGAATATGGACTCAGTTGCCGTCATGCCAAGTAGCCATCCCATGGCCGACCTTGAGATCGTGACTCCAAAAGATTTTGAAGGCCAACGATTTATCGCGCCCCGACCAGGTACGATTTTTTCTGCTGGCGTGCAGATCGCCTTGGCTCAAGTCCCAAGAGTTATGCGGTTAGAAACGAGCTTGTCATATACCGCTTGCGCACTGGTTGCACAAGGGCTTGGTGTGAGCATCGTTGATCCCCCCACAGCTTTGGACTTCGTGGAAAAAGGACTTGAAGTACGCCCACTGTCTGTGAAGATTGATACAGGATTTCTCGTGATTCGTTCTAGCAAAAGCTCGCAACAGAAGCTAACCGAGGAGTTTTCTACCCAGTTCCTTTCATTTTACAGCGAGGGCTGGATTTAGCTAAACCTGCAGACACTCAACTTGGAAAATTACGTCCACGGCTAAAAGTCAACTATGCCTTCCGTTTCCCACACGCGAACAAAAAAATGATATCAATCCCGTTTCACCATATTAGGATTAACACCAAAAAACTTAAAAAAAGACAAACTAAATGCAGACAGCGAATTATACCCAACTTCAAGTGCCGCATCTGTAGACCTTCCCCCTTGATCCAAAATCAAATAAGCCCGCATCAGTCGCACTCTTCGCCCCCACTCTCTGAACGTCACACCTGTCTCACTTCGTAAAATTCTGTTCAGATGCTTTCTGCCCACCCCAATCGTCTTGCAAGCATGCTCCAGATCAAAGCACACCTTCGGATCACTGGCAGCCAAACTGCAAAGCTCCTTTAGCACTGGATTGACCGGATGCAATAAATCGTGCTCAACAACACTTAGCACACGCAATTGATCAATAATTAACTCCGAAAGCCGCCCTTGCTCTCCCTGCTCATCATAGCACTCAGGATAGCTACCAAACTCATCCAACAACTCTTTCATAAGCGGGGATATAGATACAGTACTGCATGAACCACCAATACCCAACCCCAAAGAAGGGTCCAAATACA
>NZ_JBICKA010000106.1:0-2428 GCF_043103635.1 Pseudomonas sp. yb_9 | reverse complement strand
TGGTTGTTGATCGGCAGGCCGTCTTTGTTGGTCAGCGTGATGGTGTAGGTGATTTCGCCGCCTTCGGTGACCGACGGGGTGGCGGTCAGCTTCGCGATGACTTCGTCGGTGGTGTCGGTGACATCAACCTTCGCCGCATTACCCAGCTGCAGGTTTTCGAAGGTACGACCATCGACGTCCACCGCCGACTTGATGCCCACACTGATCTGACCGGCGTCGTTGTAGACGTCATCGCCCTGTGCCGCGTGCTCGTATGGCGCGCTGGTGTCGCCAGCCTTGATGGTCACGGTCGCATCATTGCTCAGGGTCACGACCAGGTCGTGGTCCAGCGGCTGGTTGATGTGCACGGTGAAGGTCGGTTTGACGTTTTCCGCGACCGAAGTCTGGTCGGCGGTAATGGTGACCAGCACCAGATCGCCTTCGTTGCCAGTGCCCGGGGTACCCGAACCTGGCTCGTCGGTGACGGTAGTGGTGACCGGGGCCTTGTCCAGGGTCAGCTGCTCGAACTTGCCCACGTCGTCGCCGCTGACCGAAGCGATCGACTTGATCACTGGGTCGTTGGTGCCGGTGTAGACATTGTCCGGGGCAATGACGGTGGTAGTACCCACGGTGCCGTTGGCCGGCACGGTGATGGTGGTCTTGCCATCGTTCAGCGTGAAGGTCAGCGCCGAGTGGTTGTTGATCGGCAGGCCGTCTTTGTTGGTCAGCGTGATGGTGTAGGTGATCTCGCCGCCTTCGGTGACCGACGGGGTCGCGGTCAGCTTGGCCACCACTTCATCGGTGGTATCGGTGACCTGAACGGAGGCGTTGCCGCCCAGTTGCAGGTTCTCGAAGGTACGACCATCCACGTCCACGGCGGACTTGATGCCCATGCTGATCTGGCCAGCGTCGTTGTAGACGTCATCGCCTTGCGCCGCGTGCTCGTATGGCGCGCTGGTGTCGCCAGCCTTGATGGTCACGGTCGCATCATTGCTGAGGGTCACGACCAGGTCGTGGTCCAGCGGCTGGTTGATGTGCACGGTGAAGGTCGGTTTGACGTTTTCCGCGACCGAAGTCTGGTCGGCGGTAATGGTGACCAGCACCAGATCGCCTTCGTTGCCAGTGCCCGGGGTGCCCGAGCCTGGCTCGTCGGTGACGGTAGTGGTGACCGGCGCCTTGTCCAGGGTCAGCTGCTCGAACTTGCCCACGTCATCGCCGCTGACCGAAGCGATCGACTTGATCACTGGGTCGTTGGTGCCGGTGTAGACATTGTCCGGGGCAATGACGGTGGTAGTACCCACGGTGCCGTTGGCCGGCACGGTGATGGTGGTCTTGCCATCGTTCAGCGTGAAGGTCAGCGCCGAGTGGTTGTTGATCGGCAGGCCGTCTTTGTTGGTCAGCGTGATGGTGTAGGTGATCTCGCCGCCTTCGGTGACCGACGGGGTCGCGGTCAGCTTGGCGATGACTTCGTCGGTGGTGTCGGTGACATCAACCTTCGCCGCATTACCCAGCTGCAGGTTTTCGAAGGTACGACCATCGACGTCCACCGCCGACTTGATACCCACACTGATCTGACCGGCGTCGTTGTAGACGTCATCGCCCTGTGCCGCGTGCTCGTATGGCGCGCTGGTGTCGCCAGCCTTGATGGTCACGGTCGCATCATTGCTGAGGGTCACGACCAGGTCGTGGTCCAGCGGCTGGTTGATGTGCACGGTGAAGGTCGGTTTGACGTTCTCGGCCACCGAGGTCTGGTCAGCGGTGATGGTCACCAGTACCAGATCGCCTTCGTTGCCAGTGCCTGGCGTACCCGAACCCGGTTCGTCGGTGACGGTGGTGGTGACCGGGGCCTTGTCCAGGGTCAGCTGCTCGAACTTGCCGACGTCGTCACCGCTGACCGAGGCGATCGATTTCACGATCGAGTCGTTGGTGCCGGTGTAGACGTTGTCCGGTGCGGTGACGGTGGTGGTGCCCACGGTGCCATTGGCCGGCACGGTGATGGTGGTCTTGCCATCGTTCAGCGTGAAGGTCAGCGCCGAGTGGTTGTTGATCGGCAGGCCGTCTTTGTTGGTCAGCGTGATGGTGTAGGTGATCTCGCCGCCTTCGGTGACCGACGGGGTCGCGGTCAGCTTCGCGATGACTTCGTCGGTGGTGTCGGTGACATCAACCTTCGCCGCATTACCCAGTTGCAGGTTCTCGAAGGTACGACCATCGACGTCTACCGCCGACTTGATACCCACACTGATCTGACCGGCGTCGTTGTAGACGTCATCGCCCTGTGCCGCGTGCTCGTATGGCGCGCTGGTGTCGCCAGCCTTGATGGTCACGGTCGCATCATTGCTCAGGGTCACGACCAGGTCGTGGTCCAGCGGCTGGTTGATGTGCACGGTGAAGGTCGGTTTGACGTTTTCCGCGACCGAAGTCTGGTCGGCGGTAATGGTGACCTTGACCA
>NZ_JBICKA010000105.1:0-113864 GCF_043103635.1 Pseudomonas sp. yb_9 | reverse complement strand
TAGAAGGCCCACAACAACACGGATGAAGCGGCGATGGCCGCCACCGTGTTGCCGTCGCCAAAGAGCAGAAAGAAGGCGCCGAGCGTGGATTTGATGAGGATGGAGTAGGACACGTTGCCGATGCAGGTGCCGGCCCAGAAGCCAAAAGCCGAGGCAAAACCCAGGTAGCTGCCGAAGCCGGCGCTGGCGTAGGCGTAGATGCCTGAGTCTAGGTCCGGGCGGGGGCGGGCAAGGGTCTGGAACACGAAGGCCAGCATCAGCATGCCCAGGCCGGCGATGCACCGCGCAATGATGGCACCAAGCCGCCGGTGGCACGGCCGAAGGTGGCTGGCAGCGAGAAGATACCGGCGCCGACCAAGGAGCCCACTACCAGGGCAGCGAGCGCCCAGACGTTCAGTTTGCCTTCCGTTGCAGTGCTCATTGGCCTGGCTCTCCCTTGCGCTGACGGGGTGAGTAAAGACCGAGGGGCCAGTTTGTGCCAGTTTGATGGCGAATGGGCCGCAATGCGGCCCTTTTCAATTTAGAAACTGGCCTTGACCTGCAAGCCAACGACCAACGCGTTGTCGATGTCCTTCCCGGAGAACGCCCCAGGCTCGATGATGTATTGCACATCCGGGCGCAGGTTCAGCCAAGGTGTGGCCTGGTAGCCGTAGCTCAGTTCGATCAGTTGCTCGGCGCTGTCGATGTCGGGGAACTGCTGGCCGGCATTGAAGGCAGCATCCTCCAGCACGTCGCGGCTACGCGGGTTGGGTACGGCACGGCCATAACCCAGCGCCACGGTATCTTTCGGGCGGCCTTCGAACGGCTTGTACAGCACCACACCGGCGCCATACCACTTGGTGAACGGCGAGGCCGCCTTGCTCGACGCCGAGTACTGGCCGAAGGCGTGCAGGCTGCGGCCTGGCGAGCCTTGGTCGTTCCACACGGCCTGGTCAACCAGCATGTAATGGCCGCCACGGCCAGACACTTCATCCTCGCTGCCGATGCGTTTCACGTCGGAGCTGTCGTAGTAGTAGCCCAGCTTGTACTCGCCCGGCAGTTCACCCTGCAGCTTGTACACCAACTCCACCGGCACCACGGTGCCCGTGGTGTGCTTTGGGCCAAGGTGCCAGGCACGGCTGGAGTTGCCATTGCTCTCGGGGTCGACGTTGAACGCCGCTACGCGCAATTGCCAGGCAGGCGAAAGGTCATACTTTACCCGCACGCCCAGGTGGGCATTGGGGTAGTTGGTCCAGCCACTGCCACCCGACATGTTCAGCGGGTGGCCGCAAAAACCGGCGTTCATGAAGTTGCACAGGATACCGCTGTCCAGGCCGCCCAGGTCGTTGCCCATGGCCATGTAACCCAGCTTGACGTTGATTGCCGGGGTGAACAGGGTGCGCTCGTAGCTCAGCTCGGTCAGGCGCGTATACAGGCCGCCGAAGTTTTCCTGGATTGGCAGGCGGTTGCCGACCAGGTCTTCCGAGGCGCTGTTGCCGCGACGGTCGTTGATGGTCAGCTGGACCTTGCCACCGTTGTCCAGGCCATACAGTCTGGACAGGTCGAACTGCACGCCCAGCTTCAGGTTCTGCGAATAACGCGCCGAGCGGTGCAGGCCACCGTGGGCGTTGTAGGCGGTTTCGCCGCTGTAGTCGCCGGTGAACTTGACGCCGTCGTCTTCCAGCTGATGGCGCAGGCCTCCCCAGTCACCGGTCAGGGTGCTGCGGGTCATCAGGTCGCCGTCGGCCAGGGCGGTGGTGCTGGCCAGGGCCAGCAGCAGGGTGGGGGTGATGCGAATTGCGGATGGCATTGCTAAATCTCGAATTATTTTTGAGGGCCATTCGCGGGCAAGCCCGCTCCCACAAGGACTGCACAGTTCGTAAGGGCAGTGAGTATCCTGAGGGAGCGAGCTTGCCCGCGAAGCAGGCGACGCGGTCTTACGGCAGTGCGTAAGAAATCACGTAGTCGCCACGGTCAGTCGACTGGCGTGCGCCGCCAGCGGTGATCACCACGTACTGCTTGCCGGTCTTCGGCGAGACGTAGGTCATCGGGCCGCCCTGGCTGCCCACTGGCAGGCGGGCCTTCCAGATTTCGTTACCGTTGCTGCTGTCGTAGGCGCGCAGGTAGAAGTCCTGGGTGCCGGCGATGAACACCAGACCGCCTTGGGTCGACAGGGTGCCGCCCAGGGTTGGCAGGCCGATCTTGATCGGCAGGTGCATGCGGATGCCGAGCGGGCCGGTGTCTTCAACAGTGCCCACCGGAACCTGCCAGGCCACCTGGCGGGTCTTCATGTCGATAGCGGTCAGGGTGCCGAACGGCGGGGCCTGGCACGGAATGCCGGCGACCGACAGGAAGCGGTTCTTGTTCACCGCATACGGGGTGCCCTTGAGCGGTACAGCGCCCATGCCGGTGTTCAGTGCTTCGCCACCGGACGCTGCGCCACCCTTGTTCTGCGACGGGATCATCTGGATCCACAGGCCCAGGCGCATGTCGTTGACGAAGATGAAGCCATGCACCGGGTCGGTTGAGATGCTGCCCCAGTTCATGCCACCCAGCGAACCCGGGAAACTCAGCGACAGGTCGGTGCCCGGCGCGGTGTACAGGCCGTCGTAGCGCATTTTCTTGAAGTCGATGCGGCACAGCAGCTGGTCATACGGGGTGGCGCCCCACATGTCCGACTCGGTCAGGGTTTGTGCGCCGATCTGCGGCATGCCCACCGACTTCGGCTGGGTTGGGGAGTACGGCTCGTTCGGGATGTTGCTTGGCTTGACCGGTACTTCGTCGACCTGGGTCAGCGGCTTGCCGGTGGCGCGGTCGAGCACGTAGATCTGCCCGGCCTTGGTGCCGATCACCACCGCAGGTACCGACTGGCCGTCGTCCTTGGTGAAGTCGATCAGGCTCGGCTGCATGGGCAGGTCGAAGTCCCACAGGTCGTTGTGAACGGTCTGGAATACCCACTTCTGGTTGCCGGTGGTGGCGTCCAGGGCCAGCACCGAAGCGCCGTAGGTGTGGTCCAGTTTGCTGCGCTCCACGCCGTAGATGTCGGTGGACGACGAGCCCATCGGCAGGAACACGGTGTTCATCGCCGGGTCATAGGACATCGGTGCCCAGCTGTTCGGGGTGCTGCGCACGTAGGTGCTGTCGCCCTGCGGTGCCTGGCGATCTTCCGGATTGCCCGGGTCGAAGGCCCAGCGCATTTCACCGGTGATCACGTCGAAACCACGGATCACGCCGCCTGGCATGTCGGTCTGGACGTTGTCGGCAACACGGCCGCCGACCACCACGGTAGTGCCGGCCATCAGCGGTGCCGAGGACAGCTGGTAGTAAGAGTCCGGTACGTTGCCCAGGCCCGCTTTCAGGTCCACTTGGCCGTTGTTGCCGAAGCCTTGGCAGAACTCGCCGTTGTCGGCGTCGACAGCAATCAGGCGACCGTCGATGGTGTTGGTCAGCAGGCGACGCTGGCAGTTGGCACCGGCCGGCACGCTTGCCACCGTAATCGGCGAGCTGTTCGGCTGGGTTGGCTGGGCGATGGCGGCGGTGGCATCGAAGTACGCCATGCCACGGCAACGCTGCCAGACCTTGGACTGGGCGTTGATTTCGTTTTTCCACAGCTCTTTGCCGGTGTCGGCATCCAGGGCGATCAGGTTGTTGTGCGGGGTGCAGATGAACACCTTGTTGCCGATCTGCAGCGGGGTCAGCTGGTCTTCGGCACCGTTGCCGTCACTGATGGCCACGTCACCGGTGTGGTAGGTCCAGGCTACTTTCAGCTTGTTGACGTTGTCGCGGTTGATCTGGTCCAGCGCGGCGAAGCGACTGCCACCTTCGGTGTTGCCGTAGTGGGCCCAGTCTTTCTGCTGCTTGCCATCCTCGACCGGGGTCATGCCCGGGCCGTTGCCAGTGGGGGCAACGCTTGGGTGGGCAACAAACATGTTGCCAGCGGCGATCACCAGCACCACGGCCATCACCCCGGCAACGCCGTAGGCACCACGGCCGGCGCTGGCGCCGTTGGCACGCGCCAGCAGCGGGTAGACCAACGCCACGACCATGCCGATTGCGCCGAACATGAACAGGCGCGAGAACAGCGGCCAGAACACCAGGCCGGCGTCGATCAGCGCCCAGAGGGCGGTACCCACCATGAATGCCGCGTACAGCCAGGCGCCTGCCCGCTTGCGCCGGGCAATCAGCACACCGGCGATGGCCATGGCCAGGCCGCCGATCAAGAAGTACCAGGAACCGCCCAGGCCGGCCAGCTTGACGCCGCCAGCAGCAAGGAGGAGGCCGAGCAGGGCGATGATTACGCCCAGGCCAACCAGGAGGATGTTTGTGGCGCCAGAGGCGCGCGGTGTTTCGTTCATGCCAGGGATCTCAGCAGGTGGAATGCGCGCAGTCTAAGCCCTTAGCTTGCTAATTAACAAGTTGGTACATAATTTTGTGAGGCTGATTGTCGCAGGGCTGAACTTGCGAAGATGTGGCTAAAATTCTAGATCATGTGCTTAAAAATGCATTAAACGATATGTTCATGTTGGTTAATAATTTTGCATTCATACGTTGGTCGAGTGGGTGTTTGGCCGCCGTCACACCGGCCAAGGCGCGTTGCTGCTGTAAAAAACGGCGAGCCAGACCGTCGCCACTCCAGGCGCAGTCCACTCCACGCGATGGCGGTAGTGCGGCGGGATGTCCAGGCAATCGCCCGGCGCCAGAAGGCGGGTGTGCTGCTCGTGTTCGAAACGCAGGCCGGCAGCCCCGCTGAGTAGCACGATCCACTCACCTTCGGCCTGGTCGTACCAGAACCCGGGCGGGCTGACCTGGCCGCTGGAAACGATACGCTCCACGCGCAAGCCAGGGCGGCTCAGCAACTCATCTACACGCTCGGCACGGGTGGGGTCGCAGTGTGGCAGGGCAGTCAGCAGGTTGTTGAGTGTCATGGGAAGCCTCGCTGGAATGGGAGTGGTTTCACTATGGACGCAATCGCCGCATAGCGCGCTTCTTGACCCGCCCTGCGGTTTGTAAGAACTTTCTGAGTTTTGGAAGACGTGCAGCAGATGGACAAACTCCTGGCGATGAAGATGTTCGTAGCTACCGTCGATGCCCAGGGCTTTTCTGCGGCTGCGCGCAGGCTTGGGCTGGCGACGTCGTCGGTAACCCGCCTGGTCGATGCCCTGGAAACGGCCGTGGGCGCCTCGTTGCTCAATCGCTCGACACGCCAGGTCAGCCTGACCGAGGCCGGGGCCCGTTACTACGAGCGGGCCCGCAGCATTTTCGAGGCGCTGGACGAGGCCGATGCCAGTGTTGCCGACCGTGGCGAGGAGCCCGTCGGTGTCTTGCGGCTGTGCCTGCCGGTGGAGTTCGGCAGGCGGGTCATCGCCCCGCACCTGGGGCCGTTTCTGGCGCGGCACCCGGCGTTGGAGCTGGACATCGACCTCAGCGACCGGCTGGATGATCTGCTGGACGGCCGTTATGACCTGTCGATTCGCCTGGGCGACCCCTCACCCAATGACGAACTGGTGTGCCGCCAGCTTGGCCGCTTCGAGCGGTGGCTGGTGGCCAGCCCGGCATACCTGGCCGGGCGTGACCCGCTGCAACACCCCCGGCAACTGTTGGAGCACGCCTGCCTGCGCTTCCGTTACGGGCAAAAGGCACGGCCCTGGCGCCTGGCGCGCGGGCAGGACAGCCTGGAGCTGAACGTAACCGGGCCGTTGCGCAGCGCCAATGCCGACATGTTGCGTGAAACCGCGCTGGGGGGCAGCGGCATCGCACTGCTGGCCGACTGGCTGGTACGCGAGGATGTGCAGGTCGGGCGCCTGCAGCGGGTGTTGCCCGACTGGCAGGTCAGCCCAGGCATGGCCAACAACAGCATCAATGCCCTGTACCTGCCCAACCACCGTGGCTCGCGGCGGGTGAATGCGTTCATCGACTTTTGCGCAGCCCTGCTGGAGCGGTAGCCGCGGCATTGCTCAGCGTGCAAAGCCGCGTTGCGCCAGCAGCGGATTCTCTGCGCTGAGGCGTCTGGGTAAGGTAGCCGGCATATTCCACCCCTTGCCGAGGAACCTCGCATGAATCCCTACCTTGCCGCCGCCCAGCCCGCAGCCACCGGCCTGAGCCGGGCCCTGGTCGTGCTGCTGGCGTTCTGCTGTGGCGCGATCGTTGCCAACATCTACTACGCCCAGCCCATTGTCGGCCTGATCGCGCCGGACCTTGGGCTGTCCACCGAACATGCCAGCCTGATCGTGTCTCTCACCCAGTTGGGTTACGCCCTGGGGCTGCTGTTGCTGGTGCCGCTGGCCGACCTGTTGGAAAACCGCCGGTTGATGGTCGGCACCGCTGTGCTGGCTTGTGTAAGCCTGCTGTTGGCGGGCACCAGCCGCAGCGGCCAGGGCCAGCTGTTCCTGGGCTATGCACTGTTGATCGGGTTCAGCTCAGTGGCGGTGCAGATGCTCATTCCACTGGCAGCGCACCTGGCGCCAGAGGCGCAGCGTGGCCGGGTAGTGGGCAACATCATGGGCGGCCTGTTGCTGGGTATCCTGCTGGCGCGGCCGTTGTCCAGCCTGGTGGCCGACCACTTGGGCTGGCGCGCTGTGTTCATTGGCGCCGCCGGGGTGATGCTGGCGATCATCCTGCTGCTGGCGCTGACCCTCCCGCAGCGTCGGCCCGAGCACAAGGCCAGTTATGCCGGGTTGATGCTGTCGTTGCTCACGCTGTTGCGCCGTTATCCGCTGCTGCGCCAACGCTCGTTGTACCAGGCACTGATGTTTGCAGCGTTCAGCCTGTACTGGACAGCCGTGCCGATGGCGTTGGCGGGTGAGCATGGCCTGTCGCAGAGCCAGATTGCCGTGTTTGCCCTGGTGGGGGCGGTGGGGGCCGTTGCCGCGCCCTTGGCTGGTCGCCTGGCCGATGCCGGGCATGCTCGGGCCGGCTCGCTGCTGGCCCTGCTGCTGGCGCCGGCGGCCTTGTTGCTGGGGCTGACGGCGCCGGGTTACAGCGTGATCGGCCTGGGCCTTACCGGTGTGCTGCTGGATTTTGCGGTGCAGATGAACATGGTCATTGGCCAGCGCGAAGTGTATGCCCTGGACCCGGCCAGCCGCGGACGGTTGAACGCGGTGTACATGACCAGCATCTTCCTGGGCGGGGCACTGGGTTCGGCGGTAGCCAGTGCGCTGTTCAGCCAGTTCGGCTGGCAGGGGGTGGCACTGGTGGGCGCAGGCTTGCCCGGCCTAGCATTGCTGGTGTTCCTGTTCAAGGCCCGGGGCAACTGACAAGGGGCGTCATCGGCCAAGCGGCAGCGCCACACCGATCAGGGCAAACAGGCTGCCGCAGCAACGGTTGAAACCTTTACCCCCCTTGGCCAGCCAAGGCCGAATACGAAATGCCAACCGCGCCAGCAGGTACTCGACCAGGAACTCGACGCTGGCGAAGGTCGCCGCCATCACCACGAACTGCAGCATCAAGCCGCGTTGCGGGTCGATGAACTGGGGCAGAAAGGCCCCATAGAACAGCAGCACCTTGGGGTTGGCCATGGCCGACAACAGGCCTTGGCGGAACAGGCCGGCATTGCCAAGCCGAGCGCTGCGCTCGTTCAGTTCCAGGTGCAGCCCCGGGCTGCGCCACAGCTGGATGCCCAACCAGACCAAATAAGCCCCCCCCACCCATTTCAACACGCTCAGCACCGAGGCTGAGGTTTGCAGCAAGGCACTGAGGCCGAACATCGCCAGGGCGATGAGGGCGCTGAAGCCGAACACCCCGCCAACGATCGTGAACAACGTTCGCCGGGCGCCGTACAAGGCACCATGAGTCAGGGCCAGCAAGCTGTTGGGGCCTGGGGTCAGTGACAGGCCAATGCTGGCCAGCAGGTAGATCAGCCAGGTGTCGAGTGCCATTTGCGCAAGTGCCTTATTGGTGTGGAGGGTGCCAGTTTATGGCGCGAACTGCGCCCATCAAGGGTAGTATCTGGACATTGAACAGTCGTTTCTGGACGCAACGCCATGCTGCCTGATATCCGTTTGCTGATCCTGCCGTTACCGGATTTTGCCCTGTTGCCGTTCGGCGCCTTTCTCGACAAGTTACGCTTCAGCGCCGATGACGAAGACTACAGTCAGCAGCGCTACTGCACTTGGACCGTGGCAGGGATCAGCCTCGACCCGGTGCCATCGAGCAGTGGCGCGGTGGTTCAGGTGGAGGCTGATGCCGGCCAGGTCGATCTGTCCCGTTTCGACTATCTGGTCGTGTTCGGCGGGCGCAATGCCATGGCCACCGCCGCGTTGGCGCCGCGCTACCAGGCCTTGCTCAGGCGGGCCGGCAAAGCCGGGGTCAAGCTGGTAGGGGTCGACAACGGCGCGTTCCTGCTGGCTGCCTGCGGGCTGTTGCAAGGGCACAAGGTGGTGGTGCACTGGCGCCACGAAGCCGAGTTTCGTGCAGCTTTCCCACAGTTGCAGATGCTGCGTGAGCAGCTGTATTGCATTGACGGCAACCGTATCACCTGTGCAGGAGGTACGGCGGCCATCGACCTGGCGGTGGCGTTGTTGTCACAGGCCTGCGGGCGAACCCGGGCGCTCAAAGGGCTGGCTGACATGCTGGTGGACGAAACCCGCGACAGCCGTCATACCCTGCGCTCGCTTGAGCTGGCCGCCGGGCAGGGGCGGCAGGTGCAGCGGGCGCAGGCGCTGATGCGCCATCACTTGGGCACGCCGTTGGCAGTGGCGCAACTGGCGGCTGAACTGGGCATCAGCCGGCGTCAGCTCGACCGGCAATTTCAGGCCAGCCACGGCATGAGCGCCAAGGCCTGGTGGCTGGAGATGCGCTTGCAGCAGGCGCGCTGGCGCTTGCTCAATTCCAGCCACAGCCTGGCGCAGATTGCCGATGAAGTAGGGCTGGGCGATGCCAGTTACCTGGGCAAATGTGTGCGACGGCGGTTTGGGTGTACGGCCTTTGAGTTACGGACAGGTAAGCAGTAGGACTGATGCCCGTCAGCTAAACCCTTGGGGCTGCGCAGCAGCCCCGATTCCAGCGGTTTTACTGCGGCGTCCCGAACAACCCCGTCCAGTAGATCCCAGCATCACTCTTAGGGTCCACCGCATAAGCCGCACCCATTTCGCGGAAGTCCGGGTTCATCAGCGTGGCGCAATGCCCCGGGCTCTGTAGCCAGCCTTCGACTACCTTGTGCGCGGTATCACGCCCGGCCGCAATGTTCTCTCCAATCTGCTGATACAGGTAACCCGCCAGTTCCGCCCGGTCACCTGGGGTACGGCCTTCCTTGTCGATGTGGTCGAAGAAGTTCTGGTTGGCCATGGCCCGTGTGTGGTTGGCGGCGACGCCGGCCAGTGCGGTGCTCCAGCTCAGGGCTGGGGCGGCGGCGAAGGGTTGGCCACCGCATTGGCGTGGCAGCTTGCGCGCGGCGTTGATTTCCTGCAGCACCTTCTGCCCTTCGGCCTGCCAGTCACCCAGGCGGCCACTGAGCAGTGGGCGGGCCAGTACGATGCGCCAGTCGCGGCCCTCCTGGCTGACACCGATATCGACGAACTGGGGGTCGAGCACCACCTGGCAAAAGCTTTCTTCGATGGCGTGCATGGCAGCGCGCGCGTCGCGTGGCCCCGACAGGCTGATGGCCTGAACGTTGACCATGGGGTAGGCGGCGCGGGTCATGGCCTGCTGCAGGTCACGGGTGCCCTCTGGCGAAAGCGCCAGGCGGGTGTCGCTGTTGAGCGGCGGCAGCTCCAGCGACGCCTCGCCACCGCAGGGCTGGGCCTGGCTGCGGTAGACATTGATCGAATCGATCAGTTGCAGCTCTTCGCCGGTGAAAGCCAGTGCCCCGGTCGAGACGACCAGGCCCAGCGACAAGGCGGCAACGGATGACAGGACGCGCATGTGGATCTCCCTATGACTGGCAGCGTCGTGGTATGCGCTGCTCATCCTACACAAGCCCGGGGCTTTTGGCCCCTGGCGGGTGCAAAGCAATGAAAACGCCGGCAATCGTTGCGGGCGGCAAAAGAGGGAGTAGACCACTGGTTGGCACAAAAGTGCGATTACTTGGTAATCATTCGTAACATTGGCTAGAAACAATCCTCAAACGCCAACTGTTCCCAACCTCCCAGGTAGCCCAGGGTGACCCACGGCTGGTCAAGTTTTCAGGTCGCATTGGTTTCTGATTGCTCGGTACCGCATCAACGGGCCAACGCCTGATTCGGCTTGTAGAACAGGAAATGTGTGGTCTGCGCTGTCTTGCGGTAGGCCTTGGCCCATTCGGGGTGCACGGTGCGGTCGTGGAAGTACAGGGCGCCGCCGGTGGGGTCTTTCAACTGTTGGTTAAGCGCCTTGCGTGCGATTTCCTTGGCCACATCGTAGCGTTGCGCTTCCTCGACCTGGTCCGGGCGCCCGTCGCACCACCAGGAAAACTGGCAGGCCTTGGTTTCCACGCCCTGTTTGACCACGCCGCAGATGGTATCGGGGAAACCATCGTGGCCCAGGCGGTTGAGCACCACACTGGCCACAGCCGACATGTCTTCGGCGTCGGCGCCCTTGGCCTCCCAGTAAATGGTGCGGGCCAGGCAGGTGATGCTGTCGTCCAGCGGTGCCTGGCCGGCGGGATCGACCGCCTGGGCTTCACCTGGGGTCAGTTTTTCTGATTTCTTGGGGGGCGGGGCGTTTTCCACCACCTTTTCTTCAAGCACTTCGGCCTTGTCTTCAGCCACTGCGGCCTTGGCGGTGTCGGCTGCGTGCAAGGGGCCTGCGAGCAGGGCCGAGGTCAAGCCGATCAGGATCCAGGCAAGGCGCATGGGCTAGCTTCCGGGAGAGGGGTTGATACCAGTCTAGCCAAGCGTAAGCATTAGTACCAAAGGCAGGGTGGCTGCGGCGGCCACGGTCTGCAGGGCAATGATGGTGGCCATCAGCGGGGCGTTGCCACCCATTTGCCGGGCCATCACGTAGGACGAAGAGGCGGTAGGCAGGGCCTGGAACAGCACCGCCACGACCGCTGCCTGGCCACTCAGGCCAACCAGGCGGCACAAGCCCCAGGTGGTCAGCGGCATGACCAGGAACTTGAACGCCGAGGCCGCCATCAACGGGCGCACCTGCTGGCCCAGGCTGGCGCCACCCAGTGCCGCGCCTACGCACAGCAGGCCCATCGGCAGGGCGGCCTGGCCCAGCGCCTTGACCGTGGGTTCGATGCCGGGCGGCAGGCCCAGCCCGGTCACACGCAGCAGTAAGCCGCCCGCGCAGCCGACGATCAACGGGTTGGCGAAAATCGCCCTCAGCACCGTGGCCGGTGAACTGTGGCGGGCGCTGAAACGGGCGAACACCAGCACGCACAGCAGGTTGACCAAGGGCACGATGGCGGCATTGGCCACCGCGGCCAGAGCGATGCCGGCGCTGCCGTAGATGCCGGCGGCCAGTGTGGCGCCAATGTAGTTGTTGAAGCGGATACCGCCCTGGAAGACCGACGTGAAGTCGGCGCCGTCGTGGCTCACTGCGCCTTGGTACAGCACCAGCAGCAGCGCCCCGGCCAGGGTCGACAGCATCAGCACACCGACCATCCCCAGTACTGGCACGCCGTCGAGGTTGGCCGTGGCCAGGCCGTGCAGGAACAGCGAGGGAAGCAATACGTAGTAGCTCAGGCGTTCAGCACCCGGCCAGAAAGTTTCGGCCAGAAAGCCGCGAAGGCGCAGGAAGGTGCCCAAGGTAATCAGCAGGATGATCGGTAGCAGGGTGGTCAGCAGCAACGGGAGCATGGTCGACGTTCCGTGGTCGGGTACGCGCACAGACTACGGGTGCGAAAGGGTTTGTAAAAACGTTGTTTTCTGCACCGACTGTTGAGAAAAAATGCACGCTAGATGCCCTACGCGTCATCTGTGGGAGCGGGCGTGCCCGCGAAGAATCCAACGCGGTGGATGGCACCGGCTGCGCCGGTGTGCGCGGGCGCGCCCGCTCCCACAGAGATCACGCTAGAGCAGGCAGCTATGTGCAACTACGCCTCCAGCGCAGTCTTCAACACCGCACTCAAATGCCGCCGCTGGCTTTTCTCATGCTCCAGCAACACCACCCGCCGGGTCAGTTGTGGCTCGCCAAACGGCAGGCACGTGGCGGGTGGCAGGCGTTGCAGGTCGTCGTCCGCCATGGGGATGATCGCCACGCCCAGGCCCATTACGGCCATGCGCGCCAGGGCCTCCTGGCTGTCCAGCTCCATCTGCTCGCTCACCTGCTGATGCTGGCGGCGCAGTTCCTGCTCGATCTGCCGCCCGGCCCACGCGCGTTTGTCGAAGCGCAGGAACGGTTGGCTGGCCAGCAACTCGGCTACGCTGTGCCCAGCCAGTTCCGGGCTGGCGATGGCCCAGAAGCGGTCCTCGAACAACGGTGTGAAGTCCAGGCTTTGCGGGTAGGGGCTGACCGGTTCGGTGGTGATCGCTGCATCGAGTTCGCCGTCCTCCACGCGCCGCGCCAGTTCCGCCGACATCCCCGATGCCACGCTGATATGCAATTGCGGATGGTGGGTCTTGATCCAGACCAGTGCCTTGGGCAGGCGCCGCGCCAGCACCGTGTGGATGGCCCCCAGGCGCAGGCGGCCACGCAGGCTCGGGCCGCTGGCCAGGGCGTCGGCCAGTTCGTCATAGGCGCCCAGGATGGTTTCGGCACGCGCCACGGCCAACTGGCCGGCCTCGGTCAGTACCACCTGCCGACGGCTGCGGTCGAACAAGGTCACTTGCAATTCGTCTTCAAGGGTTTTGATGTGCAGGCTCACTGCCGAAGGTGTGAGGCTGAGCAGGTCGGCGGCGCGGGCGAAGGTGCCGTGGCGGGCGATGGTTACCAGGGTGCGCAAGGCTTTGAGGGACATGCGGATGAGGTCCGGTTTCAAGCTGACAGAGCTGTATTCTCAGGCCCGACCCTATCGCCGGCAACACTGTTCAGCGCCCGTTGCGCCCATACGCCTGGCTGATCCGGTCAATCACCATGGCCAATGCGACAATTGCCAGCCCGGCCTCCACACCTTGCCCCACATTCAGCGTCTGGATCCCCACCAGTACATCCTCACCCAACCCGCGGGCGCCGATCATCGAAGCCATCACCACCATTGACAGGGCCATCATTACCGACTGGTTCAGCCCGGCCATGATGCTCGGCAGCGCCAGCGGAAGGGCAACACGCCGCAGGCGTTGCCAGCGGCTGGCCCCTAGACCGTGCGCGGCCTGTAGCAGCGAGGGGTCGATCTGGCTCAGGCCCAGTTCGGTCAAGCGCACCAGCGGCGGCAGGGCGTAGATCAATGTGGCAAACACGGCGGGCACCTTGCCCAGGCCGAACAGCATCAGCACCGGGATCAGGTAAACGAAAGCGGGCAACGTCTGCATCACATCCAGCACCGGTAACAGCAGCCGCTTGGCCAGTGGCCTGGCAGCCAGCAGAATGCCCAGCGGTATGCCCACCAGCACGCACAAACCGGTACTCACCAGCACCAAGGCCAAGGTTTGCAGCAGTTTGTCCCATAACCCGATCATGCCGATCAGGGCCAGCAGCGACATCAGCACCGCACTGCGCAGGAGGCTTCGGCTGGCGTGCCAGGCCAGCACGCCGACCAGCAGCAACAGCAGCCACCACGGCAACAGGCGCAGCAGGTTTTCCAAGCCTACCAGCAGTTGCAGCAACTGGTCGGAAACGCTACGCAAATGATCGCCGTAGTTCAGTACCAGCCAATCGACCAGCCGGTTGACGCTGTCGGCAAAGGAAAACTGCAAGGCCTGCGGGAAGCCGTTGCTCACAGGCTGCCCTCGACCTTGGCGGCGACTTCACTGGGCAGCCAGGCCTTCCAGACGTCACGGTTGTCACGCAGGAAGGTGAGGGCGGCATCGCGCGGCGGCGTGCGTTTTTCGCTCATGTCGGCCAGCGCCTTGTTGAGCCGGTCGATCGGCAAGTCGACCTGTTCGAACACCGTCACCAGGTCCGGGTAGCCTTCACGAAAGGCTTTGGACACGCCAATCGACAACTTCGCCGGCAGCGAACGGCTGCCCTGCGGGTTGGGGTTGCTGGCATCGGTGAGGGTGGCCCAGGCCTGGGCATCGAACGGTGGTTCTTCAAGCCGGATGAGCTTGTAGCGCCCCATCAATGGCGTCGGGTTCCAGTAGTAGAACAACACCGGCTGACCACGGCGAATGGCTGAGCCGATTTCGGCATCCATCGCAGCGCCGGAGCCACTGCGGAAGTTGGTGTACAGCTTGTCCAGGCCGTATGCCTTGAGCTTCTGGCTGTTGACCGTTTCCGACGTCCAGCCACTGGGGCTGTTCAGGAAGCGACCTTTGTCGGGTGACTCGGGGTCACGAAATACCTGCGGGTAACGCTTGAGGTCGTCGACATGGCGCAATTCGGGCGCCATGGGCTTCAGTTTGCGCGCGGCGTCCCCTTCGATTACATACGCAGGCACCCACCAGCCTTCCTCGGCATTCTTCACCGTATCACCCAGTGCGAATACCTGGCCTGCCTGCTCGGCTTTGACCCACGCCGGGCTGCGTCCGGCCCACTCTTCGGCGATCACTTGCAGGTCGTTGCGGGCCAGGGCCACCTCCATGCTGAGCGTGCTGCCGGGCAGGGTGTCTGTGGGGTAGCCGTAACCGCGCTCCACGATCAGCCGCAGGATTTCGGTGGTGAGGGCGCCGCTTTCCCAGCCGATGGCACCGAAATGGATGGGTGGGCGTTGTTCTGCCGAAGCAGCACTGTCAGTGCTTGCCAGGCATACGGCCAGCAGCAGGCCGGCCAGCAGTGTTGAAAGCTTCTTCATCCAGACCTCGTCGTTTGCCGCGCCTTGGGTGCAGGCAAGTGTAGACGACGAGGTTTGAGCGGTATTCAGGGCCGCACGAGGCGGCCATGCCTGCCTCAGACGCGGAACTGGTCCATCAGCGCCTGTTGCTGGTTGGCCAGGCTGTTCAGCGACTGGCTGACCCGCGCCGACTCGTTGGCCTGGCCCGACAGCGACTCCGTGACATCGCGGATGGTCGCCACGTTGCTGTTGATTTCTTCAGCCACCGCGCTTTGCTCCTCGGCGGCCGAGGCGATCTGCAGGTTCATGTCGGTAATCACGCTCACCGCCTGACCGATACGCTGCAATGCCGTCACGGCCTGGCCAACCTGCTCCACGCCGCCCTGGGCCTGGCGATGGCTGTTGTCCATGGCGCCGACCACTTCGCGGGTGCCGGCCTGCAAGGCCTCGATCACCTGGCGGGTTTCTTCCACCGACTCCTGGGTACGCCGGGCCAGGTTGCGCACTTCATCGGCCACCACGGCAAAGCCACGGCCGGCTTCACCTGCGCGGGCAGCCTCGATGGCCGCGTTGAGGGCCAGCAGGTTGGTCTGCTCGGCAATCGAGCGGATCACCTCCAGCACCGAGCCGATCTTCTCGCTGTTCTGCGCCAAGCCCTGGACCTCGGCCATGGCGTCGCTCATGTTGGCGGCCAGGGCATCGATGCTGGTGGTGGTGTGGTCGATCACCGCCAGGCCCTCACGGGTGGCCTGGTCGGCGTCGCGGGCAGCCTGCGCGGCCTGGGCCGCGCTGCGGGCCACGTCCTGAGCGGTGGCGCTCATTTCGTGCGAGGCGGTGGCCACCTGGTCGACCTGGCGGTACTGCTGTTCCATGCCGGCGCTGGTTTCACTGGCAATGGCCGAGGACTGGTCAGCGGTACCTCGGGCGGCCTGCACCGAGCGTTTGACCTCGGCGATGGTCGGCTGCAGCTTGTCGAGGAAGCGGTTGAACCAGCCGGCCAGTTCGCCCAGCTCGTCCTGTTTCTGGTAGGTCAGGCGGCGGGTCAGGTCGCCTTCACCGCTGGCAATGTCCTTGAGCATGGCGGCCACGCCAAGGATGGGACGGGTAACGCCACGGGCCATCAGCCACACCATCAGCAGGCCGGCAATGGCTGCAACCAGGCCCAGGCCCAGCTCAAGCAGGGTGCCGCTGGTGTTCAGTGTGTCCAGTTCCTGCTTCAGCTTTTCGGCAGGCCCTGTCAGGGCGTTTTCCGGCACATCCAGCAGCACGCCCCAAGGCTGGGCGTCGGGGATCGGCCGGAACGCGGCCAGCACTTTCAGGCGCTGCTGGTCGTGCAGGATGGTCATCTTGCCATCGGCCAGCTTGCGCACCAGCTCGGCGCCCTTGGTCGGGTCTACCTGATCGAAGCGCTGGGCCAGCTTGCTGGCGTCGGCGCTGTAGCCGGCCAGCAGGCCGACCGGGCTGAGGATGCCGACCGTGGTGCGGCCTTCGTACAGGCTGCGGCTGGCTTCCTGGCTCAGGGCCTGCAGGCTGTTAAGGTTGATGTCGATGGACAGGGTGGCAATGATCTTGCCGTTGACCGTCAGCGGGAAGACGATGCTGGTCATCAGCACCTGCTGGCCATCGATGTCGTAAAAGTACGGTTCCACCACGCACACCTTGCCGGTGGTGCGCGGGCACACCCACCAGGTGTTGGCCGGCTGGCCGCTGGGGCCGATCTCGGTGTTGGCCATGTCATGCTCGGGCAGCGCCATGGCGGTCAGCTGGCCGGCGCGTGGTTGCGACCAGTACAGGGCAAAGCGCCCAGTTTCGTTGCTGCCCAGCTCCGCCTTGCCGGCAAACAGGCTGTCCTTGCTGTCCAGTGCGTTGGGTTCGAACACCAGCGAGAGGCCAAGCAGGTCGTGGTTGGCCTGCAGTGCGGCGCGCACTTGGCGGGTCATGTCCTCGCGCAGGTCGAAGGCATCGAGAAAGCGCTTCTCCGCCTGTTCACGCAAGAACAACACTTGACGGGCGAAGCCGGCGCCGTACTGGTAGGCGTCCATGAACTGGCGGCGGATGTTCAACGCCTGCACCTCACCTTGCGATTCGATGCGCGACTGCGCCGCCTCGGTCAGCATTTGCATGCTGCTGGCCTTGACCAGGTCTGAGCTGTGGTCCATGCGGTACAGCGACAGGCCGACGAGCAAAGTGACGATGCCGGCCAGGCAGAGACCGGCGAGCAGGGTGATCTTCCACTGGATGGAAAGTTGTCGCAAAGGCATGGGGGGATCCCTTGTAATAAGAGTGTGGCTAGCGACTGTGTCGGCGGGCGCGGTTTTTTCTTTATTCAAACGTTCAATTTAATTGTTGCGGCCGCTTGCGCTCCCACAGGGGATCGCGTGTTCTTTTAAGCATTGGTAATGCGCCGCAGCATGGCGCTTTTGACATCTGCCGCCCGCTGCTTCAGAGTTCGCGCTTTTTTCTGTCGTAATGAGGTAAGCCAACCATGAATGCAGTGATCGCCGCGGTCGGCATCATGCTGATACTCAGCCTGTCCCGCGTGCACGTGGTCATCGCCCTGATCATTGGCGCCCTGGTCGGTGGGCTGGTCGGAGGGCTGGGCGTCGAAGGCACGCTCAAGGCCTTCAACGGCGGCCTGGGCGGTGGTGCCACGGTGGCTTTGTCCTATGCACTGTTGGGCGCTTTTGCCGTGGCCATCGCCAAGTCTGGCCTGGCCCATGCCTTGGCTGACCGTGCACTGGCCATGATCGATCGCCAGGGCCACGCCAATGGCGGCAAGGTCAAATGGCTGATGATTGGCCTGATGCTGGTGGTGGCGGTGTCGTCGCAGAATATCCTGCCCATTCACATTGCCTTCATCCCGCTGCTGGTGCCGCCGCTTTTGTATGTGCTGACCCGCTTGCGCATCGACCGCCGGCTGATTGCCTGCGTCATCACCTTCGGGCTGATTACCCCATATATGTTCCTGCCGGTGGGGTTTGGCAACATCTTCCTCAACGAAATTCTGCTGGCCAACGTTGCCCGTGCCGGTGTCGATGTGAGTGGCGTCAATGTGACCCACGCCATGGCCATCCCGGCGGCAGGCATGCTCGCAGGCCTGTTGCTGGCCGTCTTCATCAGCTACCGCAAGAAGCGTGACTACGACCTGGCCCGCATCGAGCAGGTGGAGCAGGTGAGCGTGCAGTACAACCCGCTGACACTGCTGGTGGCCGGGCTGGCAATCGCCGCAGCGTTCATCGTCCAGCTGTTGCTGGATTCGATGATCATCGGGGCCATGGTTGGCTTTCTGATTTTCTCGCTGTCGGGCATCGTCAAATGGAAGGACACCGATGACCTGTTCACCGAGGGCATGAAGATGATGGCCATGATCGGCTTCATCATGATTGCCGCTTCGGGCTTTGCCGATGTGATGAAGGCCACCGGCGAGGTGAAAAGCCTGGTGGAAACCTCGGCGCAGTGGATCGACCACAGCAAGGGCGTCGGCGCCTTGCTGATGCTGCTGGTGGGCCTGCTGGTGACCATGGGTATCGGCTCGTCGTTCTCCACTGTGCCGATCCTGGCCGCGATCTTCGTGCCGCTGTGCGTGCAACTGGGTTTCGACCCGCTGGCCACGGTGTGCATCGTTGGCACTGCCGGTGCCTTGGGAGATGCGGGCTCGCCGGCTTCGGACTCGACCCTGGGCCCAACCTCGGGCCTGAACGTCGACGGCCAGCATCACCATATCTGGGACACCGTGGTGCCGACCTTCATCCACTACAACCTGCCGCTGCTGGCGTTCGGCTGGCTGGCTGCGATGACCTTGTAAGGTGGGGAGGGCGTCAGCCCTTGTCGGGCGGCGGCGAGATGCGGTTGAGCACGGTGCTGCCGTCCTTGCTGCGGGTCAGGTAGACCGGCAGCACCTTGGGCAGGTTGTTGACCAGGCGCCCCACTTCACGGGTGTTGTAAATGCCGCTGATGCGGATGCGACCGGTGCTGGCATCGGCCAGCAGCAGCGGCGCGTCGAGGTAGCGGTTGATCACCGGCAGCGCCTGTTCCAGGCTCAGGTTGTCGAGCACCAGCTTGCCGCTGCGCCAGGCCAGGCTGTTGCTGTAGTCGTCGCTTTGCTCCAGTTGGGGCTCGAAATCGCCCTGGTGGTAGCTGGCCTGCATGCCAGGCCCAAGGCGATAGCCACCGGTGCTGCCGTCGCTGGACACCAGCACCGAGCCTTCCACCAGGGTGACCTTGACCTGGTCCTGGTATTTCCACACATTGAACTGGGTGCCGGTGACCCGTGTCTGGCCGCGACCGGCGCGCACGATGAACGGGTGGTTGCTGTCGTGCTGCACCTTGAAAAACGCCTCGCCGCGCTTGAGCGTGACCTGGCGCTGGTCCTTGTAGTTGAGGTAGGTGAGCTCGGTATTGAGGTTGAGCTGCACCGTGCTGCCGTCGCTCAACTCCACGGTCTGCATGCGGTCACTGGCTTCGAAGTGCTGGTAGTGGTTGGGCAGCCAACCTTGTTCCCAGCCCACCCAGCCGGCCAGCGGCAGTACCGCCAGGGCGATGGCTGCGGCAGATGCCAGCGGGCGCCAGCTGCGTGGACGCGCAGGGTATCGGGCAGGCGGGTTGAACTCGACGACAGTGGCGGTGCGTGGCAACAGGTCGGCGGTTTGCCAGATTTCCAGCATCGCCTCGTATTCCTCGGCATGCCGCGGATCTGCCGCCAGCCAGCGGGCGAAAGCCTCGCGCTCGCCAGCCGTGCAGTCTTCGGCGTGCAGGCGCATGCACCAATGCGCGGCGGCGTCGGTGATGGCATCGTCTGGGCTGGGATTGAGGCGGTCGTGGTTCATTGCGGCTCCGGGTTTTGCGCATTCTACCCTTGCCAGAGGGCTCCCGAGAACCGACGTAATGGCGAATGACTATCAGTTGTGCCGTTTTTTCGTCGGATTTGCAACGGTTTTTCAGCGTTTGAGAACCCTTCGCGCACGTAAATGCAGGCTGAGATCCTTGGGGCTGCTGCGCAGCCCATCGCGACACAAGGCCGCTCCTACAAGGAGTCGCGCCGCCCCTGTAGGAGCGGCCTTGTGTCGCGAAAGGGGCGCAAAGCGCCCCAAACGTCCTATCAGAATTGCGCCGCCTTCAGCCCATAAAGGCTGTCACTACCCGCCCGAATACTGGCCTCAAGCCCCAACCCACGCGGCAAAACCCGTTGGAAAAAGAACGCCGCACACGCCAGCTTGGCCCCATGGAAGTCAGCGTCCTCGCCCTGCTTGGCCAACGCCACCGCCGCCATCCGCGCCCACATGTAGGCATATGCTGTCAGCCCGAACAGCTGCAAGTACTCTACCGCCACCGAGCTGACCAGATTGGCGTCCTCGCCGACACGCGCCCGCAGCCACGCACTGGTCGCCTCCAACCGCGCCAGGCTTGCCTGCAGGGCTTCGCGGTGCAACGGGGCATCCACGCTGAAACTCCGCACTTCGGCGGCAAAGCTGGCCAGCGCCTGGCCGCCGTCGGCCAGTACCTTGCGGCCGAGCAGGTCCAGGGCCTGAATACCGTTGGTACCTTCATAAATCTGCGCGATGCGCACGTCACGCACCCGCTGCTCCTGGCCCCACTCGCGGATATAGCCGTGGCCGCCATACACCTGCTGGCCAAGCACGCAGCTTTCCAGGCCGTTGTCGGTGAAAAACGCCTTGGCCACTGGCGTCAACAGCGCCACCAGGCGCTGGGCATGTTCGCGTTCGCCGGCATCTTCAGCGTAACGGGCCAGGTCCAGCTGCTGGCCAACGTAGGCGGCAAACGCCCGGCCACCTTCGGTGAGGCTGCGCATGGTCAGCAGCATGCGCCGTACATCGCCGTGGTGGATGATGGGGTCGGCCGCCTTGTCCTGCGCCTGCGGGCCGCTGGCGGCGCGGCTTTGCAGGCGTTCGTTGGCGTAACGGGCGGCGCTTTGGTAAGAGGCTTCGGCACAACCGATGCCCTGGATGCCGATAGACAGGCGCTCGTAGTTCATCATGGTGAACATGGCTGCCAGGCCCTTGTTCGGCTCGCCCACCAGGTAACCGATGGCACCATCGAAGTTCATGACACAGGTGGCCGATGCCTTGATGCCCATCTTGTGCTCGATCGAGCCGCAATGGGCGGCGTTGCGTACGCCCAGGCTGCCGTCGGCCTCGACCAGGTACTTCGGCACCAGGAACAGCGAGATGCCTTTGGCGCCAGCGGGCGCATCCGGCAGTTTGGCCAGCACCAGGTGGACGATGTTATCGGTGAGGTCCTGCTCGCCGCCGGTGATGAAAATCTTGCTGCCACTGATGTGATAGCTGCCATCGGCCTGGGGTTCGGCGCGCGTGCGGATCAGCCCCAGGTCGGTGCCGGCGTGGGGTTCGGTGAGGCACATGGTGCCCGCCCAGCGGCCTTCGTACAGGGGGGGCAAGTAAGTGGCCTTGAGCGTTTCGCTGGCGTGGGCATCGATGGCCAGGCAGCTGCCAGCACTCAAGGCCGAATACAGGCTGAAGCTGCAATCGGCGGCGTAGAGCATTTCTTCGAACAGTACGCCCAGCATTTTCGGCATGCCCATGCCGCCATACGCCGGGTTGCCGCCCAGGCCGACCCAGCCGCCTTCGCGGTAGGTGTGCCAGGCTTCGCGGAAACCGTCTGGCGTGGTGACCTGGCCTGCTTCGAAGTGCACGCCTTGTTCGTCGCCGTTGCGGCTGAGCGGGGCGATCAGCTGGCCGGTGACTTTGGCGGCTTCTTCGAGGATGGCGTCGGCGGTGTCGGCGTCGATGCGCTCGGCCAGGGCGGGCAGGCGGGCCCACAGGTCCGGGGCGTTGAATACGTCATGCAGGATAAAGCGCATGTCGCGCAGGGGGGCTGAATAGGTCGTCATCGTTGGCTCTTGAAGGGGAGAAATCAGGATTGACTTCTTCGCGGGCATGCCCGCGAAGAGGCCGCTACGGCTTCAGAGGGCTTTGGCCCGGTCGCGCAGCACGTACTTCTGGATCTTGCCGGTGGAGGTTTTCGGCAGCTCGCCAAACACCACGGTCTTGGGCACCTTGAACCCGGCCAGGTGCTCGCGGCACCAGCTGGTGATGTCGGCTTCGCGGGTGTCTTCCCGGCCAGGCTTGAGGGCTACGAAGGCGCATGGGGTTTCTCCCCATTTTTCATCCGGGCGCGCCACCACGGCGGCCTCGAGCACCGCCGGGTGTTTATACAGGGCGTCCTCGACCTCGATGGTGGAAATGTTCTCGCCACCAGAAATGATGATGTCCTTGAGTCGGTCCTTGATCTCTACATAGCCATCGGCATGCCACACCGCCAGGTCGCCCGTGTGGAACCAGCCGCCGCGGAAGGCTTCGGCGGTGGCTTCGGGGTTTTTCAGGTAGCCCTTCATCACCGTGTTGCCGCGCATGAAAATCTCGCCCAGCGTGTTGCCGTCGCGCGGCACCGGCTCGAGGGTTTGCGGGTCGGCGACCATCAGGCCGTCGAGGGTCGGGTAACGCACACCCTGGCGTGACTTGATGCGCGCGCGTTCTTCCAGCGTCAGTTCGTCCCACTCGTCATGCCAGGCGCACACGGTCACCGGGCCGTAGACTTCGGTCAGGCCGTAGGTGTGGGTAACCTGGATGCCCATTTCTTCCACGGCACCGATCACCTTGGCGGGTGGTGCGGCGCCGGCCACCATGGCCTGCACCGGGTGCTCGATGGCGGCCTTGGCGGCTTCCGGCATGTTGACCAAAGCGTTGAGCACGATCGGTGCGCCGCACAGGTGGCTGACCCGGTGTTCGCGGATAAGGTTAAGGATCTTCTGCGGGTCGACCCGGCGCAGGAAAACATGCGTACCGGCCAGGGCGGTGATGGTCCAGGGGTAGCACCAGCCGTTGCAGTGGAACATCGGCAAGGTCCACAGGTACACCGGGCGATGCCCCATGGCCCAGGTCATCTGGTTACCCAAGGCGTTCAGGTAGGCGCCGCGGTGGTGGTAGACCACGCCTTTTGGGTTGCCGGTGGTGCCGGAGGTGTAGTTGAGCGAAATGGCCTGCCACTCGTCATCCGGCCACTCCCAGGCATATTCCGGGTCGCCCTCGGCGAGTAGGGCCTCGTAGTCCAGCTCGCTGACCGCACGGCCTTCGCCGTACTCGGGATCATCCACGTCCACTACCAATGGCGGATGTTCGAGCAGCGCCAGGGCGGCTTCAATCACCGCATGGAACTCGCGGTCGGTGATCAGCACCTTGGCCTCGCCGTGCTGCAGCATGAAGGCGATGGCCTCGGCGTCCAGGCGTACGTTCAGGGTATTGAGCACGGCACCGGTCATGGGCACGCCAAAGTGGGCTTCGAGCATGGTCGGGGTGTTGGGCAGCATCACTGCCACGGTGTCGCCACGGCCGATGCCGCGGCCCACCAGGGCACTGGCCAGGCGGCGGCAGCGTTGGTAGGTGTCTTGCCAGTTGCGGCGGATGGCGCCGTGGATCACGGCGGGGTAGTTGCCGTAAACGGCAGCAGTGCGTTCGATGAAGCTTAGCGGGGTGAGGGCGACATGGTTGACGGCAGCGGGCATCAGGCCCTGGGCATAGATCGACATGCGGTAATCCTGTAAGGGAGGCAGGCGCAGCCTGTGCGCTTGGCCCCCGGTGGCTGATTGTTAGCTCTGTTCAGGGTGCGGGAAGGCGTACGGTAGGCCGCCTTCCTCTGTCGCAGTTTTACGCGAATCGCTATGGTAGTAGGAATATCGACTATAGCAATATAGTAAGACTACTATAACAACGAGCCGCCTATTGTGGACAAGAGCGCTTATCCCTTGCTCGCCAAGGACCCTCAACCCAGCCTGCTGCTGGCCGATGACGCCAGGCCGCTGGCGCTCAACCCCGCGCTGCAAGCCTGGGTAGATGAAGGCCCGGGGCTGGCCAGCTGGCTGCCGGCCAACTGCGCCGCGCTGGTACGTGCTTGCCTGCGCCAGCACCGGGCGATTGCCGATGTCGAAGTACAGGTGGGTGAGCGCATCGTGCTGTGGACGTTCATGCCTGATGACCAGGGCCAGCAGGTGCTAGGGCGCTGCCGTGACGCCAGTGAAGAGCGCCAAGGCGCGCGCGAGGCCAGCCGTGCACGGCGCTTGTATCGGTTGATCATCGAGAACACCACCGACCTGATCTCCCGGCACAGCCCCGATGGCCGCTTTCTGGATGCCTCTCCGGCCGCATTTCGCCTGCTCGGGTTGTGGCCCGAGCAACTGCGCGGCATGCCCATGCACAGCCTGCTGCACCCGCGCGAGCGGCGGCAGGTGCTGCGCCAGGCGGCAGCGGCGCTGGACCAGGATGGCTACCACACCATGACCTGCCGGGTACGCCAGGCTGCGGGCGGTTACCGCTGGTTCGAAATCGCCAGCCGGGCCATCCGTGAAACCTACACCGGCACGGTGGTGGAGGTGGTCAGCGTGTCCCGCGACATCACCTTACGCATCGAAGCCCAGGAAAGCCTGGCGCACAGTGCCCGGCTGGCCACCCTCGGCGAACTGGCCTCGGGCATCGCCCACGAGATCAACCAGCCGTTGGCTGCGGTGGTCAATTACGCCAACGCCAGCTTGCGCTACCTGTCGAGCATCGAGCGCGACCCGCAGGCCCGTGAGCGTGTAGGACAGGGGCTGCAGCGCATCAGCGAACAGGCCACCCACGCCGCTGAAGTGATCCGCCGGCTGCGCGCCTTCCTGCGCAAGGGGCCACGGAACCTGCAGGCGCTGGACGTGACCGAGGTCGCCGAGGAGGCCATGCGCTTGTGCGCGTGGGAGGCCGCGCGCGACCAAGTGACGGTGGAGCTGCGCATGAGTACGCAACTGCCCTTGGTGTACGCCGACCGGGTGTTGCTGGAACAGGTTCTGCTCAACCTGTTGCGCAATGCCATCGATGCCAACCGCGAGCAGCAGGGCGAACGGCCGTCACGTATCCTGCTCGGCGCTGGGCGTGATGGCGACGGCGTGCTGGTCGAGGTGGCTGACCAGGGCCCGGGTGTGGAACCCGCGCGACTGGACGATATCTTCACACCGTTCACCACCAGCAAGGCCGACGGCCTGGGCCTGGGTTTGAGTATGAGCCGCAGCCTGATCGAAGGCTTTGGCGGCAGCCTGTGGGCGCGGGCGGGTGACAACGGCGGTCTGGTATTGTGCTGCCGCCTGGCGGTCAGCAGGGGATAAGGGGGGAGTTGAGGGTGCAAGCGAAAGTGTATGTGGTCGATGACGACCAAGGGATGCGCGACTCGACGGTCTGGCTGCTGGAATCTGTGGGTTTGCAGGCCTTGCCCTTTGTCAGTGGGCAGGCATTTCTCGATGCCTGCGTCGACGATGGGCCTGCCTGTGTGCTGCTGGATGTGCGCATGCCGGGGCTGGGAGGGCTTGCGGTACAGCAGGCAATGCGCGAGCGCGGCCTGGCGCTACCGGTAATCTTCGTGAGTGGCCATGCCGATGTGCCGATCGTGGTGCGTGCGTTCAAGGCTGGCGCCTGCGACTTCATCGAAAAGCCTTACAGCGACCAGTTGCTGCTCGACAGCGTGCAGGCCGCGCTGGAGCGCGCCACGCGTGCGCGGCAGGGCGATCAGGAATTGGCCCAGGTGCAGGCGCGTATCGACGGCCTGACGCCGCGTGAGCGTGACGTGTTCGTGCCGCTGGCCCAGGGGTTGAACAACCGAGAGATTGCCGAGCAATTGGGCATCAGCGTAAAGACCGTGGACCTCTACCGGGGGCGGGTGATGAAGCGTTTGCAGGCGGGCAGCCTGGCAGAACTGGTGGGCATGGCGATTGCCTGCGGGGCTGTTGCGGCACTTGGCCTGAGCGCACGATATTAACAGCAATCACAGATCCCTGTGGGAGCGGGCGTGCCCGCGAAACAAGCAGCGCGCAGGATGGCACGGGCTTCGCCCGTGTACGCGGGCGCGCCCGCTCCCACACTGAAAAGGGCGCTGGGCTTCAGATTTGCACATGAATCATGAAATTTTGCATAGCTACCTAATTAAAGCTTTGACATTCACTGCCTAGGCAGTAATATTTTCACACAATTACCCGAGCAATCCCCGATGGCCCATTTTTCCCCCGAAAACTTCCAGACCTGCGCCATCGGCATGTTGCTCGGCCGCGCAGCGATCCTGAAGGACCGCATTCTCGACTGGCACCTTGAATCAGAGGGCGTCACCGCCGCGCAGTTCAAGGTGCTGATCATCGTCACCCAGTACCAGGTGGACACCCCGGCCGAGCTGTGCCGCTACCTGGGTCTGGACAGCGGTTCGATGACCCGCATGCTCGACCGCCTCGAACAGAAGGACCTGATCGTGCGCAACCGCTGCGCCGACGACCGCCGCCAGGTGCGCCTGGCGCTCACCGCCGACGGCCAGCGCCTGGCGGACCGCCTGCCGGAAATTGGCGCCGCTGCCATGAACGAATTGTGCGGCGTGCTGGCACCGGAAGAGCTCAAGGCCCTGGAAGGCCTGCTGGCCAAGGTGCTGCTCAGTGCTGGCGACCCGTTGACGATCCGCCGTTTTGGCGACCGTTGAACCCTGTCACGAATTATCCAAGGTATTGTCATGGCCACTCCCGCAGACACCCCGACTCCCTCCGCCGCGCCCGAGCCGTCGCGCAAGCGCAAGGCCTGGCTGCTTGGCCTGGTGTTGTTGCTGATCCTTGCCGGTATCGGCACCTGGGCCTGGTACAGCCTGGTAGGGCGCTGGCACGAAAGCACCGACGATGCCTACGTCAATGGCAACGTGGTGGAGATCACCCCGCTGGTCACCGGCACCGTCACCAGCATTGGTGCCGATGACGGCGACCTGGTCCACGCCGGCCAGGTGTTGCTGCAATTCGACCCGGCCGACAGCGAGGTGGCCCTGCAGTCCGCCGAGGCCAAGCTGGCGCGCAGCGTACGGCAGGTACGCGGGCTGTACAGCAACGTCGACTCGCTCAAGGCTCAGCTGGAAACCCGCCAGGCCGAATTGCGCAAGGCACAGCAGGACTTCAACCGGCGCAAGGTGCTGGCCGACAGCGGTGCCATTGCCGCAGAAGAGCTGTCCCATGCTCGCGACGACCTGAGTGTCGCCCAGGCGGCCGTCAACAGTGCCCGCCAGCAACTCAGCACCAGCAGCGCGCTGGTCGATGACACCGTGGTGTCTTCGCATCCCGAAGTGATGGCTGCTGCTGCCGACTTGCGTCAGGCCTACCTCGACCATGCCCGTACCACCCTGGTGGCACCGGTGACCGGCTACGTGGCCAAGCGCACCGTGCAACTGGGCCAGCGCCTGCAACCGGGCACTGCGACCATGGCGGTGATCCCGCTGGACCAGGTGTGGATCGATGCCAACTTCAAGGAAACCCAGCTGCGTGACATGCGCATCGGCCAGCCGGTGCAGATCAGCGCCGACCTGTACGGCAGCGAGGTCAAGTACAGCGGCACGGTGGACAGCCTGGGGGCCGGTACCGGTAGCGCATTCGCGCTGTTGCCGGCACAGAACGCCACTGGCAACTGGATCAAGATCGTGCAGCGGGTGCCGGTGCGTATTCACCTCAGCCCTGACCAGCTCAAGGACCACCCGTTGCGCATCGGCCTGTCCACGGTGGTGGAAGTCGACCTGCACGACCAGAGCGGCCCGGCCCTGGCCCAGCAGCCGCCGCAGCAGGCCAGCTACACCACCCAGGTGTACGACCGCCAGCTGGTCGAGGCAGACGACCTGATTGCCCGGCTGATTCACGACAACAGTGCAACCGGCAAGACGGCCCAGCGATGAGCAACAACGCCGCTGCCCAGTTCACGCCGCCGAGCCTGTTGCTGACCACCATCGGCCTGTCGCTGGCGACGTTCATGCAGGTGCTCGACACCACCATCGCCAACGTGGCGTTGCCGACCATTTCCGGCAACCTGGGGGTGAGTTACGAGCAGGGCACCTGGGTCATCACGTCGTTCGCGGTGAGCAACGCCATCGCCTTGCCGCTGACCGGCTGGCTGAGCCGGCGGTTTGGTGAGGTGAAACTGTTCATCTGGGCCACGCTGCTGTTCGTGTTGGCCTCGTTCCTGTGCGGTATCGCCCAGTCGATGCCGGAGCTGGTCGGCTTTCGCGTGTTGCAGGGGGTGGTTGCCGGGCCTTTGTACCCGATGACCCAGACCTTGCTGATTGCCGTGTACCCCCCGGCCAAGCGGGGGATGGCGTTGGCCCTGCTGGCGATGGTCACGGTGGTGGCGCCGATTGCCGGGCCGATTCTGGGGGGCTGGATTACCGACAGCTACAGCTGGCCGTGGATCTTCTTCATCAACGTACCCATCGGCTTGTTCGCCGCCGCCGTCGTGCGCCAGCAGATGCGTACGCGGCCTGTGGTCACCAGCCGCCAGCCGATGGATTACATCGGTCTGCTCACGTTGATCATCGGTGTCGGCGCGTTGCAGGTGGTGCTGGACAAAGGCAATGACCTGGATTGGTTCGAGTCTTCGTTCATCATCGTCGGCAGCCTGATTTCGGTGGTGTTTCTGGCCGTGTTCGTGATCTGGGAGCTGACCGACCGCCACCCTGTGGTGAACTTGCGCCTGTTCGTGCACCGTAACTTCCGGGTCGGCACCCTTGTGTTGGTAGGGGGGTATGCGGGGTTCTTCGGCATCAACCTGATCCTGCCGCAATGGTTGCAGACGCAGATGGGCTATACCGCTACCTGGGCGGGCCTGGCGGTGGCGCCAATCGGCTTGCTGCCGGTGATCATGTCGCCGTTCGTGGGCAAGTATGCGCACCGGTTCGACCTGCGGGTGCTGGCGGGGCTGGCGTTTCTGGCGATCGGTACCAGCTGCTACATGCGTGCGGGCTTTACCACTGAGGTGGACTTCCAGCATGTGGCCTTGGTGCAGTTGTTCATGGGTATCGGTGTGGCGCTGTTCTTCATGCCGACCTTGAGCATTCTGCTGTCTGATCTGCCGCCGCACCAGATCGCCGATGGTTCGGGGCTGGCGACCTTCCTGCGTACGCTGGGGGGGAGTTTTGCGGCTTCGTTGACGACCTGGATCTGGATTCGTCGGGCGGATCAGCACCATGCTTACCTGAGCGAAAATATCAGCCAGTTCGACCCGGCTACCCGGCATACGCTGGAGCAACTGGGTGGGGCTAACCCGCAGAGCTATGCGCAACTTGAGCAGATACTCAATGGGCAGGCGTACATGATGTCGACGGTGGATTACTTCACCTTGATGACCTGGGTGTTTGCCGGGTTGATCTTGCTGGTGTGGTTTGCCAAGCCGCCGTTTACGGCCAAGGCGGGGCCGGCGTCGGCGGGGCATTGAGCTGGGCTAATAGGGCAAAAGCAAGATCAAGATTGAGAGCGGGGCGGTGTTTGGGCTGACTTTGGTCATTCCCATGCACAGCCGTTTCGCCTATTGTCGACTCTCCTTTCCCAAACGATTGGCACATTCATGGAGAACGTCATCGTCATCACGGGTGGTAGCCGTGGCATCGGCGCCGCCACGGCGCTGCTGGCTGCTCGCCAGGGCTACCGTATCTGCATCAACTACCACGCCGACGGGCAAGCCGCCGAAGACATCCTCGGCCAGGTCCGCGCCTTGGGCTCCGAGGCCATTGCTGTGCGCGCCGACGTCAGCGTCGAGGATGAAATCATCCAGCTGTTCCAGCGCGTTGATGATGAACTCGGCCCGGTCACCGCATTGGTCAACAACGCCGGCACCCTCGGCCAGCAAAGCCGGGTGGAGGATATGTCCGAGTTCCGCCTGCTCAAGGTCATGAAAACCAATGTCGTCGGCCCCATGCTCTGCGCCAAGCACGCCCTGCTGCGCATGGCACGCCGGCATGGCGGGCAAGGCGGCGCCATCGTCAACGTGTCATCGGTGGCCGCACGCCTGGGCTCACCCAACGAATATGTCGACTATGCCGCCTCCAAAGGCGCACTCGATACCTTCACCCTTGGCCTGGCCAAAGAGGTGGCAGGCGAGGGCGTGCGGGTCAATGGCGTACGCCCGGGCTACATTCACACCGGCTTCCATGCGCTGTCCGGTGACCCGGACCGCGTCAGCAAGCTGGAACCCGGCTTGCCCATGGGCCGGGGCGGGCGCCCTGAAGAAGTGGCCGAGGCCATTCTCTGGTTGCTGTCAGACAAGGCGTCCTACTCCACGGGTAGCTTCATCGACCTGGGTGGCGGGCGCTGAACGCGCCCGTCAATCTTCAAGCAGGGTACTGACCCGCTCGGCCAGCGCCTCCAGTTCAAACGGCTTGGTTAGCACCCGCGTGCCTTGTAGCAGCTGGCCGTCACTGAGCGCCGCGCTTTCATCGTAGCCGGTGATGAACAGCACCTTCAGGTCCGGATAGCGTTCGCGGCAGCGCTCAGCCACCTGGCGGCCATTCAGGCCGCCGGGCAAGCCGATATCGCTCAGTAGCAGGTCTGGCCGTTCGCCGTTTTGCAGGTAGGCCAAGGCAGTGGGGCCGTCCTCGAATGCATCAACCCGGTAACCCAGCTCTTCCAGCACTTCGCAAACCACCAGGCGCAAGGCCGTCTGGTCTTCGATCAACAGGATACGCCGCGCCACGGTACTGCCTTTTTCCAGTGCCTTGCGCTGCGGTTTGGGGGCTGGCGGCTTGGGTTGCTCGTAGTGGCGGGGCAAAAGCAGATCGATGCGTGTGCCTTCACCCAGCGTCGAAAGTACGCGCAGTTGCCCACCCGATTGGCGCACGAAACCGTAGGTCATCGACAAACCCAAGCCAGTGCCCTGGCCCATGGGCTTGGTGGTGAAGAAGGGGTCTACGGCCCGCTTGGCCACCTCCGCCGACATGCCATTGCCGTTGTCGATGATGCTCAGCCGCACGTATTCGCCGGCGGGCAGTTCCAGCGCCTGGGCCTCGACCTCATCAAGCAGCAGGTTGTCGCCGACGATATCGATAGCGCCGCCCCCCGGCATGGCGTCGCGCGCGTTGATGCACACGTTGAGCAGGGCGCTTTCCAGTTGGGGTGGGTCGATGAACGTTGGCCACAGCTCGCTGGCAAACCGGCTGCTCAGGGTGATGGCCGGGCCAATGGTGCGGCGCAACAGCTCTTCCATGCCCGCCACCAACGTTGCCATTTGCGTTGAGCAGGGCTGCAGGGTCTGCTGGCGTGAGAACGCCAGCAGGCGGTGCACCAGCGAAGAGGCCCGTTGAGCCGAACCGCTGGAGAGCTCCAGCAAGGGTTCGAGGGTGTCGAAGCGTGACTGGTCCAGGCGTTGGCGCATCAGCTCTTGCGCGCCCAGAATACCGCCCAGCAGGTTGTTGAAGTCGTGGGCGATGCC
Source organism: Pseudomonas sp. yb_9 (assembly GCF_043103635.1). NCBI lineage: Bacteria > Pseudomonadati > Pseudomonadota > Gammaproteobacteria > Pseudomonadales > Pseudomonadaceae > Pseudomonas > Pseudomonas sp. yb_9. Next base: position 82,898 of record NZ_JBICKA010000105.1, on the reverse strand, counting down.
ACCGCTGAGCTGGCCCACGGCTTCCATCTTCTGCGCCTGGCGCAGGGCCTCCTCGGCTTTGGCCAGGCGCTCTTGCTCTTGTACCCGCTCGCTGATGTCATAAGCGAACAGAAACGCGCCTTGTATTTCGCCTTCATGGTCGCGCAAAGCATTGAAACGCAGTTCGTAATGGTACTGCTCGGGCGCCTTGCCGAATGTACCGATTTCGACGAATTGCTCGCCCGCCAAGGCACGCTGCCACATGGCCAAGCTCAACGTCCGATCGTTTGGCTCATCGTCGATCAGGTCCGGCAGGTAATCGCCAATTTCAGGCGTGCGCCCGAATAACCGTTGAAAGTCATGTTTCGCCTGGCGATTGATGGCCAGCCAACGCATGTCTTTGTCGACCACATGCACATTGACCACGCTGTGGTCGACCAGCTCGGCGAACAGCCGTCGCTCTGCCAGTGCAGCGCTTACCCGTTGCTCCAGTTCTTCGTTCAGGCGTTGCAGGGCCTGCTCTGCCCGACGGCGTTCAGTAACGTCCTTGAACAGCACCGCTACCTGGCGTTTCTCGGCAGGCTCCACACGGAAGGTGGTAATAGAAAGCACGTGGCCGGTTGCGACCAGCTCCTGCTCGAAATGCAGGGGCTCGCCAGTACGCAGCACCGCGCCGTAGCGGGCTACCCAGTCATCGGCTTCATCGGGCACCATTTCGCGCAGCTTCTGCCCGACCACGTTGGGGATGCCGGCGTGCTTGGCGTAGGCCGCGTTGGCCAGTACATGCACGTAGTCACTGAGCGGGCCGTGCGGGCCGTCGAAGAACTCGATGATGCAGAAGCCTTCGTCCATGGTGTCGAACAACGAACGGTAGAAGTTCTGATCGTGGTCCTGGAGGCTGGCAAGCTGTGATTTCAGTTGCGCGTTCTGCCGCTGGAGGGCTTCGACGTGTTGGCGCAGTGAGCGCAGGTCGCGGGAGGGCATGCCGACGTCCGACAAAAGGGGAGGCTCTGACTTTAGCGTGTTCACCTGCATGCGAATAGCGGGTCAATGCAGTTGGGGGGGGATGCCCGGCAGCCGTTGTTCGGCAGCCGGGCGTTCGATGGTCAGAAGGAGCGGATGATCCGCCCGAGGGTTTCCATGGCCCGTTCGGCGCCGTCATGCCAGGGGCTTCCGTAGTTCAGGCGGATGCAATTGCCAAAGCGCCGGGTGGGCGAGAAGATCGGCCCGGGGGCGATGCTGATGCCTTGCGCCAGGGCCATGTGGAACAGCTTGAGGGCGTCCATCTGTTCGGGCAGTTCCAGCCACAGGAAGTAGCCACCGGAAGGCTGGCTGACCCGCGTCTGCGCCGGGAAGTGGCGAGCGATGGCCGCCAGCATGTTGGCCTGCTGGCCTTCCAGCGCGTAGCGCAGCTTGCGCAGGTGGCGGTCGTAGCCGCCGTGCTGCAGGTAGTCGGCAATTGCCGCCTGGGCCGGCATCGAGGCACACAGCGAGGTCATCAGTTTCAGCCGCTCGATCTTTTGCGCAAAGCGCCCGGCGGCGACCCAGCCGATGCGGTAGCCCGGTGCCAGGCTTTTGGCGAACGAACCGCAGTGCATGACCAGGCCCTGGGTGTCGAAGGCCTTGGCCGGTTTGGGGGCCTGTTGCGAGTAATACAACTCGGCGTACACGTCGTCTTCGATCAACGGCACCTCATGGCGCGCCAGCAACTCCACCAGGGCCTGCTTCTTGGCTTCCGGCATGCTGGCGCCCACCGGGTTCTGGAAGTTGGTCATGCACCACACGGCCTTGACCGGGTGCTTCTCCAGGGTTTGTGCCAGCACGCCCAGGTCCATGCCTTCGCGCGGGTGCACCGGGATTTCCACCGCCTTGAGCTTTAGCCGCTCCAGCACCTGCAGGCAGGCATAAAAGGCCGGGGCCTCGATGGCCACCAGGTCGCCGGGCTGGGTCACTGCCTGCAGGCACAGGTTCAGGGCCTCCAGTGCGCCATTGGTGATCAGCAGTTCTTCCATGGGCAGCATCAGCCCGCCAACCATGTAGCGCAGGGCAATCTGCCGCCGCAGTTGCGGGTTGCCGGGCGACAGGTCGGTGACCACCATACGCGGGTCCATGCTGCGGCTGGCGCTGGCCAGCGAGCGCGACAGGCGTTGCAGCGGGAACAGTTCGGGGCTGGGGAAGGCCGAGCCGAACGGTATGGTGTTGGGGTCCTTGATCGAGTCGAGGATCGAAAACACCAAGGCGCTGACGTCGACATCGGTAGACTCGCTGACCGGCTGCAGCGCCTGAGGTTCGCTGAACTGGCGCGGGGCGTGGGCGTTGACAAAATACCCCGAGCGCGGCCGGGCGCGGATCAGCCCGCGCCGCTCCAGCAGGTAATAGGCCTGGAAAACGGTAGAAGGGCTGACCCCGTGGGTCTGGCTGGCGTAGCGCACCGAGGGCACGCGCTGGCCGGGGCCCAGTACCCCGGAGCGGATCAGTTCGGCAATGTCGTCGGCAAAGCGTTCGTAGCGTTTCATTCTGGCCTTCTGTCGAAGCCTGGCAGGCAAGGTGGCGTCAGTGTAAGGGATCAACGGTTCAGGGGGGCGACGAAGCGGCTGTGGGCCACGCTGCGGATGGCGGGGTCGTCACGCTCGCTGATTTCGAAGCTGAGTGTTTGCGAGCTGCTGGTCGGGCGCTCGGCGAGCATCGCCACCGACACCGGCAGTTCACTCATTTCGCCCGCCGGGATGACCAGCGCCGTGTTGCCCTGCAAGGTGAAGCCGTCGGCGTCCAGCAGGCGCAACGCATAGTGCTGGGTGCGCTCGGTCTTGTTGATGACCTTGAGCAGGTAGATGTTCTCGATCTGGCCCAGGGCATTTTCACGGAACAGGCCGCGGTCCTTGATCACATCCAGCGACACCATCGGGCGCAGTTGCAAGGCCACCACCAGCGCCGCGATCATCACCACCAGCGCCGCGGCGTAGCCGAGCAGGCGTGGGCGCAGCCAGTGAGTCGTACCGCCCTGCAGGCTGTGTTCGGACTTGTAGCCAATCAGCCCGCGAGCGTAACCCATCTTGTCCATCACCCCGTCGCAGGCGTCGATGCACGCTGCGCAACCGATGCAGGCCATTTGCAAGCCATCGCGGATATCGATGCCGGTGGGGCACACTTGCACACACAGCGTGCAGTCGATGCAGTCGCCCAGGCCCTGGGCCTGGACGTCGCTGCCCTTCTTGCGAGGGCCACGGGCCTCACCGCGCCGTGGGTCATAGGCGACGGCCAGGGTGTCCTTGTCGAACATCACACTCTGGAAGCGCGCATACGGGCACATGTGCAGGCACACCGCTTCACGCAGCAGGCCGGCATTGATGTAAGTGGCGGCGGTAAAGAACAGCAGCCAGAACAGCGCCACACCGCCCAGTTGCAAGGTGAACAGTTCTGCGGCCAGTGGGCGGATCGGGGTGAAATAGCCGACGAAGGTCAGCCCGGTGAGGATACCAATGACCAGCCACAGGCTGTGTTTCAGGGTGCGGCGCCCCAGTTTGTTCAGGCTCCAGGGCGCGGCGGCCAGCTTGATGCGCTGGTTGCGGTCACCTTCGGTGACCTTTTCGCACCACATGAACAGCCACGTCCAGGTGCTTTGCGGGCAGCTGTAGCCACACCACACGCGGCCGGCGTACACGGTGATGGCGAACAGGCCGAAGGCGCAAATGATCAGCAGCGCTGACAACAGGATGAAGTCCTGGGGCCAGAAGGTTGCGCCAAAGATGTGGAACTTGCTGTTGGCCAGGTCCCACAACACGGCCTGGCGGCCGTTCCAGTTCAGCCACGCGGTGCCGAAGAACAGCACGAACAGGACGCCGGCAAAGCCGATGCGCAGGTTGCGGTACAGCCCGCTGAAGCTGCGGGTGTGAATGCCGCTGTCGGTGTGTCGTGGTCGGGAGCTGGCTGGGGTGGGGGCGATCTCTGTGAAAGGGATTCTATTGTTCATGGCTCGGTGCTCATCAGGCCTCGATCAGGCATGAGCACTATGGCCCTGAGGCTGTTATCAGCACAGGCTCAGATTTTGCGATAAAAACCATATCAGATTACCCGGCTTCGACCGCCAGGCCTTAAATTACCGAGCCTGGCACGCTGGCCTTCAGGTGCCTGCGGCTATCCACCGCACCCGCTACGGTCAGTGCATCGGCCTCGGCTTCGGTGATGGGGACGCGCTGGCCTGCCAGCAGGGCCACTGACATGCGCAGGTGCTCGTCGGTGACGATTTCGATAGCAGGGCCGTCGCCCTCGATGCGCAGGTTTTCGCCGGTGAGGGTGCAGCGGCGGGTGGTTTCGTCGATTTCAACGGGCATGGCGTTGTCCTCCTTGCAGGGTTACAGGGTGGACCACAATGCAAGGCGGGTTACTGCATCAGGGGGCTGAAAGGAGAAGAAAGGAGGAGGGCGGGAAGCACTGAGGGGAGCCGAAGCTCCCCTCAAAGCGTTGTTGCTTGCTCTTTTTTTATTATTGGGACTGGCCTTTTGTTGTTTTTGTCAGCCTGTCCTGGTGTTGCGGGCGACCCCCATGCGGGGTCAAGAGCAAACGTATTTTTTTGAGCGCTGACCTGCTTTCATCATGGCTGATCCGAACCTGGCTGCCGCTACCTTGAGGTAGTTTTATTGTTCTGTGCCAGACCGCGGGGCGTACCCCTGAAAAGCGTGTCTACTCCAAAAAAATCTGCTTGCTACGCCTCTGCCGTGTTGTTCTTGTTATGTCAGAGCCGTTACCTGTTGTTTTTATTGGGTGTCACATTTTTATTGTTCTTGTACCAGAGATATAGCAGGCTGCGTGCCAACTTTTTAAAAATCTTTAAAATCAGTAGCTTAGCGATTTCCTTCAAAAGTGCTTGGCCTGAAATTCTGCCGATTTGTTTCCCTGTTACCCGATTTTTTTGCTGTGAAATGTGGGGGCGGTAACACTTCGCCCACACCTGTGTGACACCCGTATTACTCACTGCGCGCTACGCGCCCGTGCTACCCGCGACCCATTGCCGCGGCCCAGCACGCTACTGATACGCTGGCCGGCGGCGATCAGCCGGTCGAGGTCGATGCCGGTTTCAATGCCCAGCCCTTGCAGCAGGTACACCACATCTTCGCTGGCGATGTTGCCGGTAGCCCCCTTGGCGTAAGGGCAGCCGCCCAGCCCGGCCACCGAGCTGTCGAACACGCTGATGCCTTCGAGCAGGCTGGCATAGACGTTGGCCAGGGCCTGGCCATAGGTGTCGTGGAAGTGCCCGGCCAGCTGCGCGCGCGGCACCTGGGCAGAGACCACCTCGAACAGGCGCCGGGTATCGCCGGCAGTGCCGGTGCCGATGGTGTCACCCAGCGATACTTCGTAGCAGCCCATGTCGTGCAGTGCGCGGGCCACCGGGGCCACCTGTTCGGCGCTGACCTTGCCTTCATACGGGCAGCCGAGTACGCACGATACGTAGCCGCGCACGCTTATACCGTGGTTGCGCGCAGCTTCCATGATCGGCTCGAAGCGCTTGAGGCTGTCGCTGATCGAACAGTTGATATTGCGCTGCGAAAACGCTTCAGAGGCGGCCGCGAACACCGCCACTTCCTTCACCCCGGCAGCCAGCGCGTCCTCGAAACCGCGCAGGTTGGGTGCCAACGCTGCATAGGTGACACCGGGGCGCTGGTCGATACCGGCGAACACCTCGGCAGAGCCGGCCATTTGCGGTACCCACTTGGGCGAGACGAAGCTGCCCACTTCTATATAGGCAAGGCCCGCTTCGGTAAGGTCGTTGACCAGGCGCACCTTGTCGGCAACGCTGATGGGCTGGGCTTCGTTCTGCAGGCCGTCGCGGGGGCCAACTTCGACCAGGCGGACGTGTTTGGGCAAGGACATGGCGGGTTTCCTGTGGCGTTCAGCGGTTGTCTTTGTTGTTCAGGGTGGCGGCCAGGGCTTGTTCGCAACGCTCCTGGGCGGTGTCCAGTTCCAGTTGCATCTGGTGGATGTCGAGCATCTGCTGCTCCAGTTGGGCGCGGCGCTCGGCGATTTTCGCCAGCATGCTGTTGAGCTGTTTAAGGTTGCCGCTGGTGGGGTCGTACAGCTCGATCAGCTCGCGGCACTCGGCCAGTGAAAAGCCGATGCGCTTGCCGCGCAGGATGAGCTTGAGGCTGACCTTGTCGCGGGCCGAATAGATTCGCTCCAGGCCACGGCGTTCGGGGCTCAGCAGGCCCTGCTCTTCATAAAAGCGGATGGCCCGGGTGGTGATGTCCAGCTCGCGGGACAGGTCGGAGATGCTGTAGGTCTGGGTGCTCATGCTGGCGCTCGGCGTGGGGTATGCGGGTATCCTGAAGGCAGGTTGACGTATACGTCAAGCAACCTGCCGCAATCAGTCCGGTTGCGCCGCGCGTCGGTACCCGTTCGGCGTATCCCCCGTCAACCGCTTGAACCACCGGGCAAAGTACGTCGGGTCGGTGAATCCCAGGCTATCCGACAACTGCCCGATGCTCATCCGCGTATAAATCAGGCTACGCCGCGCCTCCAGCAGCAACCGCTGGTGTACCACCTGCAACGCTGTCTGCCCACTCAAGGCCCTGCACAGCTGGTTCAGTTGCAGGCTTGGAACGTTCAGCCGTGCGGCAAAATCTTCTACTGACAGATGCTCGCGGTAATGCGCCTCGACCAGCCGCAGGTACTGCCCCAGTAACTGCCGGTCGCGTTCAGCGCGGTTACGCGGTGCCTGCCCCAGTTGCTGGCGGCGGTTGATCCACACCATCAGCGCGGTTACCAGCGCTTCGAGCATGGCCGCGCGCGCCGGAGCATTGCCCTGGTACTCCTGCTGCAAGGTGTCGATCAGGCTGCGCAGGTGCACACGGTCATGCCCAAGCGGGTAGCACGCAGGTTGGGCCAGCACCGCCAGCGGCATGCCCAGCCGCTGTTCCAGTTTGGCCACCAGCGCGGTGCCGAAGGTGAGCACATAGCCCTGGATATCGGCGCTGAAGCGAAACCCATGCACGCTCATCGGCGGCACCACCTGGATCGCTGCTTCGCCGATGGCGCTGCGCAACCCTTCGATCTCCACCTGGGCCTGGCCGCGCTGTACATACAGCAACTGGAACAGCTCGGCATGCTGGTGTGGCTTGATCTCCCAGTGGTGCAGGCGGCTGCGTGCAGGGATCGATTCGCAATGCAGCAGGTCGGTGCCGGGCCAGGCCTGGTTTTCGCCATACAGCTTGAACAACGGAACGCCGGGGAGGGTGGATTTCATCAAGGGCAGCCTGTCCGTTAATCGAACGTTTTTTATAAAAGTGCAGGTTTTAGATGGAATAGCACACGTCCGTAGTGCTTTTTGCCATTAAAAATGCAAGGGCAAACCCTAACAGCAGATGCCGCCCCACTGCCAGTCCAGGGCCGGCATCGTCCGAACAGAGACAACAACAATGAAAACTCAGGTTGCAATTATTGGTGCAGGTCCGTCTGGCCTGCTGCTGGGCCAACTGCTGCACAAGGCCGGTATCGATAACGTCATCGTCGAGCGCCAGACGCCTGAATACGTACTTGGCCGCATCCGCGCCGGGGTGCTGGAGCAAGGCACTGTCGACCTGCTGCGCGAAGCCGGTGTGGCCGAGCGCATGGACCGTGAGGGCCTGGTGCACGAAGGGGTCGAGTTGCTGGTCGGCGGGCGCCGCCAACGCCTGGACCTCAAAGCCCTGACCGGTGGCAAGACCGTCATGGTATACGGCCAGACCGAAGTCACCCGCGACCTGATGCAGGCCCGCGAAGCGACTGGCGCGCCGATCATCTATTCGGCCAGCAATGTCCAGCCGCATGAACTGAAGGGCGAGAAGCCCTACCTCACGTTTGAAAAGGAGGGCCAGTTGCACCGGGTGGATTGCGACTACATCGCCGGGTGCGACGGCTTCCACGGTGTGTCGCGCCAGAGCATTCCCGAAGGTGTGTTGAAGCAGTACGAGCGGGTCTATCCGTTTGGCTGGCTGGGCCTGCTTTCGGATACGCCGCCGGTCAATCACGAGTTGATCTATGCCCACCACGAGCGTGGCTTCGCGCTGTGTAGCCAACGCTCGCAAACACGCAGCCGCTACTACCTGCAGGTACCTTTGCAAGACCGGGTCGAGGCGTGGTCTGACGAGCGCTTCTGGAATGAACTGAAAGCTCGCTTGCCCGCCGACCTAGCGGCTGACCTGGTCACCGGCCCTGCTTTGGAAAAAAGCATCGCCCCGCTGCGCAGCCTGGTGGTCGAACCTATGCAGTATGGCCACCTGTTCCTGGTGGGTGACGCCGCGCACATCGTCCCGCCTACCGGTGCCAAGGGCCTGAACCTGGCGGCGTCGGACGTGAATTACCTGTATCGCATTCTGGTCAAGGTTTACCGCGAAGGGCGCACCGACCTGCTGCAGCAATACTCCCCGCTGGCCCTGCGCCGGGTGTGGAAAGGCGAGCGCTTCAGCTGGTTCATGACCCAGTTGTTGCACGATTTCGGCAGCCACAAGGACGCCTGGGACCAGAAGATGCAAGAGGCCGACCGCGAGTACTTTCTGACGTCGCCGGCCGGGTTGGTGAACATTGCCGAGAACTACGTGGGCTTGCCGTTCGAGGAAGTGGCTTAGTTTTTTTCAGGGGTTCGACAGGGTATCTTCGGGGCTTTTGAAGTTCGCAGGAAGCATGCCGATGTATTTCTCCCCACCCCTGATCAGCGCCCTTTGCCTGGTAGCCGCCAGTGGCCTGGCCTGTGCCGACCAGGTGCTGCCCGCACCTCCCGAGCTGGCCTCTGGCTACCGCACAGGCTTGCAGCCCGTGCAGGCCAGCCGCCATATGGTTGCTGCAGCCAACCCGTTGGCCAGCGAAGCGGGACGGGCAATGTTGCGTGCCGGTGGCAGCGCCATCGATGCGGCCATTGCGATGCAAATGGTGCTGACCTTAGTCGAGCCGCAATCCAGCGGTATTGGCGGCGGGGCGTTCATCCTTTATTGGGACGGCGAGCGTGTGCAGGCGTTCGATGGCCGCGAGGTCGCGCCGGCCGCTGTAACGGAAGCGCTGTTCCTGCAAGCCGACGGCACGCCGATGCCATTCAGGGCGGCGCAGATTGGCGGGCGCTCGGTTGGCGTGCCGGGTGTTCTACGTGCTTTGAAATTGGCCCACGATCAGCACGGCAAGCTGCCCTGGCGCGACTTGTTCGCGCCGGCCATCGCGCTTGCACGCAACGGTTTCCCGGTGTCCGAGCGCCTTCACGCCCTGGTGTCCGGTGACCCGTTCATTGCCCGGTCACCGGCCATGGCCCGCTACTTCCTGGATGAGCAGGGCAAGCCGCTGGCGGTGGGAACGATCCTGCGCAACCCCGAGCTTGCGGATGCCTTCGATCAGGTTGCCGCGCAAGGCCCTGACGCGTTCTATACCGGCGAGATCGCCGAAGCCATCGTGGCCAAGGTACGCAGCCATGCCAATGCCGGTTACCTCTCGTTGCAGGACTTGCAGCAGTACCAGGCCAAAGAGCGCGAGCCCGTGTGCGGCCCCTATAAGGCATGGCGCATCTGCGGCATGCCGCCGCCGTCTTCGGGCGGGGTGACGGTGTTGCAGACCCTGGGCATTCTCGAAGCCGTACAGCGCGCCACGCCGCAGCGCGATCTGGCAGCGTTGCGCCCGCTTGCGAGCGCATCCCCGGCTGGCCTGGAGGCATCACCACTGGCCGTGCACCTGATCGCCGAGGCTGAGCGTTTGGCCTATGCCGACCGCGCACAGTACCTGGCCGACAGCGATTACGTGCCGGTCGCGGTCAAGGCGCTTACCGACGCCGACTACCTGGCCAGCCGTGCAGCGCAGATAGGCGAGCACAGCATGAAGCGCGCTCGCCCGGGCCAACCCCAGGGCGCCGACTTGGCCCTGGCGCCGGATCGCTCGCCATTGCGCATTTCCACCTCGCACCTCAGCGCGGTGGATGACAGCGGCCAGGCCCTGGCCATGACCACGTCGGTGGAGGCGGCGTTCGGTTCGCACCTGATGGTCAAGGGCTTCCTGCTCAACAACCACCTCACTGACTTCTCGTTCATTGCGCAGGAGCACGGCAAACCCGTGGCCAACCGGGTACAGCCGGGCAAGCGGCCGCTGTCGGCCATGGCGCCAACGCTGGTGTTCTCGCGAGCGTCGGGTGATCTGGTGGCCAGCCTGGGTTCACCGGGCGGCTCGCAGATCATCGGCTATGTGAACAAGGCTTTGGTTGGCTTGCTGGATTGGCAGCTAGACCCGCAACAGGCCGCAGGCTTGCCCAACTTTGGCAGCCGCAATGCCGGCACCGAGGTGGAAGCGGGGCTGAGCAGCCCGGCGCTGATCCGGCAGTTGGCAGCCTGGGGGCATGAGGTGACGCCCATGACCATGACCAGCGGCATGCAGATCATCCAGCGCCGTGGCGAGGGTTGGTCGGGTGGCGCCGACCCGCGGCGTGAAGGTGTGGCCCTTGGCGACTAGCCGTGATAGAACGCAGTCTTGCCATTCAGTCGTTGAATACCCAGATGTCCATTAGCGTTAAATCGAATAGGGCGCTGTTCGACCTCGACCTGTTACGCGCGATTGTGGTGGTGGCCGATTGCGGCAGCTTCACCACCGCTGCCGCTCGCCTGCACTCGACACAGTCGACCATCAGCCAGAAGGTACGCCGCCTGGAAGACATGGTCGGCCACCGTTTGCTGGTGCGGGGCAACCGCGATGTGCTGCCCACCGATGCCGGGCAAACCTTGCTCGGCTACGCCCGGCACATGCTGGCCTTGAACGACCAGATGCTCGAAGCCCTGGCCGGGGCGATGGTGGGTACCACCGTGCGCCTTGGTGTGCCCGAAGATTTCGTTGGCGGGCGCACCACCAATGCGCTATCGGCCTTCAGCCGCCTGCATCCGCAGGTGAAGCTGGAAGTGACCAGCGGCCTGTGCCGCGACCTCAGCCAGGCCTACGACAACGGTGAGCTCGACCTGGTGTTGCTCAAGCAGCGGCGCAACACCCGCGAGGGCGTGGCCTGCTGGCCCGAGCGCCTGCAATGGATCGACAGTGCGCGCACCCCCGCCTTCGAGCTGGACCCGATCCCGTTGGTGACCTTCCCGCCGCGGGGGCTGTACCGCGAAGACATGATCAACGCCATCGAAGGCATGGGTCGGCGCTGGCGCATCAGTTTCACCAGCTCCAGTCTCAGTGGTATCCAGGCGGCAGTGGCCGATGGCATGGGTGTCAGCCTGCTGCCGCCAAGGGCGGCCACTGGCGAGCATCGGGTGCTGGGGGCGGGGCAGGGGCTGCCGGAGGTCGACAGTTATGAAATCGTCATCGTGCATCGGCCGACGGCGGATGTGATGGTCAAGGCGTTGGCCGACGTGATGACACAGTTGCTGGCGGGCGGTGGGATATAGCGTGCCTGACGACAAGGCCGCTCCTACACCGACCGCGTCAGTGGTCAGTCCGCAGCCATTCTCGGCGACAGGTGAATCCCCGCAATCTTGCAGCGCACCGAGCCACCGGCCATTTCGATGGTGTGCACATCCAGCGGCACCAGCCGCGCCGAACGCTCGATGCGGCGGCGCTGCTCATCGGTTAGGCAACGCGTCGGATGCGGTTTTTGGCAGCGTGGCCACGGGTGTGGCTGAACAGGTCTTTCGGGTCGTCTTCCACCCACGGCACCAGGTCGATCTTCGAGCCCATGCCGCGTTTTTCGGCTTGCTGTAGTACGTACCGTAGTACGGTATAGTCTTCCAGGGCGAAGCCCACCGAATCGAACACGGTGACCTGACTGTCACTCTGGCGCCCCTCGGTATCGCCGCGCAGTACACGCCACAGCTCAACGACTGGGAAGTCCGCCGGCAGTTGCTGGATGTCGCCTTCAATACGGGTTTGTGGTTCGTACTCGACGAACACGCGGGCCTTGCGCAGTACATCAGCGTGCAGCTCGGTCTTGCCCGGGCAGTCGCCGCCCACGGCATTCAGGTGCATGCCGGGTTCGAGCATGTCGGGGGTGATGATGGTGGCGTAGGCCTTGTCGGCAGTAACAGTGGTGATGATGTCCGCGCCTTTCACGGCTTCGGCTACCGAGCCGACCCGGCGGATGGTGAAGCCGCTGTATTCCTTGAGGTTGGCAATCAGCTTGGCGGTGGCCAGCGGGTCGGTGTCGTACGCAACGATTTCTTCGATACCCAGGTGCTTATGGAAGGCCAGCGCCTGGAATTCGCTTTGTGCGCCGTTGCCGATCAACGCCATCTTGCGTGCGTTCGGCCGGGCCAGTGCCTGCGCAGCCATCAACGAGGTGGCGGCGGTGCGCAAGGCGGTGGCGATGGTCAGTTCGGACAGCAACACCGGGTAACCGGTGTCGACATCGGCCAGCACGCCGAAGGCCATTACCGTATGCAGGTCACTGGCAGTATTGGTCGGGTGGCCGTTAACGTATTTGAAGGCATAGCGGTTGTTGTCGGCAATCGGCATCAATTCGATAACACCCACTTCCGAATGGCTGGCAACACGCGCAGACTTGTCAAACTCCTGCCAGCGTTTGAAGTCTTCACGCAGGGCCTCAGCCAGTTCGCCTATGAACGGCGCTACGCCAATGTCATGTACCAAGTCCGACATGGTTGGAACATCAATGAAATACGTCATGCTCTTGCACCTTGTTATTGCGCGGTTGCCCCGGTCATGGCAGGCGGCACGCTTAAGATTGTTGAAGTGGCATGAACATTTTGATGAAAGGTTGCGTCAATCGGAAGAATGCAGGTTGCCAGTTTCATCAACTTTCTAGACAATCTGCCACCCCAAAGTAGCAATCTGATTATTGGCAGGCGTTATGGATACGATTGATCGGGAACTGATTGCGCTGTTGCGGGACAATGCACGTACCCCTGTGTTGACCCTGGCGAAGAAGCTCAAGGTGGCCAGGGCAACCGTGCAAAACCGCATTACCCGGCTCGAAGAGCAGGGCGTGATCATTGGTTACACGGTACGCCTGCGGTCCGACGCGCTGGAGCAGGGCGTGCGGGCAATCACCAGCATCGGCATCAGCGGCCACCACGCCGCAGAGGTCAAGCACGCGCTGCGCGGGCATCCCAACGTGGTGGCCATCCATACCACCAATGGCCGCTGGGACCTGATGGCAGAGCTGCGCGCCGACACCCTCGAAGCCTTCGACCGGGCGCTGAACACCATTCGGTCGATCCCGCACATCGAGAATACCGAGACCAGCATCCTACTCTCGACCTACAAGATGTGACCGCTGGGTCAGGCCTTTTGACAGGCGCATTGTGCAAACTGTCACCTGGGCTTTTCACACTGCAAAAAATCCCTTTGCCTGTGTGCATTCTGTAGCGTTCCGCTTGACCTGGGCCGCTGGCAGAATGAAACGGCTTTCGCGGGACGGTTTCAGGCGCACGTTCTGACGGTGCGTTTAAACAATAAGAAAGTCCGTTGCTAAGTTGCATCAGGCATTAGTTTGATTTTTTATTGCCTACGCTCTCATCATTTGAATGACATGAGACCTGCACCTTGGTTTCAATTTGTTGGTGCGCTGCGGGGCGTGGAAGTTTTACATAAAAAGAATAAGAAGTTGACTACGCATCAAACGTGCAACGCGAAAAGCAGCGCGCCGGAAGCGGGCCGAGTGCTCAAAAGACGGCTGGAAAACCGGCACATACAGCTTATTTCGATCAATGGCGCAATGGGTACCGGGTTGTTCATGGGCTCGGGCAAAATCATTGCGCTGTCCGGCACTTCGATCATTCTGGTGTACGCCATCATCGGCTTTTTCGTCTTCTGCATCATGGGGGCCATGCGCAATCGACGTTCAAGCTGCCGGGTGGCAAGGTCACCGCGGCGCTGTCGCAGCTGTTTCTGATCTTCGTGTTGTGCCTGCTGGCGCTGGAGCCAGACACCCGTACCGTGCTGGTCCGCGCCGCGCGGGCACAGTGGCAGAAATTGACTCAGGGCGATAGGGCCTGCGCGCGATCAGTCAGCGCACGACGGCATTGTCTGCTGCAATGATGTTTCCCACGCAGCAACTGTGGGCTTCCCAGTGATCTGGAGGCAATTGCCTAAAGCCCCATGGGTTGGGTGGCGCATAGGATATTTCGGGCAAGTCCCTTAATGTTGTTACAGGAAACCAAAATGAAAAAAATAGCATTCATTACACTGCTGGCCGCCGCAGGCCTGGTTCAGGTTGCGCATGCCAACGATGCCGTCTTCAGCGAGCAGCCTCAAGCTGACCGTGGGGGTGTCAACAGTATAGGCGTGCCAGAAATACCGTGCCCTGAGGGTACTTTCTTGACCCCGATCGGCACTTGCGAGCCAGGTTTCGATTTTGACTGATACCCAGGCGATCTGGTGGATAGCCCTCAAGGCTGACGCTCGGCGACAGCCCTCAGGGTTCTGAGGGTTACCACCGGCGCATCCACCACGAACCGATTGGCAAGCCAGCCCGGCACATCTCCGGCCGGGTCGGCTTGCAACTGGTACGTCACTTCGGTCAACCGCTCACCCAACGGTTTCATTCGCCACTCACCACTCAGGTGCTGCACCCGGATCAACCCGTCAACCTGGGGAATCCTGTCGGGCTCAGCGCTCAGGTGCCGCAGCAGCGTGCCGTCATCCAGGCGTTCGCTGCTCACCTTCAACACAATGTCCCGTGGCATGGTCGGCCAGGGCAGGTTGGTGGTCAGGTACACCCAGGTATTGGCACCGTCCACGTCCAGCAGGCGCATCTGGTCACAGGCATACAGCCACTTGCAGGCCACCCGCAGGTTCTCCTGCAGGTCGGTGAGCGTGCGCACGCTGGCTTTCATGGTGCTCACACCACGAAACTGCTGGTAGGGCGAGTCGGGTACGCCACTGAGGTACACGCGGATGCCTTCGCGGTCGTAGGCAAGGTTCCAGGCATCGGCGGCCAGGGCAGGGGTGCACAGCAGCAGGAGGGTAAGCAGCAGGCAGCGGGGCATGGCCGGTACCGTGCGGGAGATGGGTGTTTCAGTATGCGCGGCAAATGGAAAGCCCGCCAGATTGGCGGGCTTAGGGCATCAGCCTGAGCTTAGCGCTTAGGATTCAGCGTCAAATGCACATGACGGTTCACGTCCTTGTACAGCAGGTAGCTGAACTTGCCTGGGCCGCCGGCGTAGCAGGCTTGCGGGCAGAAGGCGCGCAGCCACATGAAGTCGCCGGCTTCCACTTCGACCCAGTCCTGGTTCAGGCGGTACACCGCCTTGCCTTCCAGCACGTACAGGCCGTGTTCCATCACGTGGGTTTCCGCGAACGGGATCACGCCGCCCGGCTGGAAGGTGACGATGTTTACGTGCATGTCGTGACGCATGTCGGCCATGTCGACGAAGCGGGTGGTGACCCAGCGGCCTTCGGTGCCCGGCATTTCGATGACGGTGGCGTTGTCGCGGTGGGTAACAAACGACTCGGGTACGTCCAGGCCTTCAACTTTCTGGTAGTGCTTGCGCAGCCAGTGGAAGGTCACATTGGATTTGCTGTTGTTGCGCAGGCTCCACTCGGCGCCCGGGGCCAGGAAGGCGTAGCCGCCCGGTACCAGGGTGTGATGCTTGCCTTCGACGGTGATGTCCAGCTCGCCTTCGACGATGAACACCACGGCTTCGGCGTTCGGGTCCAGCTCTGGGCGCTCGCTGCCGCCTTCCGGGGCCACTTCGACGATGTACTGGGAGAAGGTTTCGGCAAAACCGGTCAGTGGGCGGGCAATGACCCACATGCGCATCTTGTCCCAGAACGGCAGGTGGCTGGTGACGATGTCACGCATCACGCCTTTAGGGATAACGGCATAGGCTTCGGTGAACATGGCACGGTCAGTCAGCAGCTCGGTTTGAGCCGGGTGCCCACCGTGGGGGGCGAAGTACGAATGGTTCGACATGGACGATCTCGACTTGTTGTTCTCTCCCCATGCCGTGAACCGCACCGGCCGGTGCGGCGCAGGGGATGTGGCGACAGAATAGGGTTGAGCGCGTGGCATCCACAAATTAAATGTTGGAATACCCGGTATTTAATCGCTGAATGTCAACCTGACGCCCAATGTGCTGTGCCGGCAGCTGGTCGCCTTGGCCGAACAGCTTGTGGCGCAGGGTGCCCTCGGTGTAGCGCGAAGGGTAGCGACCACGGCGTTGCAGTTCGGGCACCAGCAAATCGACGACATGGGTCAGGTCGTCCGGCTGCACGGCATAGGTCAGGTTGAAGCCATCGATGCCGGTCTGGTCCAGCCAGTTTTCCAACTGGTCGGCGACCTCGCTGGCTGAGCCGACCAGCACCGGTCCGCGCCCCCCCAGGCCAACGAATTCGGCGGCCTCGCGCATGGTCCAGCGGCGCTTGGGGTCGGCGGCGGTGAACGCGGCCAGGGCGGCGCGACCGGCATCGTTTTCGACATATTCGATCGGCGCGTCGGGGTCGAGGCCGGCAAAGTCGATGCCGGTCCAGCCCGACAGCAGTGCCAGGGCAGCGTCCAGGTCGACGTAGCGACGGTATTCGGCGAAGCGGGCCTCGGCTTCTTCCCGGGTGGGGGCGACGATCAGCAACGCCTGCGCATAGATCAGCACCTCATCACGACCCCGCCCGGCGGCCTCGCTGGCCTGGCGGATGCCGTCGGCGTAGCGGCGCAACACCGTGGGCGTCGGGCCGCTGATGAACACGCATTCGGCATGCTGCGCGGCAAATTGCTGGCCACGTGCCGAAGCACCTGCCTGGAACAGCACCGGCGTGCGTTGTGGCGACGGCTGGCACAAGTGCATGCCGGGCACCTGGAAGTGCTCGCCCACATGGTTGATAGCGTGCACCCGCGAAGGTTCGATATAGCGCCCACTGTCACGCTCCAGCAGCACGGCATCGTCGTCCCAGCTTTTCTCCCATAGTTTGTACAGCACCTGCAGGTACTCTTCGGCAAGGTCGTAGCGCTGGTCGTGGCCCAGCTGGCGCGCCAGGCCGAGGTTGCGTGCGGCGCTGTCGAGGTAGCCGGTGACGATGTTCCAGCCAACCCGGCCATTGCTCAGGTGGTCGAGCGTGGACATGCGCCGGGCGAAGGGGTAGGGGTGTTCGTAGGTCAGCGAAAAGGTAACGCCGAAACCGAGGTGCTCGGTGACCCCGGCCATGGCCGGTACCAGCAGCAGCGGGTCGTTGACCGGCACCTGCACACCACCGCGCAAGGCGGCTTCGGGCCCGCCTTGGTAGACATCGTAGATGCCCAGCACATCGGCGATGAACACGGCGTCGAACAGGCCGCGCTCCAGCAGGCGAGCCAGGTCGGTCCAGTAGCTCAGGCGGTTGAATGCCACGCTGGTGTTGCGCGGGTGGCGCCACAGGCCGGGGGACTGGTGGCTGGCGGCGTTCATGCTGAAGGCGTTGAAGCGGATCGGGCGGGGCATGGTGGCTGCGCTCCGCTCAAGGCAAGACGGAAGCCGGGTAGACTGCATCGGCCACCTGCAGCTTGCGTGGAATCAGGCCCAGGCCCTGGAAGGTATCGGCCAGTTTCTGTTGTTCGGCAACGATTTGCGGGGTGATGGCCACGGCATTGTAGTTACGCCGTTCGCTGGCCACTTCCAGCACGTTGGCGCTGATGCCCAGTTGCGGCGCCAATAGCGCGGCAACCTCGGCAGGCTTGGCGTTGGCCCACTGGCTGACCTTGCCCAGTTCGCTGAAGAAGGTTTTCAGCAGCGCACGGTGGTGGTCGGCATAGCTGGCGGTGGACAGGTAGAACGTCCGGTTGTTGGACAGGCCGCTACCGTCGCGCAGGTTCTTCAGGCCGGGCTGGCTTTCTGCTGCGGCGAGGAACGGGTCCCACAGGGTGACGGCCTGGACACTGCCGGACTGCAGGGCAGCCACGGCATCGGCGGCATTGTTGACGTAGGCGGGGGTAATGTCCTTGTAGGTAAGGCCAGCCTGCTCCAGCGCTACGGCCAGCAGGTACTGGGCGTTCCAGCCGCGGCCGGTGGCCACGCGCTTGCCTTTCAGGTCTTGCACGCTGGTCAGGTGGTCCTGCTCGCGCACCACCAGGCCGATGCCGCGTGGGTAGGGTTGTTCGGCAGCCAGGTACACCACCGGTTTACCGGCGGCCTGGGCGAACACGGACGGCGCATCGGCGGCATGACCCAGGTCGATGGCACCCGTGCTCAAGGCTTCGAGCAACTGCGGGCCGGCGGCAAATTCGTGCCAGCTTACGGTTACACCTTGTGGTGCCAGCGCTTTTTCCAGGGCGCCGCTGCCTTTGAGGATGTTGATACTGTTGAACTTCTGGTAGCCGATGCGCAGGGTCTTGGCGTCGTCGGCCAGAGCTTCGGACCAAGGCAGCAGGGCGCTGGCCACACTGGCCAGCAGGCCGCCGATCAACAGCCGGCGCAGGGGAGAGAAAGCACGGGTTGGCATGGGTTTGCTCCTTGAAACCGAGTGGGAAACGATGTGCCCAGCCTAAGGAGGTGGCGTTCGGCTTTCAATTTTTATATTCCTGTTTGTTAGAATGTTTAGTTATTTTTATATCCATTTGTTTTTTGTAATGTTCTGCATTTCTCGACATTTTTTTCACATTCGCTTGCTAGCATCGCGGCAATCCCGAGGAGCCCCTACATGCCGCACATCCTGCGCAAGCGCAGCACCCGCATCGCCCTGACTGCCACCACCGGTCTGCTTACCGCCACCTTGGGCTTTTTCGCCTGGCAGAGCTTCTACCCGGTTCAGGCTGCCTCCGGCTGGGATGTCGAGGTACTGCACCGCGATGTGACCAAAGCCGCCTCGCTGCTGCCGCAAGCCGATGGCAGCCTGCTGGTCAGCCGTGAGCTGGATGATGGCCGTGGCAGCATCCTCAAGATCACCGCGACCGGCGACCGGGTCATGGTCATCGACAACCTGTCCAAGCCCGACGGCATGGTGGCGGCTCAAGGGGGGTGGGTGTTCAGTCAGGAAGGCGGCCGGGCACCTGTCAGCCTGGCCCGCGATGGCCAGGTGACCCCCCTGTTCGACGGCGACAGCGTGCAAGGCTTGTGGAATGACGGCGACCACCTGTATGCCATCGAAGACCGCAAAGGCAATGGTCGCTTGATGCGTTACGACTGGAACAGCGGCCAGCTCGATGTGCTGCGTTCCGGCCTGACCGAAACCGAAGGGCTCACCCGCTGCGCGGGCCGTGTGCTGTACACCGAAAAGGCCAATGGCAAGGTCCGCGCATTGTCCGACGATGGCAGCGACCCGGTGGTGGTCGAAGGCCTGCGCAACCCGACGTTCCTGTACTGTGATCAGCGCGGCTTGTGGATCAGCGAAGACAACACCCACCGTGCCCGGCTGCTGCGTGTTGACGCCGATGGCGTTCAGCACACGGTGCTGACTTTCCTCAAGGCGCCACAGTCGATCGTGGCGGATGGCAAAGGTGGTTACTTGCTGGCCGAAGGCGGGCGTAACCGCGTGCTGCACCTGACGCCGCCGCTGGAGCGCAATACTGCCCAGCGGGAGTGATGCCCGCGGCGTGCCGTGAACGATTTCACGGCCAGCCACCCATGAGGCTTTATGGCTACCCGACCAACAGCGCGCTTCCCTGCATGGCCGCGCTCACGGATAATCCCCCTCATTCCAATAAATAGCCTGTGAGTGGGTATGAGTGATTCCGTAGTTGGCCTCGGCCAGCCTGAAACCGAAGGGGGGCGCAGAACGCGCAAGAACAACCCCGAGAAAACGCGCGAGGATATCCTCCAGGCGGCCATCAACGAGTTCGTCCAGCAAGGGCTGGCCGGCGCCCGCGTCGATGCCATCGCCGAACGCACTGCCACCTCCAAGCGCATGATCTACTACTACTTCGGCAGCAAGGAGCAGTTGTACTGCGAGTGCCTGATCAAGCTGTATGGCGACATCCGCAAGACCGAGCAAAGCCTGGACCTGGAGTCGCTGCCGGCCGAGCAGGCGATTCGTCGTCTGGTTGAGTTCACCTTCGATCACCACGACCGCAACGTCGATTTCGTGCGCATCATCTGCACTGAAAACATCCACTATGGCGAGTACGTCAAGCAGTCGCCGGCCATTCGTGAAATGAGCAGCCTGGTGCTCGAAGCGTTGGGTAACACCCTGCGCCGTGGCGTGCAGGAAGGGGTTTTCCGTGGCGGCATCGAAGTGATCGACCTGCACATGCTGATGAGCGCGTTCTGCTTCTACCGGGTGTCGAACCGCCATACCTTCGGCGAGATCTTCCAGATCGACCTGTCCGATGACGAGATCAAGCTGCGCCACAAAGCCATGATTTGCGACGCCGTGCTGCGTTACATACGCGCCTGAACGGCGCTCACTCGCCCAGCCGCTGCTCCCGCGAGGGCGGGTAGCCGAAGTAGGCCGCATAGCACTTGCTGAAATGCGACACCGAAACAAACCCGCAGGCCACTGCCACTTCCATCACCGACAGGTCGGAATACTGCAGCAGGCGGCGGCTTTTGGTGATGCGCAGCTCCATGTAGTAGCGCCGCGGCGACGTGCCCAGCTGGGCCTGGAACAGCCGGTCGATCTGCCGTCGCGAGCGCCCGCTGTAGGCGGCCAGCTGGTCGAGGCTGAGGGTTTCCTCCAGGTTGTTTTCCATCAGTTCGACGATGGTGCGCAGGTGCAGGCTCATGGACTTCTTCGCCCCCGGTCCAACCTGACGGTAACGCGCTCCGGAGAATGACAGGATTTCTTCCACGCCTTCGGCCAGGCCATCACCATACAGCCGGCGCACCAGGCCCAGCATCAGCTCCATGGCACCGTTGGGGCTGGCGGCGCTGAGGCGGTCGCGGTCGAGGGTAAAGCTGGCCGGGGTAATGCGTGTTTGCGGGCTGCGTTCGGACAGGCTGGCGCGCTGTTCGGGGTGGATGCTGCAACCGTAGTCGTCCAGCACCCCGGCGCGGCCTAGGAACCAGGCGCCGTTCCACAGGCCACCCAGGGCCATGCCGTGGGCCGCGCAGTCGTCCAGCAGGCGGTCGAGTTCCGGGTATTTCAGGGGCGTGCGCAGGCCGCCGCAGATCACCAGCAAGTCCAGCTCCTTCAGCGCCTCGGCGGACAGCTCAGTGGCCACCAGCTCCAGCCCCAGGTCGCTGAGCACCCGGTCGCCATCCATCGACAACGGGGTGAACCGGAAGCTGTCCGTGCGCAGCAGGTTGGCGGTGACCAGCACATCCATGGCGACGGTAAAGCTGGCCATCGAGAAATGTTCGAGCAGGACGAAGTCAACCCTGTACGGAGCCTGGGCGTTGGCGCTGGTGGATTTCAGTCGCAGCATGTTGCTGGTACTGGTCTTCTTGCTGAACTGACGTGGCGTTGGCACTCTGGTCTCCGCTTCCTGGCTGGCCCGCAGAGTGTGGCGGCTGGCTGGGGGAAAGACAATCTCCCGGGTGCGCGTGTCGTATTTCAGGTCGTGTTCAGGCAACCTGCCTGGCTTGGCCCTTCGCCGCCATGCCGCCCCCTATTACCGAGGACACCCTTCATGAAGTACGTCATTGCCCTGCTGTGCAGCCTGTTGCCGTTACTGGCCAATGCCTTGGAGGCGGGCGACAAGCTGGCACCGTTCACGCTGCTTGACCAGTATGAGCAGGCCTACAGCCTTGATGCTGGCACGCAGATCCTGCTGGTGGCGCGCGACATGGACGGCGCAAAGATGGTAAAGGCTGCGCTGGCCGAGCAGCCCAAGGGCTACCTCGAGGCGCGTCATGCCGTGTTTGTTGCCGACATCCAGCGCATGCCGGCGATCATCAGCAAGCTGTTCGCCATCCCCGCCATGCGCGCATACAACTACCGTGTGCTGCTTGACCGTGAAGGGCGCGTGGCCAGCCGTTATTCCGGGCAGGATGGCCAGGTACAGTGGTTGCAACTGGAGCAGGGGGCGCTGGTGGGCCAGCGGGCGTTTATCGATGCGGCGGCGCTGAAGTCGGCGCTGGAACAAGCACCACACTGAATGGGCTGCACTGGCGCCAAACAAAACAATCTGAACCCTCGGCGCTTGCTGAAACCCAACCCATTACACGCCAAATGGGAGAGCGCTCATGGAAATCGGAACGATCTGGATCATCATCGCGGCCTTCGTCATCCTGCTGGAGGTCTGGGCGATCTGGCACATCATTGGCAGTGATCGGCGCGCCGAACGCAAGATGCTGTGGGTCGTCTTCGTGGTGTACGCGCCATTTCCCGGGTTGTTGTGCTGGGCATGGCGCGGGCCCAGGGCGGTAAAGGGCAGGGCGGTACTGCAGGAAAAGTGACGGTGTCCGGCATCAGGCGCGGGGGCGCCTGATGCCTGTTGAGGCTCACTTGGGCAGGATGTCGAAGCGTATGGCGGGGCCTAGCCCGTTCACCATCAGGCTGCCGTAGAATTTCACGGTAGACAGCACACGCAGCTGCTTGAGCGCATTATGAATATATTCGTGAATCAGTTTCTCAGCCTCGAGCTTGCGCTCTGCAAGCGTGGAGCCCTTGAGTTCGACCGTCCCAAGCAAGGTGGTCTCAATGTGCTCAACGGTGTCCAGGCCGAGATTTTCCCGTAGGTGTACCCGTGCCTGGGCGGCATCGGCGTCATCGCGTGCGGTGTGCGGCTTGATGGTATAGGCCAGCTGGAAATCAAAATTACTCATGCGCTTTTCCTTGTTGGATTCAGGCCTCCATGCCGGGGCTGGTAATCTAGCGCGCGACGGCCGCCGCGCAAACAGACGCGTGGTTCACATCAGTTCGCCTTCTGTGCGAAACGTCCTACGCTGCGCTTGACCTCGAGTTAACTTAAGGTCCGATACTCCGCCACTCTTCCATCCGATCGAGGGCATGTCGTGACCCATCAAGCCGTATTCCAGCTGAGCAACCCCGAGGGCCTTTACGATCCCAGTGGCAATGCCTATTCCCACGTCGCCGAGGTACGCGCCGACAGTCGGCTGTTGTTCATCGCCGGCCAAGGCGGGGAGGACAGCGATGGCCAGCTGTCACCCCTGTTTGCCGAACAGGCCCGCCAGGCGCTGGTAAACCTGGAGCTGGCGTTGGCATCCAAAGGCGCCAGCCTGGCTCAGGTGTTCAAGCTGACCTTGCTGATTGTCGAGCATTCTGAAGCGCGCCTGCGCCAATGGGTAGCGGAGGCGGACAGGGCGTGGGGGCCTCACATGAAGCCGACCTGCACCCTGATCCCGGTGCCACGGCTGGCGCTGGACGGTATGCTGGTGGAGATCGAGGCTGTTGCAGCGTTGTAGCATCGGGTCAAGCGGCGCTCACTTCGTTAGAAGAACCTGCGCTGTGCCTTGAGCGTGACCATGCTGTCGCAATAGGTGTTCATGCCCGAATACGCATCGCAACCGCCGCCACTGAGGTTGGAGTTGCTGTAGACCAGGTTCAGGTCGATGCCAAGCCAAGGCCGCGACAGCTCCAGCGACCAATCGGAAAAGGCAGTCACCTGGCTGCCGTCGCCAATGGTGAACGGTGTACCCAGTTGGTGGTGGGCGAGCTTTACGGTCAGGTCGACATCGAACAGCGGCAGTTGGCCAAAGTCGGCGAACAGCGTGCCGGTGCGGTTGTTGGG
The DNA here is from genome assembly GCF_043103635.1 of Pseudomonas sp. yb_9. Taxonomy (NCBI): domain Bacteria; kingdom Pseudomonadati; phylum Pseudomonadota; class Gammaproteobacteria; order Pseudomonadales; family Pseudomonadaceae; genus Pseudomonas; species Pseudomonas sp. yb_9. The sequence goes on along the minus strand of NZ_JBICKA010000105.1, from coordinate 59,437 downwards.
GTTATCGCGCAACGCGCCGCCGAAACGGCTGCCCAGCACCGAGATGCCACCGTACAGGGCGTAACTGTCGGGGCCTGCGATATTCGGCTGACTGTAATGGATCAACCCTACCTCGTAGCCCAGGCTGCTGTCGAAATGGTGCTTGTAGCCCAGGTAGCTGTCCAGGCGCAGGGTCGAGTTGGGGGCAACGCCCATGCTGGGCGCGTACTGGCCCAGGTACCAGCCACTGGCGTGACTGAAGTCCAGCCCACCATGGAAGGCGCCGACGGCACTGGGTGAGATAAGGCCTTGGGCCATGGTGCGCGAGGGTGTGGTGCCGAGTGTGAAGTCGAAGCTGCCCAGTTCGCGTTTGATCTGCTGGGCCAGTAGAACAGGGCTAAACAGCAGTGCAGCGCTCAGCAACAGAAGGGGCCTGGTCATGGTCTCCATCCTGGAAGGCTTGCGGTTGAGCGCTAGAGGATACCTGTACAGGTGGAACGAGGGAACCGCTGCTTGCCCCTGTCAGCCTTTGGTCGAAGTGTCTGCGTCGGTGGCTTCCGTTACTACAGGCAGGTTGTCAGCGCGCTGTATGACCCGCCGTTGCTGCTCGTAGTCGTCAAGGGAAAGACCGCGACGCTGTAGCGCTTCCAACTGCAACTGGCGGGTTTCTTCAGCTGTGTACGGGCGCAGTTCCGGGTGGCTGGCACAGCCGCTCATGATGGCGATGGCAAAAACGGCTAAGGTGGCGAAAAGTAGGCGGGCCAGGGTGTTCATCAGGGTAGCTCCAAGGGCCGGGGTCATGGGCGGCGAGTCGATGGAGCAAGGTTATTAGGCCAAGGCGCCCGGTAGAAATTGCCCTGCTCGATAGTGACTATCGATGAACCGGGCGGGCTTTCGGCACCTGGCCAAAACCGCCGGAAGCGTTGGGCCCGCTGTTCGGCCAGGATGTGGTGGGTGATGACTGGTACGGCTACCACTTCCGCATCCTCGATGCACAAGGCCCCTCTGCCCCTGGCGGCGCGTACAGCTACTGATAGGCAACCAGATGAGCCGTGGTTTTTGCCATGGTCGTCTGGCCGGCCAGGTACGACGACACTGGGGTGATGAGCTTCATGATCAGCCACGACGGCCAGGTGTTCGAGAAAAACCTCGGGCCACAGGGTGACAGGCTGGCCAAGGCGATGAAACGCTTCGACCCGGATGACAGTTGGCAGGTGCTGGACGTGGCGGCCTAAGACTGACTCCGGTCGCGCAGTGACCGCCGCTTGCACCGTTCAGTGCGTACGTGCAGCCCTGACCTCCCGTGCCGTGCACCCATATTGCTGGCGAAATGCGCGGGTGAACTGCGCCTGATCGGCAAAGCCCCAGCGGAACGCCAGTTCGCCAATGGCCAGGTGGCAATACGGGTCGCGCAGTTGCCGGTGCACAGCCTCCAGGCGTTGCAGGCGCACCCATTCGCCAAGGGTGTAAGGCGTGATCGCGAACAGCTTGTGCAGGTAACGCAACGACAGCCCGCAGGCGCTGGCGATGGTTTGTGGCGTGAGTTCGGGGTCGCCCAGGTGTTGCAGCACGTACTGCTCCACCCGCGTCAGGTGCAGGGTGCTGAGGTTGCTGCCTTCGCTGCCCAGTACGCGCTCGTCCTGTTGCAGGGCCAGCAACAGGGTGGCTGAGGCCTGTTCCAGCAGCAAATGCCGGGCAGCCACAGGGCTGGCATCGAAATGGCGGGCGCACAGGTCCAGCTGTTCGACGAAGATGCGCCCCAGGCCCTGACTGGCATCGAAGCAATGCCGGGTATAGCGTTTGTGCCCCAGCAAGTTGGCCTTGAGTGCCTGCTCAGGCAGCTTGAGCACCCACAGGTCGTTCTGTGTGCCGTAATGGAAGCGGTAGGGGGCGTCGCCGCGCTCGACGATGAAACCACCCGGGCGACAACTGATCGGGTGACCGTCCTGTTCGAAGTGCACCTCGCTGCTGTGCGGCACGGTCACCAGGTAGAACGCTTCATGGTCCTGGCCGATGTGCGCCTTGCTGCGCGAGTAGCCCAACGGGCTGGAGCGCAGGCGCGACAGGCTGAGCGGCGTGCTGGGCGTGCTCCAGCGCTGCAGGTGGCCATTGAACGGCTGTTCGGTGGCAAACTGCAGGCTCAATGGGAAATAGGTGTCGCTGATGGCTTCGGCCCAGCGCGCCTGGCGCTCCGGCTGAGCCCAGCCGTGGGTCGAGAGTTCTGTGGGCATGGTGGGTCCTTTTTCAAAGAGGGCAGCATTGAAAAAAGGAACTGCAGGCAAGCTACTCAAGCAGCTCTTGTTATTGTGCAAACCGCCCGGCAACGCGAGGCTGCCAGGCGGCTTTCAGGCCCATGATCGGCGCACGCCGACCGTTTGATCAAGCCCCTCGTGTCACCCGGTAGGTGGCCGAAGGCTCCAGGCGCGCCTGCCAGCCCGGCGGCACGACGATGTTGGTGGTGTCCTCCTCGATCACGCAGGGGCCCTGCACGGTCTGCCCCGGCAGCAGACGATTGCCGTTGAACACGGGCGTGGGTTGCCACGCGCCGTCGGCGCTGAACAGCATCGGCCGGACGCTTTGCGGGGTGGCTGCCGGCGGTTCGGCCGGGCCCTGCAACTCAGGTTGCGGTGGGCGTGGCAGGTGGCCGATTACCGAGCACTCAAGGTTCACCAGTTCCACCGGGCTGTCGGGTTCGCTGTACGAGTACAGGGTCTGGTGGCGGCTGTGGAAGCGGTTGATCAGCGCGGCCAGGCCTGCTTCATCCAGGGCATGCTGCGCCAGCTCCACGCTGCATTCATGGATCTGCCCCTGGTAGCGCATTTCCAGGGTGTAGTGGCAACTGCTGGCCTGGTCGCCAAAGCCGTCTTGGCGCAAGTTGGCCAGGCCTTGCTGGCGCAGTTCGGCAAGGGCGTGGTTGAGCTGCTCCAGGTTCACATGCCCGGCGTCCAGGCGCATCGACAGGCTGGTGAGCTGGTCGTAACGTACATCGGACAGGATCTGGCCGAACGCACACAAGCCCGAGGCCACCTTGGGGATCAGCACGGTCTGCATGCCGATTTCCTCGGCCAGGCGGACCACGTGCATGCCCGCCGCACCGCCTGCGCCAATCAGGGCGAAGTCGCGCGGGTCGTGGCCGCGCTCAATGGACACGCGGCGAATGCCGTTGACCATGTTCAGGTTCACCAATGTAGTGATGCCGAACGCCGCCCGTTCCACGCTGATGCCCAGTGGCTCGGCGATCTTGCTGCGTATGGCATCCAGTGCGGCCTGGCGGTTCAGGCGGATGCTGCCGCCCAACAGTGCACCATCCGGGAGGTAGCCCAGCGCCAGGTTGGCGTCGGTTACCGTGGGCTCACTGCCGCCTTTGCCGTAGCACACGGGCCCCGGCATGGCACCGGCGCTGCGCGGGCCGACCTGCAGCATGCCGAACTCGTCCAGGTGGGCGATGGAGCCGCCGCCAGCACCCAGCGTCTCCACCTGAATCATCGGCACGCCAATGCGCTGGCGCAGGAAGTCCACATCCTTGCTGAAGTTGGTGCGCCCGGCGTTGGTCAGGGTGATGTCGAACGAGGTGCCCCCCATGTCCACGGTAATGACGTTGTCGATACCGAATGGCCGTGCCACCGCTAGCCCGGCTTGGGGCGCCGAGGCGGGGCCGGAGTTGATGGCATTGACCGCGCGCTCACGCATCAGGTGCCCCGGCGCCAGGCCACCGTTGGACTGGAAGTAACGCACCGGTTGTTGCACGCCAAGCTCGTGGAACAGGCTGTCGATGCGCGCCACATAGCGGGCCATCACCGGGCTGAGGTAGGCGTTGACCACCGTGGTGGAGGTGCGGGTGTACTCGCGAATCTGCGGAAACACCTCGCAGCCCGTGCAGACGAATACCCCGGGCAGGGCTGCCCGCACCAGCTCGGCGGCACGCTGCTCATGGCTGGGGTTGCGCACCGACCACAGGAAGGAAATGGCCACGGCCTCTACGCCTTCGGCACGGAAGTAGTCGATGGCGGCGTGGATGGCGCGTTCGTCCAGCGGGCTGTGCTCACGGCCATCGCCGAGGATGCGGCCACCAATCGGGCGGCGCAGGTGGCGGGGGGCGAGCATGTGCGCTGGCGGATAGTGGGCGTCGTAGCGGTGGCCTTCTTCCTTGTGCCCCAAGCGGATTTCCAGGCTGTCTTCGTGGCCTTCGGTGCACAGCAGGCCCACCTTGACCCCGGTACGCTCGATCAGCGCGTTGAGGGCGACGGTGGTGCCGTTGATGCACAGGTCACAGTTGGCAATCAGCTCGGCCGGGCTGCGGCCGGTGGCGTCGGCGATCTGCGCCAGCCCGGCCCGAATGGCCAGGGTGCCGTCCTGCGGCGTGGACGGGGCTTTGAACAGCTGCACGCCGCCGTCGCGGTCGGCCAGGATGAAATCGGTGAAGGTGCCGCCGGCGTCGATGCCCAGGCGATATTGGTTGCGCATGATGGGTCTCCGGTCAGTGCGGGGCGCGGGCAAGGCGGGTTGCGGGTTCATCCAGCTGGCCATCGGCATCGACGACCACGCCGTATTCCAGGGCTGCGCCCTGGGGCGAGACCAGGCCGTTGCGCAGGTCTTGCAGGACGGCGGCAATCGGCCGGCGCAGCGGGTCGCCGTAGCCACCGCCACCGGGGTTGATGTTGATGATTCGCTCACCGGGCTGCAGGGTGAGCATCGGGTTTTGCGTGTAGTGGTCTTCGCTGCCATCGGCGTGGCGGTGGATCAGCCTGCCCAGCTTGGGCTCCAGCAGCGCATTGCGTGCCCCGGCGGCACCGGCGGTGGGCAGTTGCCGGCCTTCACCGAAGCCGACCACGGTCATGGCGTGGTCCAGCGGCTCGATCTCCAGCCGGGTGCCCGAACCACCGCGAAACTCGCCAGCGCCGCCACTGTCGGCCATCAGGCTGTAGCGGTGGATGAGCACCGGGTAGGCATGTTCCAGCAGCTCGATGTCACCGCTCATCAGCGCGCCGAAGCAGCACAGCGGGCCGCACGCGTGCCAGCCATCCATCACCTTGTTGGCACCGGCACCGGCAATGATCGAGGCCAGCACCATGGTCACGTACTCGCTGTTGCCGTTGCGCGGGTCATGGCCGGCAATGTTGATACCGCTGGTATGCCCCCAGGAGGCCGTCACCCGTTGTGGCGAGGCTTGCTCCAGCGCAGTGCGCACGGCATCGGCCAGGGTTTCCATCGGCGTGGTGGTGCAGTTGACGTGGGGTGCCGGTTCTTCGGCGTTGCACAGGGTCCCTTTGGGCCCGACATCGACCGTGACGCAGCGGTACAGGCCTTCGTTGTAGGGCGGCGCCACCTGAGCGAACATCATCAGCCCCAGGTATACGCCCGACACCGAGTTGCCCTCGTAGGAGTTGATGAAGTAGGGCACTTGTGGCGGGCTGTCGATGCTCACATGGGCCTGGTCACCGCGAATCTGCACATGGGCGGTGATGGCCAGCTCGCCCAGGCCGTGGCCAGCATCTTCGAGCACGGCGGTGCCGCTGTAATCACCGTCCGGCACGTCGCGCAACAGCGCGCGCATGTGCCGGTCGGCCATGTCCTTCAGCTCGGCGATGCAGGCACGTACTTGGACCACGCCGTACTTGTCGAGCAGCTCCAGCAAGTGCCGCTCGCCCACCTTGCAAGCGCCGTACTGGGCATTGAGGTCGCCTTCCTGGAAGGGGCGTGCGCGCATGTTGGTGAGCATGAAGTTGATCACGTCTTCGCGGCGTTTGCCTTTTTCCCACAGCTTGACGGGTGGAATGCGCAGGCCCTCGGCGTAGATCTCCTTGGCGTCGGGGTTGTAGCCGGCAGGCACCGGGCCGCCGATGTCGGTCAGGTGGCCCTTGCACACGGTCCAGAACACCAGCTCGCCCTGGTAGTACACCGGTTTGTACATGCAGCAGTCGAGAATATGGCTGCCCTTGTAGGCCGGGTCGTTGTGGTAGATCACATCGCCTTCGGCGATGTCGTCGCCAAAGAACTCGGCCACGCACTTCATGGCCGGGATCAGCGAGCCCAGGTGAATGGGGATGTCCTGGCCCTGCAGGATCATTTCCGGCAGGTGGTCGAACAGCGAGTTGGAATAGTCGTGGGCCAGGTTGAACACACTGGACCGGCCGGTCTTTTCCAGGGTCAGGGTCATTTCGCGTTGCGCTGTCTCCAGCGCACCCCGGACAACCGCAAGGGTGATCGGATCTACTGTCTGCATAGGTCACCAACGTTTGTTCTTGTGCTTTGGGTGCGTGCCGCAGCGGGGGCGGCGCGTGGTGACAGGCTAAGGGGGAGGGTGGGGGGAAGGCTTGTCGCTGGGTGTACTGGATCTTGCGTTTTGGTGCACAAGGGGGCAAAGAAGGGCTACCGCCCCAGCATCTGCCGTACCAGCCATTGCCCCGCCGGCCCCAACGCCCGCCGGCTAGACCAGGCCACATCCATATTGACACGGCGCGGGTATCCCGCCATCTGCAGCTCCACCAACTCGATGCCAAACCTTGCCACCAGCGCCCTCGGCAGCTCGGCCCAGCCAAACCCGCGCACGGCGAACTCCAGCAACGTGAGGTAATCCGGTGCCGACCAAGCCTGACCACGGCCGTGATGCAGGCTGGGGGCGTAGGTCTTGATGTACAGCTGCCGGGCGTTTTCGAGGTGCTGTGTTTGCACCTGTCCAAGGCCCGCCAGCGGATGCCCGCTGGCCACATACACACCAAACTCCGCCTGTTCGGGCAAGCGGGCAACGGCAACGTCGGCGGGGTAGCCGGGTTGCGTGGCAAGGATGCCGACATGCGCCAGGCCCTGCTGGATCATGTCGATCACATCAGCGTCCTCCGCTGGGCCGCAGCGCAATTCGGTATGTGGATAGTGCTCGGCGAAACGGGCCATTACCGCGCCCTGGAAGGTGACGCTGTAGCTGTCCGACATCACCACCGACACCAACGGCTCCACGTTTTCCGCCAGCCGCACCGCCAAGGCATCGAGCTGGGCGCTGGCATCAAGAATGGCCTCCACGTGGCTCAGCACCTGTCGGCCCGCCTCATTCAGCGTGGGGTGGCGGCCACCCCGGTCGAACAGCGGGCAGCCAATATCCGCCTCGAAATTGGCAATGGCAATGCTGACGGTGGACTGGCTTTTGCGCAGTTTGCGCGCCGCAGCGGAGAACGAACCGAGCGATGCGGCTTCGACAAAGGCAACCAGAGCTTCGGGTGAGTAGCGCATGGTATTGATAAAACCGATGGTAACTATGTCGCGAGTATCAGTTTTACCAAAGAAAATGGAAAGCACGACTTACGCAATGGATGGATTTTGCAATGAAAAACGTGTCTTTCACCGAGCGCCTGGTTCACGCCGTAGGTTACGAAGTGTTCGCGGTGTTGTTGTGTGCGCCGCTGTTGTCCTGGGTAATGGGCAAATCGCTGGCGACGGCGGGGGCCTTGGCGGTCACCCTGTCGGTGATCGCCATGCTGTGGAACATGGTCTACAACGCGCTGGTCGATCGCTGGGTACAGACCGAGCGTATCCACTGGAAGGCCAGTGCGCGTTTTGTGCACGGTCTGGGCTTCGAGGCCGGGCTGGTGGTGTGGTGCTTGCCGGTGGCGGCGTGGATGCTGGATATCTCGCTGCTGCAGGCGTTCATGGTGGAACTGGGCTTCTTCGTGATCATCCTGCCCTACACCGTGTTGTACAACTGGGCGTTCGACAAAGCTCGGCATTTGCTGATGCAGCGGCGCCTTGCTGGCCAATAAAAACGGGGCATGCCATTGCAGGCATGCCCCGTTTTTCATACTGCTAAAGCGCCTCAGGCGACTTTGACGATCCAGCCTGCCGGTGCTTCAACGTCACCGCTCTGGATACCGGTCAGCTCGTTGTAGAGCTTCTGGGTAACCGGGCCGACCTTTTCCAAGTCGTGGAACACGTGCAGCTTGCCGTTGTACTCGATACCGCCGATCGGGGTGATCACCGCAGCAGTGCCGCAAGCGCCCGCTTCGATGAAGCGGTCCAGCTTGTTGATTTCGACATCACCTTCGATCACGGTCAGGCCCAGGCGCGATTGTGCCAGTTCCATCAGCGACAGGCGGGTGATGCCTGGCAGTACTGAGGCCGATTTCGGGGTCACGAACTCGTTGTTGGCGGTGATGCCGAAGAAGTTGGCCGAACCGACTTCTTCGATCTTGGTGTGGGTCAGTGGGTCGAGGTAGATGGCGTCGGCGAAGTTGGCCTTCTTGGCTTCAGCGCCTGGCTGCAGGCTGGCGGCGTAGTTGCCACCGACCTTGGCCGCACCGGTGCCTTGTGGGGCGGCGCGGTCGAAGCTGGAGATCTGGAAGTTGTGCGGCTTCATGCCGCCCTTGAAGTACGAGCCAACCGGGATGGCGAATACCGAGAAGATGAACTCGGGGGCGGTGCGCACGCCAATGTTGTCGCCGGTGCCGATCACGAACGGGCGCAGGTAGAGGGCGCCTTTGCCGTGCGGTGGCACGAACTTTTCGTTGGCCTTGACCACTTGCTTGCACGCTTCGATGAACACATCGGTGGGCACGTGCGGCATCAGCAGGCGGGCGCAGCTGCGCTGCATGCGGGCGGCGTTCTGGTCCGGGCGGAACAGGTTGATCGAGCCATCCTTGCAACGGTAGGCCTTCAGGCCCTCGAAGCACTGCTGGCCATAGTGCAGGGCAGTGGAGCCTTCACTGATGTGCAGTACGTTGTCTTCGGTCAGGGTGCCCTTGTCCCACTCGCCATTGCGCCATACGGACAGGTAGCGTTTGTCGGTCTTGATGTAGTCGAAACCCAGCTTGTCCCAATTAATGCTTTCGTTGCTCATGACACCCTCATTGTCTTGCAAGTGCCCGATCGCTCGGGCTGCTGTTATATGCGCACCACGCCACCATAATACATCCGTGGCGGATCGGGAACGGCCAGTCACGAATTGATAGCCTGCGATGCATTTTTTTCGGTATCTACAACTGCAGGTACTCATCCAGCGCCAGGTTTTGCAGCAGTACTGCATCATGGGATGCCACCATGAGCGCCCCGCCAAACTGCCCCAGCATGCGCTCCAGTGCGGCCAGTGACGGCAGGTCCAGGTGGTTGCCGGGTTCGTCCAGCAGTAACAGGTCGAGCGGCCGTTCGCGGTACAACACGGCGGCCAGTGCCGCCTTCATCCGTTCTCCGCCGCTGAGCAGGCTGCTGGGCAGTTCGATACGGGCCGCATCCAGCCCGAGCTGGGCCAGGCGGCTGCGTAATTCGCCCTGCGCCATTGCCGGGTTGGCCTTGCCCAGGTGGTCGAGCACACTGCTGTGGCCGCATAACGTGCTGCAATGCTGGTCGAGCAGGGCCGTCTCGCCCGTGAGGCGCACGTTGTCAGGCGATGCCGGTAATTCCCCGTTCAGCAGCCTGAGCAGGGTAGACTTGCCACTGCCATTGGCACCGACCAAACCCACCCGCTGGCCCAGGCATACGCGCAGGTCGATCGGTTTGCGGGTGCCACGGGGCAGGCGAAGCGCCTGGAGGGCCAGCACTTCGCGGCCTGCATGGCACTGAGGTGTGGGGGCATGCAAGGTAATGGCGGTGTCCTGCTCGACCTTGCGGGCGGCATCGCGCACTTGGTCATGCAGGGCCTGCCGGGCTTCGCCGTGGGCGCGACGCTGCTTGCCCGCCGTGGCCTGGCTGCGCTCGTGCTGGCGATCGACAAGAATTTTGGCCTGATTGGCGTGCCTGGCCTGGCGCCCGGCCCGGGCCTGATGGCGCTCCAGGTCTTCGCGCTGGCGTTGCAGTTCACGGGCCTGGCGTTGCTGCGCCTGCTTCAACCGGGCGAGTTGCTGCTGGGCCTGGGTTGTCTGGCTGGCCTTTTGTTCTGTATAGAAGCTGTAATTGCCGCCATAGGCCTGCAACCCCAGGCTGGACAGCTCGACGATACGCACCATGTGTGCCAGCAGGCTGCGGTCGTGGCTGATCACCAGCAGGCCCCGGTCCCAGGCTTCGATCAGGCCCAGCAGCTGGGCGCGGGCTTCGCTGTCCAGGTGATTGCTGGGTTCGTCAAGAATCAGGTAGTCGGCATTGCTTAGCCACGCGCCAATCAGCGCCACGCGCATGGCCTGGCCGCCGCTCAGGCTGCTGGCGGGCTGGCGCCAGTTCAGGTGCCCCAGGCCGTGGCGTTGCAGGTGTATCTGCAATTGTTCGCGGATATCCCAGCGCTCGCCTACGGTGTCAAAATCCTGGGGCTCGATGCTGCCTTGCTCGATACGCGCCAGCGCTGCGATCAGCGTGCCGGCCTGGGCCAGGTCGGCAACCGTGGCGCTCTGCCCGATCACCTGCTGGTTCAGCAGGTGAATACGGCCAAGGCGTCGACAATGGCCGCTGCTCGGTTCGCGCTGGCCGGCCAGAATCTGCCCGAGCAAGCTCTTGCCCACACCATTGCGCCCGACAAGGCCAGTGCGGCGGTGGTCAAAGGTTTCGTTAAGGTCGGTAAACAGCTGCCTGCCATCCGGCAAGGTCAGGGAGACGCTGTCCAGCGTCAGGATTGACGTGTTCGTCATGCACAACTCCACAAATGCCGCGACATCTCCGGAGCGAACCGGAGGCTGAAGACTGGCCGTCGAAGGGGACGGCGGCATCAGTGGCGCATTGGACGAACACCTCTTTGTTGGGGAATGTAGAGCCTAACGAACTGGAGATTACGGGTAAAGCTTGAGTATTGGTCTTCGCCCGTGAGCGCGCCTCGGATCCTGTGGGAGCGGGCTTGCCCGCGAACACCGGCGAAGCCGGTGCCATACACCGCGTCGCATGCTTCGCGGGCAAGCCCGCTCCCACAGGATAATGCAGTGCTTGCGGGTGCTTTACTCGGTTTAACGCCCAGCCAAGCGGCTACCCCAGTCGCCGGCGTGGCCGCGCGCGCAGGCCTCTTCGCTGTCGAAGCGCACGTGCCAGGCAGGGTGATCCAGTTGTATTTCTGCCTGCTCCAACGCCTGGCTGGTCAGTGCCAGCATGCGCGCCTTCGCCTGGCCTGCCACGGCAGCGGTTTTGTCGGCCTCTTGCTCGAACACCCAGGTCACGCGCAGGCTGCCCGGAAAATCCTCGGGGTCGAGCCGGTGGGTAAGCCAACTGAAACCGACGATTTCCACCTTGGCGGTTTCGCAGGCTTCGGTCAGGCACGCCACCAGTTCCCGCTCCAACCGGGCCATTTCGCGCTTGCCCAACGCTTTCAAGGGGTGGCCTCGTCATCGATCTGCTGGCAAAAGCGCAGGCGGTTGCCAAACGGGTCATACACCTGCATCTGCAGGCCCCAGTCCAGGCGTTCGGCTTCGGGGCGAGCGTAGCCGTATTGTTTATCCTGGAGTTCACGCTCCAGCGCGCGCAGGTCGTCGATGCGGGCGAACACGGTGGAGCCGGGGCAGGCATCACCGTGGTGCTCGGAAAGGTGCAAAATCAGCCCGTCGCGGTGAATTTGCACATACAGGGGCAGGTCCGGGCTGAAGCGGTGCTCCCAGTCCACGCTGAAACCGAGGAAGTCAAGGTAGAACTCCTTGGCCTTGTCGACCGAGAAGATGCGCAGTACCGGTATGGCGGGGGCGAGGTGCATGGGGCATCCTTGAACGTAGTTGAAGGCGCCACTGTAACGCAGTTGGGTGCCTTGTGGTCAGCCAGCCCTGCGCAACGGTTGACCACCCGCCAGCCACTGCGTAGCCTTGCCACTTCGAGGTTCTTCGGCCAGGCCGAAGCTAAGACGGGAACGCGGTACAAGCCGCGGCTGCCCCCGCAACTGTAAGCACCGATAACGGATCGACACAGCCACTGCGCCCGCGCGCGGGAAGGCGTCATCCCGCCACCGCCTGCTGTTTGTCAGGCCTATGGAACGGTGCGAGCCAGGAGACCTGCCTCGTCACGTTTTCGACTTTAAACCGGGCGGGGTGATCCGGTGGCGAACAAGCTCGGCCGGCCTGGCCCGTGGCTGTCGTCCTGCATGCCCGCGCCACACTGCCAAGGGCACTGCGACATGAAAACACTGGCCAAGCTCCCCGTCACCATCGTCACCGGCTTCCTCGGCTCGGGCAAGACCACCTTGCTGCGCCACATGCTCGACAACGCCCAGGGCCGTCGCATTGCGGTCATCGTCAACGAATTCGGCGAACTGGGCATCGACGGCGAAATCCTCAAGCAGTGCAGCATCGGCTGCACCGAAGAAGAAGCCAGTGGCCGCGTCTACGAGCTGGCCAACGGCTGCCTGTGCTGCACCGTGCAGGAAGAGTTCTTCCCGGTGATGCGCGAGCTGGTGGCACGCCGAGGTGACCTGGACCACATCCTGATCGAAACCAGCGGCCTGGCCCTGCCCAAGCCGCTGGTGCAAGCCTTCCAGTGGCCAGAAATCCGCAATGCCTGCACCGTCGATGCGGTCATCACCGTCGTCGACAGCCCGGCCGTGGCTGCCGGCACGTTCGCTGCCTACCCGGACCAGGTCGATGCCCAGCGCAAGCTCGACCCTAACCTGGACCACGAATCGCCGCTGCACGAACTGTTCGCCGACCAGTTGGCCAGCGCCGACCTGGTGGTACTGAACAAGGCTGACCTGATCGACGCCGAAGGCCTGGCCAAGGTCCGTGCCGAAGTGGCCGAAGAGCTGCCGCCAGCCGTCAAGGTGATCGAAGCCAGCAGCGGCAAGCTGCCGCTGGAGGTGCTGCTGGGCGTGGGCGCCGAGTCCGAGGCACACATCGATGGCCGCCGTACCCACCATGACTCGCACCACGACGGTGACGACCATGATGATCATGACCACGATGCCTTCGACTCCATCTCCATCGACCTGCCAGAAGCCGACGAAAGCCTGCTGCTCGACGCCCTGACCCAGCTGGTGGTGGAGTTCGGCATCCTGCGCGCCAAAGGCTTCGCCGCCATCCCGGGCAAGCCGATGCGCCTGCTGGTGCAAGGCGTGGGTACCCGTTTCGACAAACACTTCGATCGCGCCTGGCGTGCTGACGAGCCGCGCATCACCCGCCTGGTGCTGATTGGCCAGGACCTTGACGCAGCCCAGTTGGAAGCGCGCCTGCGCCAGGCCCTGGGCGCCTGACCCATGCACCTGCTGCGGACCCAGCCCGGCGGCTTCGTGCCGGATGACAGCATTGCCGACCTCGGCCAGACACCCGCCGAGCTGGTGATTCTCTGCAGCGGCGATTCACACCTGGCATTGCTCGCCGATACCGCCGAGCAATTGCCTGACGACTTCCCCAGCCTGCGTCTGGCCAACCCGATGCAGGTGCAAAACCACGCGTCGGTCGACCTGTATGTCGACCAGGTGCTGCGCCATGCCAAAGTCATCCTGGTGTCGCTGCACGGCGGTGTCGGTTACTGGCGCTATGGCGTTGAGCAACTGGTCGAGCTGGCCGCCCGTGGCGTGCAGCTGATTCTGGTGCCGGGCGATGACCGCCCGGACCCGGAGCTGACCGCCCTGGGCACTGTCGCTGGCGAGCAGGCCGAGCGCCTCTGGCACTACTTGCGCCAGGGCGGCAAGGCCAATGCCATCAACCTGTTCAACTGCCTGGCCAGCCAGTGGCTGGGCCGTGACTATGCCTGGGAGGAGCCGCAGCCCTTGCCGCGCACGGCGGTGTATCACCCGGCCAAGGGCAGCACCACGCTGGAAGACTGGTACCCGCATTGGCACCCTGAGCACCCGGTAGCGCCATTGCTGTTCTACCGCTCGCACCTGCAGGCCGCCAACACCGCATTTGTCGACGTGTTCTGCCAGCGCCTGCAGGCTGCCGGGCTGAACCCGTTGCCGATCGCGGTGGCCAGCCTCAAGGAAAGCGCTTGCCTGGAGCAGGTCGAAGCCTGGCTGGACGAGGTCGGCGCCGAAGTGCTGGTCAATACCACCGGTTTTGCCCTGTCCAGCCCCGAACGCCCCAACCTGCGCCCGTTCCGCCGCGACATCCCGGTATTGCAGGCCATCTGCGCACAGGACAACCAGCCCGGCTGGGAAGCCAGCGAGCAGGGGTTGGGCGCGCGCGACCTGGCGATGCACATTGCCTTGCCTGAGCTGGATGGGCGCATCATCACCCGGCCGGTCAGTTTCAAGGACATGGCCTGGCACAGCGAGCGCAGCCAGTCCGATGTGGTGTGCTACCGCGCCCACCCCGAACGCATGGACTTCGTGGCCGAGCTGGCCCGCCGCTGGGTTGAGCTGGCGCGCCTGCCCAATGCGCAGAAGCGCGTGGCCCTGGTGCTGGCCAACTACCCAACCCGCGATGGCCGCATTGGCAATGGCGTCGGCCTGGACACACCTGCCGCCGCCTTGAACATTCTCAAGGCACTGCAGGCCGAGGGCTATCCGCTGGCCGAATTGCCGGGCAGCGGCACACAACTGATTCACCAACTGCTTGGCGGCGTAACCAACGACCTCGACCACCTGGACCTGCGCCCCTGCGCCCAAAGCCTGAGCCTGGCCGACTACCAGGCCGCCTTCGAGCGCCTGCCCGAGGCCAACCGCCAGGCTGTGTTGGAGCGCTGGGGGCCGCCCGAGCAGGACCCGATGTACCGCAGTGGGCGGCTGATGGTGGCCGGCCTGCGTTATGGCCTGACCTTTGTCGGCATTCAGCCGGCCCGGGGCTACCAAGTAGACCCGAGCGCGGTCTACCACGACCCCGATCTGGTGCCGCCGCATGGCTACCTGGCGTTTCACTTCTGGCTACGCCATGCCTTCGCCGCCGATGCAGTGATCCACGTCGGCAAGCACGGCAACCTCGAATGGCTGCCCGGCAAGGGCGTCGGTTTGTCGGCGCAGTGCTGGCCAGACGCCTTGCTCGGCCCGTTACCGAACATCTACCCGTTCATCGTCAACGACCCCGGCGAGGGCGCCCAGGCCAAGCGCCGTACCCAGGCGGTGATCATCGACCACCTGATGCCGCCGCTGACCCGCGCCGAAACCTATGGCCCGTTGCGCCACCTGGAGCAGCTGGCCGACGAGTTCTATGAAGCGCAGATGCTCGACCCACGGCGTGCCCGCGAATTGCAGCGCGACATCCTGGAGTTGGTCAAGGCCAACCACATCGACCGCGAGCTGCAGCTGGAGGGGCAGCTGGACGATGCCGCCATATGGCTGCCGCGCCTGGACACCTACCTGTGCGACCTGAAGGAATCGCAGATTCGCGATGGCCTGCACGTGTTCGGCCAGTCGCCCGAAGGGCGCTTGCGCCTGGATACCTTGTTGGCACTGTTACGGGTTGAACGGGGCGACGGGCGCGGCGGCAATGCCAGCTTGTTGCGTGCCCTGGCCAAGGCCTTGGTGCCGGGCTTCGATCCGCTCGATTGTGAGCTTGGGCAGCCCTGGCAGGGCGCACGCCCAGCGCAATTGCAGGCCATGAGCAGCGATCCGTGGCGCACCTGTGGAGATACCCGCGAGCGCCTTGAGCTGTTGGCACTTCAAGTGACCAGCCAGGCCTTGGCCGGCACGGTACCGCTACCCGAGCATAACGAATGGCAGCCTGTGCACGAGGTGGTGCAGGCCTTGCGCGAAGCGGTAGCCCCTAGCCTGGACGCTTGCGGCGCAGCCGAAATGAATGGCCTGCTGGCAGCGCTGGCCGGGCGCTTCGTGCCCGCAGGCCCTAGCGGTGCGCCTAGCCGTGGGCGCCTCGACGTGCTGCCCACCGGCCGCAACTTCTACACCGTGGACGTGCGCAACCTGCCCACCACCACGGCCTGGCGCCTGGGCTTCGCCTCGGCCAACCTGATCCTTGAGCGGCACTTGCAGGACCATGGCGACCACCTGCGCCAGCTCGGCCTGTCGGTGTGGGGCACGGCGACCATGCGTACAGGCGGCGACGACATCGCCCAAGCCATGGCATTGATGGGCGTGCGGCCGGTGTGGGCCACTGGCAGCCAGCGTGTCGACGACTTCGAAATCCTGCCGTTGAGCCTGCTCGACCGCCCACGGGTGGATGTGACCTTGCGCGTATCGGGCTTTTTCCGCGATGCCTTCGGTAACCTTATCCGCCTGTTCGATGCAGCGGTGCAGGCCGTCGCCGCACTGGACGAACCCGACGACCTCAACCCCCTGGCTGCCCGGGTGCGCAGCGAGCGTGCCACGCTGCAAGCGCAAGGTGTGGACGCCGAGCAGGCCGCACGCCAGGCCGGCTGGCGGGTATTCGGTGCCAAGCCCGGTGCTTATGGTGCCGGGGTACAGAACGCCATCGACGGGCGCCTGTGGCACAGCCGCGACGACCTGGCCGAGGTCTACCTCAACCACGGCGGTTACGCCTACGGCGCCAGTGACGAAGGCACCCCGGCCCGCGCGCAGTTCGCTCAACGCCTGGCCAAGGTGCAGGCGGTGTTGCAGAACCAGGACAACCACGAGCACGACCTGCTCGACTCCAACGATTACTACCAGTTCCAGGGCGGCATGCTGGCCGCATCGGAAACCTTGTCCGGTGCCGCCGTGGCCAGTTACCACGGCGACCACAGCCAGGCCGACCGGCCACGCATCCGCACCCTCAAGGAAGAGCTGAACCGGGTCATCCGCGCCCGTGCGCTCAACCCCAAGTGGATCGATGGCGTGAAGCGCCACGGCTACAAGGGGGCCTTCGAGATGGCGGCGACGGTCGACAACCTGTTCGCCTTTGACGCCACCACGCACCTGATCGACGACCATCATTACCAGGGGCTGGCCGATGCCTATGTGCTCGACCCGGCAACCCGCGACTTCATGCGCGAGCACAACCCCGAGGCCCTGCGCGACCTTACCGAACGCTTGCTGGAGGCCCAGCAGCGTGGGCTGTGGCAAGAACCGGGTGAGTATCGCGAAGCCCTTGAGGAGCAACTGCTCGACGGCGAGGAACAGGCTTGAAATGAGTGAACCCGTACAATTCCCGCTGGCGGCGGTGGTCGGCGCCGACGACCTGAAACTGGCACTGTGCCTGACCGCCATCGACCCTAGAATCGGTGGCGTGCTGATCGAAGGGCCACGTGGCATGGCCAAGAGTACGCTGGCCCGTGGCCTGGCCGACCTGCTGGGTGAGGGCCCGTTCGTCACCCTGCCACTGGGCGCCAGTGAAGAACGGCTGGTCGGCACCCTGGATCTGGATGCCGCACTGGGGCAGGGCAAGGCGCAGTTCTCGCCCGGCGTGCTGGCCCAGGCCGACGGTGGCGTGTTGTATGTCGATGAGGTCAACTTGCTGCCCGATACCTTGGTCGACCTGTTGCTCGACGTGGCGGCCAGTGGCACCAACCGCATCGAACGTGACGGCATCTCGCACCGGCACAGTGCCCGCTTCGTGTTGATCGGTACCATGAACCCGGAAGAGGGTGAGCTGCGCCCGCAACTGCTCGACCGTTTCGGCCTGAACGTGGCCCTCGAAGGCCTGCCTGAGCCTGACGCCCGCCAGCAGATCATTCGCCGCCGCTTGGCTTTCGACAACGACCCGCAGGCCTTCTGTGCACAATGGGCTGCGGCCCAGGCGCAGTTGCGCGAACGCTGCCAGGCGGCGCGCCATGCCTTGAATGGCATTGCCCTGGATGACCAGGCGCTGGCCTGGATCACCGAGCGCTGCTACGCCGCAGGTGTCGATGGCCTGCGTGCAGACCTGGTCTGGCTGCGTGCCGCACGCGCCCATTGCGCCTGGCGTGGTGGTGCGGTCATCGAGGAAGCGGATGTCGATGCGGTGGCCGAGTTTGCCTTGCGCCATCGCCGGCGCGTTACGCCCCAGGCCAATCCACCATCGGCGCTGCAACAGCCCGAACAGCAGGGTGCAAGCAGGCCCGGCGAACAGGGCGGGCAGGGCGACTGGGGGGCATTGCCGGCGCAGCCGGTAGCCAGCGGCGCGCGCCGTGAGGTGCCGAACTGGGCAAAAAAGCCCTGAGCATTCGCCAGCCACCTGCCAAAGGGGCGGATGCCAGACCAGGCGCGGGCAAGCAGGCCGGGGCCAGCCGTGGCCGGGCCCGCAGTGCTGCGGCCGGGCGGGTGGCTTGGCTGCCGACCTTGCTCAAAGGGCGACCACGGCTGCGCCAGGACCTATGCTGGCAACAGCGCCAGGCCAAACCCGTAGAGCTGTGGCTGGTGATTGTCGATGCCTCGGCCTCGACCCGTCGCCATCAGGCACTGGCGCAGACCAAAGGGCTGCTGGCAGCCCTGTTCGACCAGGCCTATCGCCAGCGCGCCCGGCTGGCCCTGCTGACCGCCAGCGGACGCACGCCACAATGGCAGCGCCACGGCCTGAAGGCCTCGGCGGCCTTGCAGCCTTGGCTACAAGCCTTGGGTGCCGGTGGCGGCACGCCGCTGATCGCCGCCCTGGAACAGGCACGGCATTGGCTACAGGCACGGCAACGTGCCCATCCGGATGAAGCGGTGCGTTGCCTGGTGTTTACCGACGGTCGCCTGCAGCTCGGGAGCGCTGTACAGCCCATGCCCTGTCCAACATTATTGGTGGATATGGAACTTTCACCCGTTCGCCTTGGGCGGGCACAGTGCCTGGCCGAGCAATTGCAGGCTTATTACCAGCACTTGCAGCAATTCAAAGTCTTGGACTGAATGGTATTGGCGCGACACTATGTCGCAATGGAGAAAGTTGCCAGAACAGCAACTTTGCATTCGAACAAGTGCGTGGCGTTGCACGCACTTGGTTTGCCGGGCACTCTTACTTCGGCATCGACCATGGTTGCAGGTCATAGCCTTTTTCGCACAGTTCGGCGCGCACTTCCTCGATCAGGCTGGCCCACTGGGCCGGGTCTGAATAGATGCGCGAAGACACTTGTTTGCTGCCGATGCGGGTGCTGGTCCGGTCGATCACTGCCAGGCTCAGTTCACCAGTACCGTTGGGTGCATCCCAGGCTACGCACTGGAAAGGTTCGAAGGCGTGGTCGGCAATCAGCAGTGCTTCGTTGACACGGAGCGGGGCGTTCATGGTTCGGTCTCTCTATGGTCCCAAACAGCGAAGTTAAGTCCGCGTTGCTTCAAAGTCGCCTCAATCATCGCGAAGCGCAGCGCGGGGTTATGTGTACTGATGCTCGTTGTCCGGGGGCAAGTCACACAATGGATGTAAAATTTTTTGTCAGGGTCGATCCGTTCTTGCCTGCGCCGCCATGTGATGTCGATTAAACGCGAAAATTCCCGTGATGCTTTGTAAAAAAATGCGTCGACAGACAGACGGTACTGGGAACCGTCAACTTCGTTGCTACTGTTAAACGGGCGCCACAACTTACTGTTTTACTTCATAAAACCAAAAACTGGCGCCAAGGATTGGTCATGCAACAGCTTGCCGCCCAACGCCGTTTGCTTATCGTCGACCCCTGTGACGACTGCCATCGATTGTTACCTGGCCTGCGCAGCGCTGGCTGGGATGTGGACAGCTGCGTGCTCGGCGGGGCGCTGGACCATCCTTGTGATGTAGGCCTGTTGCGCTTGCAGGCTTCGCACCTCAGGCACCCTGATGCGGTCAAGGACATGATCAAACGCAGCAATACCGAATGGATTGCCGTGCTCAGTGCCGAACAACTGCGCATGCCGGCCGTCGGCGATTTTGTCTGCGAATGGTTCTTCGACTTCCACACCCTGCCATTCGACGTCTCCCGCGTGCAGGTCACCCTTGGCCGGGCGTTCGGCATGGCACGCCTGCGTGGCAAAGGGGCGGTGAAGGTGGATGAAGCCACCCACGAGCTGCTCGGCGAAAGCCGGCCGATCCGTGAGCTACGCAAATTGCTGGGCAAACTGGCGCCCACCGAGTCGCCGGTGCTGATCCGAGGTGAGAGCGGTACCGGCAAGGAGCTGGTGGCGCGCACCCTGCACCGCCAGTCGCAACGCAGCGAGCAGCCCTTCGTTGCCATCAACTGCGGGGCTATTCCCGAGCACCTGATCCAGTCCGAACTGTTCGGCCATGAGAAGGGCGCCTTCACCGGTGCGCACCAGCGTAAGTCCGGGCGCATCGAAGCGGCCCATGGGGGCACGTTGTTTCTTGATGAAATCGGTGACTTGCCGCTGGAGTTGCAGGCCAACCTGCTACGTTTTCTGCAGGAAAAGCACATTGAGCGGGTGGGCGGTAGCCAGCCGATCCCGGTGGATGTGCGCGTGCTGGCGGCCACCCATGTGGACCTGGAACGGGCCATCGAGCAAGGGCGCTTTCGCGAAGACCTGTATTACCGCCTGAACGTGTTGCAGGTGGTGACCGCGCCGTTGCGCGACCGGCATGGCGACCTCTCGATGCTGGCCAGCCACTTTGCTCATTTCTACAGCCTGGAAACCGGGCGCCGGCCGCGCTCGTTCAGCGACCACGCCCTGGCGGCGATGGGCCGGCATGACTGGCCGGGCAATGTGCGCGAGCTGGCCAACCGCGTGCGCCGTGGCCTGGTGCTGGCCGAAGGGCGGCAGATCGAGGCGCAAGACCTGGGGCTGCAGCTGCTCGACCAAGAGCAACAGCCGCTGGGTACGTTGGAAGAGTACAAGCACCGGGCCGAACGCCAGGCACTGTGCGATGTGCTGAACAGGCACAGTGACAACCTGAGTGTGGCGGCCAAGGTGCTGGGGATTTCACGGCCGACGTTTTACCGGCTGCTGCACAAGCATCAGATTCGCTGACTGACGCCAAGGCCTTTGTTGAATGGCACCGGCTGCGCCAGTGTTCGCGGGTGAACCCACTCCTACAGGGATTTTCACCGCTTCGAATGCTGTGATTTCCCTGTGGGAGCGGCTTTAGCCGCGAAGAGGCCCGTACAGATCGAAGATCAATGCGGCCCGCGCGGGATGGTTTTCAGCAGGTCTTCCGGGCTGATGTGCCCCACTACCTGGGCCACCGCGCTGCCTGGGGTAGGCAGGTCGATGATGTGGCTCTTCATCTTGCCGATCACATGCATTTCGCACGGTTTGCAGTCGAACTTCAGGGTCAGCACTTCGTCACCCTGAATCAGTTGCATCGGCGCCACCTTGGTGCGCACGCCGGTCACGCCCTTGGCCTGCTTGGGGCACAGGTTGAAGGAGAAGCGCAGGCAATGCTTGGTGATCATCACCGGCACTTCGCCGTGCTCTTCGTGGGCCTCGTAGGCCGCGTCGATCAGTTGCACGCCGTGGCGGTGGTAGAAGTCGCGGGCTTTCTGGTTGTACACGTTGGCCAGGAACGACAGGTGCGACTCGGGGTACACCGGTGGCGGCGTGGTCTCGGCCTTGCGCCCGCCACGCGGGTGCGCCTTGATGCGTGCTTCGGTCAGTGCTTCGATGGCTTCGCGGCGCAGGGCCTTGAGCTGCGAGTTGGGGATGAAGTACGCCTGCGGGGCGTCCAGCTGGATGCTGTCGGCGTGGTACATCGTGGTGCCCAGCTGGCCGAGCAGGTCATGCAACTGGTCCAGCGCCTGCTGCGGTTTGTTGGCCGCGCCGAACGGGCCATCCAAAGCCACCTGCACGCTCACGCCTTCTTCGCTGCTCAGGGTCAGCATCAGGCGCTGCTCGCGCAGTACCGCGTGCCACTCCACGCCGACCCGGCGCTCGGACGAGGTGCGTTGCAGGGCCTGCTGCCAGTTGTGGTCGAGGTTGCGCGATAGCGGGTGGTTGGGCCGCAGCTTGTAGAGGCCCTCGGGCATTTCGTTGGGCTCGACACGGTAGCGGTAGCGCGTGTGGCCGTCTTCCACGAACTCGCCGCGCGGCTCGGCGATATTGGCACGGAAGCCCACCACTTCGCGCTTGACCAGCACGTTGAGGCCGTCGCCGTTGGTCAGCGGTACGTCGGTAACCACTTGCATATCGCGCTTACCCACCTTTTCCACCACGCCCACCGGCAGGCCGGTGAAGGTTGGCGAGTCGAAGGCGCCGATATCGACTTTGCGGTCGGTGACGAAGTAGTCGGTACTGCCACGGTGGAAGGTCTTGTCCGGGTCGGGCAGAAAGAAGTGCTCGGTGCGGCCGCTGGAGGCACGGGCATAGGCCGGGCGGCCTTCGAGGATGGCGTCGAGCTCTTTGCGGTAGTGGGCCGTGATGTTCTTCACATAACCCATGTCCTTGTAGCGGCCCTCGATCTTGAACGAGCGCACGCCGGCATCGACCAGGTCGGCCAGGTTGGCGGTCTGGTTGTTGTCCTTCATCGACAGCAGGTGCTTCTCGAACGCCACCACGCGGCCCTGGTCATCTTTCAGGGTGTACGGCAGGCGGCAGGCCTGCGAGCAATCGCCACGGTTGGCACTGCGGCCGGTTTGCGCGTGGGAAATGTTGCACTGGCCGGAGAAGGCCACACACAGCGCGCCGTGGATGAAGAATTCGATGGCGGCGTCGGTTTCGGCGGCAATGGCGCGGATTTGCTGCAGGTTCAGCTCACGGGCCAGTACCAGTTGCGAGAAACCGGCCTGGTCGAGGAACTTGGCCCGCTCCAGGGTACGGATGTCGGTCTGCGTACTGGCGTGCAGCTCGATCGGCGGGATGTCCAGCTCCATCACCCCCAGGTCCTGCACGATCAGTGCGTCGACACCGGCGTCGTACAGCTGGTGGATCAGCTTGCGCGCCGGCTCCAGCTCGTTGTCGTGGAGGATGGTGTTGATGGTGGTGAACACGCGTGCGTGGTAGCGACGGGCGAACTCGACCAATTCGGCGATATCGCTGACTTCGTTGCAGGCGTTATGGCGCGCGCCAAAGCTCGGGCCGCCGATATAGATGGCATCAGCGCCGTGCAGGATCGCTTCACGGGCGATGGCCACGTCACGGGCAGGGCTGAGCAGTTCCAGGTGATTCTTTGGAAGGGACATGTCGTTATATTTTCGGGCTGTCACGGTTTAGGCGGGCATTGTAGCGGCGAAACGGGCTGGCGGCATCATCGGGGTGCCGGGAGGTGCAAGGTGGGAGCGCAGGCGGCTCCCACAAAGAGCAGGTCAGCGTTTGGCGGCCATTGCGGTCACTTCAACGCGCATACCTTCGAACGCCAGGGAGGCCACACCCACGGCGGCCCGCACCGGCCAGGGCTTGCTGAAGAAGCGCTGATACACTTCGTTGAACGCGGCACGGTCGGCCATGTCGGTCAGGTAGATGGTCAGGTGCAGCACGCGGTCCATGCCGCTGCCAGCTTTCTCCAGCGCCACTTTCAGCGCCTGCAGGGTGCATTCGCTTTGTTCGACGATGCCGCCCAGTTCCAGGCTGCCATCGGCGTGGGTCGGGATCTGGGTGGTGACCAGCACGCCGTTGTATTCGGCGACGTCGGACGAAATCGACTCGGCGTCCGGGTCCGGGGTGTAGATGATGTCTGCGTTTGCCATGGTGTGTCTTGCCTTGCAACGGAAGGAAAGCGGCAAGCCTACGCGAGCGGGGCGAGCGGGTCGAGGGTGCCCAGGTGTTTGAAATGCGCGGCGTTCACCGTCAGAATCGCGCCCCATTGCAAAACCGGGGGTTTACGGTGAACGAACAGACTTTGTCCAGGCGCCTGGAGCGCGTGGCCGCCCATGTACCACAGGGCGCGCGCCTGGCCGACATTGGCTCGGACCACGGCTACCTGCCGGTGGCCTTGATGCTGCGGGGTGTGATCGAGGCCGGGGTAGCGGGGGAGGTGGCGCAGACACCGTTCGCCTCGGCCCAGCGTAATGTCCGCAGGAACGGCCTGGAAGGCTGCATCACCGTGCGCCTGGCCGATGGCCTGGCCGCAGTGGAGGCAGACGACCGTATTTCGGTGATCAGCATCTGCGGCATGGGGGGCGACACCATGTGCGACATTCTGCAGGCCGGCAAGCAGCGCCTTGCTGGCGTCATGCGCCTGGTGTTGCAGCCCAATGGTGCTGAGCGCGAGCTGCGCGAGTGGCTGGCGGGTAACGGTTACCGCATCGTCAACGAAGAACTGCTGCGGGAAAACCGCTTCGACTACGAAATCATCGTTGCCGAACCCGGCGAGGCTGCGTACACCGCTGAACAGCTGTACTTCGGCCCGGTGCTGTTGCAGGAGAAAAGCGAGGCGTTTCGGGTGAAGTGGCGGCGCATGCTGAAACAGAAGCAGCAAACCCTGGCCAACTTCGAACGTGCTCGCGATGCGGTGCCTCAGGTAAAGATCGACGACTTCAACCGGCAGGTGGGCTGGATCACCCAGGTGCTGGCCTGACTCACTGCTGCGAGCAGTTGCCCATTTCGCGGTAGTCCACTTCGCGTTTCTGGCCTTGATGGTCGACGTACACCATGTGCGCCGTGCCAACCTGGCAGTCGGCGGCATTGCTGGCCGGGGTAATGGAGATCACTTTGGCCACATCCAGCGGCATGCCGTACTCGTAATTGCTGCTCACAGGCTGGCTTTTGGCGGTATCGGCGAAGGCACCGAACGTGCTGAGGGCAGCGGCAAAGGCAATTACAGCGATCGAACGTTTCATGGCAGGCTCCTTGTGTTCAATGTATGGCTAATGATGTATTCATTGGTGATCCACAATAAATGGGCTAAGCCGTGATAGATTCCTGCCTGTAACGCAAGAATAAGACTGAACAAGGAGCACACTGTCATGGACATGCTGCATGCCATGCGTACCTTCGCCCGTGTGGTGGAATGCGGCAGCTTCGCTGCAGCCGCCAATGCCCTGGACATCTCTGCAGCGCAGGTTTCGCGCATTGTCGCCGAGCTGGAAAACCAGCTGCAGACCCGTCTGCTGCACCGCACCACCCGGCGCCTGCGCATGAGCGAGGCCGGTGAGCGGTTTCTGGAGCGGGCGCGGCAGATCATGCTGCTGACCGAAGAAGCGGTGGGTGAGGCGCGTGGCGCGCACCTCACGCCTCGTGGCCACCTGCGTTTACATTGCCCGCACGGGCTGGGCCTGCTGTTGATGCCGCTGGTGGCGGGCTACAACGCGTTGTGCCCGGAAGTGGTCATCGAACTGACCCTGTCTCAACGCAACCCCGACCCGTTGGCCGAAGGGCACGATGTGGTGATTACCGTGGACGGTGCGCTGCCGGACTCACAGCTGATTGCTGTGCCGCTTGGCAATATTTTCAGTATCCCCTGCGCAGCACCCAGCTATCTGGAGCGGCATGGCGTGCCTGAACGCCCCGAGGACCTGCATGCGCATCGTTGCCTGCGCATGGCTTATCCCATGTATGAAGGCGACTGGGTATTCCCCCAGGGTGTGGATCAGTGCGTGATCGCACCGCGTGACAATTTTTCCACCAACGTGGCCGATGCCATGCTGGTGGCCAGTGAGCTGGGCATGGGGATCGGCCTGTTGCCGTTCTATACTGCCAGCCAGGCCATCGAGCAGGGGCGCTTGTGCCGGCTGCTGGCGCCGTACCGCCTGCGCGAAAGTGCGCTGTACGCGATGTACCCGTCACGGCATTACCTGGATGCCAAGGTGCGGACCTGGATCGACTACCTCAAGGAGCAACTGCCGGCGCTGTTCGAGGGGCATGCGCAGGTGGTTGATGATGCGCGGTATTGGCGCTAGGCGACTGACGCTTTCTCAAGCCACTCGCCAATCCTGTGGGAGCGGGCGTGCCCGCGAACACCGGCGAAGGCGGTGCCATCCACCGCATCGCCTGATTCGCGGGCACGCCCGCTCCCACAAAGGGCCTGTTGCAGTTCAATTACAGGGGATAGTGCTTCAACTCCCGCGCAATCAGCATGCGCTGAATCTCGCTCGACCCTTCATAAATCTGCGTAATCCGCGCATCCCGGTAGTACCGCTCCACCGGGTAGTCCTCCAGGTAGCCATACCCGCCATGCACCTGGATCGCCATCGAGCAGACCCGCTCGGCCATTTCCGAAGCGAACAGCTTGGCCTGTGACGCCTCCGACAGGCACGGCTTGCCGGCGCTGCGCAGGCGGGCGGCATGCAGGATCAGCAACCGTGCGGCATTCACTTGCACCTGCATGTCGGCCAGCAGGTTGGCGATGCTCTGGTGCTCGTTGATCGGCTTGCCGAACTGCACGCGGTCACGTGAGTACACCAGTGCCGCCTCGAACGCGGCCCGGGCGATGCCCAAGGCCTGGGCGGCGATACCGATACGGCCACCCTCCAGGTTGGACAGGGCGATGGCCAGGCCCTTGCCACGCTCGCCGAGGATATTGGCGGCAGGAATGCGGCAGTTGTCGAAGGTAACTGCGCAGGTATCCGAGGCTCGGATGCCCATCTTGTGCTCGCTGCGGTCAACCTTGAACCCCGGGTTGTCGGTGGGCACCAGGAACGCCGACAAACCTTTCTTGCCCAGCTCTGGGTCGGTAACCGCGAAGACGATGGCCAGGCCGGCGCGGCGGGCATTGCTGACGAACTGTTTGGCGCCATTGATGACCCACTCGCCATCGACCCGCTCGGCGCGGGTGCGCAGGTTGTGCGCCTCGGAACCTGCTTGCGGTTCGGTCAGGCAGAAGCAGCCGATCACTTCACCACTGGCCAGGCGCGGCAGCCATTGCTGTTGCTGGTCGGCAGTACCGTAAGCCAGCAACGGGCCGCAGCCTACCGAGTTGTGAATGCTCATCATCGCCCCGGTGGCGCCGCAGCCCGCGGCAATTTCTTCCACGGCCAGGGCGTAGGCCACGTAGTCGGTGTAACTGCCGCCGAAGTCCTCTGGCACCACCATGCCCAGCAGGCCCAGTTCGCCCATTTTGCGTACCACGCCATCATCGATCCAGCCAGCCTTTTCCCAGGCCTGGGCATGCGGGGCGATTTCGCCACGGGCAAAGTCCCGGGCCATGTCGCGGATCATGATTTGTTCTTCGCTCAGTTCCAGGTCTTGCATCTGTGTACTCCCGGGCTCACAGGCCTTCGAAGAATTGGTCGACCCGCTGTTGCTGCAGCGCGGCCAGGGTCGGCGGGTTCCAGCGGGGCTGCTTGTCTTTGTCGATGATCAGCGCGCGCACGCCTTCGATGATGTCGCCGTGCCGGAACCACTGGCGGTCCAGGTGCAGTTCCATGGCGAAGCAGTCGTCCAGGCCCAGGTAGCGGCCACGGCGCAACATCTCCAGCGTAACCGCCATGGCCAGCGGCGAGCGGCTTTCCAGCTGGTCGGCAGTGGCGACGGCCCAGGCATGGCTGTCGCCGATGCTGACGGCACGCAGCTGCTCGACAATGGCCTGCACGGTAGGCAGGGCGAAGAAGTGGTCGATGGCCGGGCGCAGTTTTTCCAGTGGCGCATCGTCCAGCACCTGCGTGCCGAGCCTGGCCAGCAGGTTCTGCAGGTCTTTGAGCGGGTTGTCGCCAAAGCTCAACTGGTCGAGGCCTTGGTCAAGGGCGGCGAGTTGGTCGCTGGCCAGGTACCAGTCGGCCAGGCCGCAGTACAACGCGTCGGCCGCCTGGATTTGTGCGCCGCTGACGCCCAGGTAGATGCCCAGCTCGCCAGGGATGCGCGACAGGAAGTAGCTGCCACCTACATCCGGGAAATAACCGATGCCGACTTCGGGCATGCCGAGGCGGCTTCGCTCGGTAACCACGCGCAGGTCACAGCCCTGGGCCAGGCCCATGCCGCCACCCAGGGTAAAGCCGTCCATCAGCACCAGCACCGGCTTGCGGTAGCGGTGGATGACCAGGTCGAGGGCGTATTCTTCGACGAAAAAGGTTTCATGCAGCATGTCGCCAGCTTTGAAGCTGTCGTGCAGCGAGCGGATGTCGCCCCCGGCACAGAATCCCTTTGGGCCTTCGCCGCGCAGTACCACCGCGCGCACGCGCGGGTCTTCTGCCCACTGGTCCAGATGCTGGCGCAGGCTACGGACCATATCCAGGGTCAGGGCATTGAGGCCAGCGGGTCGGTTCAGGGTCAGGTGGCCGATCTGGTTGCGGACCTCGGCCAGTACATGCTCGGTTACCGAGGCTTGAGCGTGCGCAGTCATTGCGTTCTCCCTGCTTTGTTATTGATTTTCCAAGTGAAGTCTGGAGTTCGCTGGAGGATCGCAGGATCCTGTCATGCGAATTTGCCTTGCACAATCGACAATTATGCAGGGGTATCGTGCATTTTTGCCGTTGGCCAGTCGCGCAGCCCGGCAAATCATTAATCTGAGCGTAAAGAACCCACCGGTAGCTTGATTGATCCGTCAGGCAGCACAGCCCTAAGTTGACCCCACGACAGCGAACCCGTGGAGTCACCATGACAATAACGCAGAATCCACCGCCGCAATGGTCGCGGCGGCGTGCCGAAAAGCAGCGCCGCCTTGATCGGGTACGCCACCTCGCCGACGGCGTGGTGCTGCCCACCGAACGTATGGTCGAAGCCCTGGAACTGTTGCTGGCCCCCGGCGACCGGGTGGTGCTGGAAGGCAACAACCAGAAGCAGGCGGACTTCCTCTCACGCTCGCTGGCCAAGGTCGACCCCGGGCGCCTGCACGACCTGCACATGATCATGCCGAGCGTTAGCCGTGCCGAGCACCTGGACCTGTTCGAACGCGGTATCGCCCGCAAGCTCGACTTTTCCTTTGCCGGCCCGCAGAGCCTGCGCATCGGCCAACTGCTGGAAGATGGCCTGCTCGAAGTCGGCGCCATCCACACCTACATCGAGCTTTACTCGCGGCTGCTGGTCGACCTGATTCCCAATGTTACCCTGGTGGCCGGCTTCATGGCCGACCGCGACGGTAACCTGTACACCGGCGCCAGCACCGAAGACACGCCGGCACTGGTAGAGCCGGCCGCCTTCAGCGACGGCATCGTCATTGCCCAGGTCAACCAACTGGTGGACCGGGTGGACGACCTGCCACGGGTGGACATCCCGGCCTCCTGGGTCGATTTCGTGGTGGTCGCCGACCAGCCCTTCTACATAGAGCCGCTGTTCACCCGCGACCCGCGCCATATCAAGCCGGTGCATGTGCTGATGGCGATGATGGCCATTCGTGGCATTTATGAAAAACACCAGGTGCAGTCGCTGAACCATGGCATTGGCTTCAACACCGCCGCCATCGAACTGATCCTGCCCACCTATGGCGAGTCCCTGGGGCTGAAGGGCAGGATCTGCCGCAACTGGACGCTCAACCCGCACCCAACCTTGATTCCGGCTATCGAGACCGGCTGGGTGCAAAGCGTGCATTGCTTCGGCACCGAGCTGGGCATGGAGGGCTACATCGCCCAGCGCCCGGACGTGTTCTTCACCGGGCGGGATGGCTCGATGCGTTCCAACCGCATGATGTGCCAGCTGGCGGGGCAGTACGCGGTCGACCTGTTCATCGGCGCCACGTTGCAGGTGGATGGCGATGGCCATTCCTCCACCGTCACCCGCGGCCGCCTGGCCGGTTTTGGCGGTGCACCGAACATGGGCCACGACCCGCGCGGCCGACGCCACGCCACCCCGGCCTGGCTCGACATGACGGTGCCGGACACCATGCTCGAACGCGGCCGCAAGCTGGTGGTGCAAATGGTCGAGACCTATCAGGAAGGCGGCAAGCCCACCTTCGTGGAAACCCTCGATGCCGTGGAAGTGGCCAAGAAAGCCGGTATGCCGTTGGCACCGGTAATGATCTATGGCGACGACGTCACCCACTTGCTGACCGAGGAGGGCATTGCCTACCTGTACAAGGCCCGCAGCCTGGAAGAACGCCAGCGGATGATTGCCGCCGTGGCCGGGGTCACCGCCATCGGCCTGCGGCATGACCTGAAAGACACCTTGCGCATGCGCCAACAGGGCCTGATCGCCTTGCCCGAAGACCTCGGCATCCGCCGCACCGACGCCAGCCGCGAACTGCTGGCCGCGCGCAGCATCGCCGACCTGGTCGAGTGGTCCGGCGGCCTCTACAACCCGCCTGCACGGTTCAGGAGCTGGTGATGAACGCACACAACCTGATTCTCGAAACTATCGCTGTCTCTGTGGAAGCGGGCTTGCCCGCGAAGAGGCCCGCTCAGGCAACCGAAATCCCAATGGCAGATCACCTGGCCGACCTGGCCGTAGAAGCCCTGATCGACGAAGCCGACCTGTCCCCCAAACCCGGCCTGGTCGACCGCCGCAGCAACGGCACCCACCCCGACATGTCGCTGGCCCTGATGCACGCCTCGGCGCTGTCACTGTGGCCCTGCCTGCGGCAAATGGCCGAAGCTGCCCAAACCTTCGGCGAAATCAGCCAACCCCTGCGCGCCTCGCTCGGCCAGCTCGGCCGCGAAGGCGAGGCTGCCATGCTCGCCACCACTGGCGGGGTAAACACCCACCGCGGCGCCATCTGGGCACTGGGCCTGCTGGTAGCGGCCACAGCCCTTGATACCCAGGCCGACGCCAGCACCCTGGCCGCCCGCGCCGGGCGCCTCGCCTTGCTGGACGACCCGGTCTTGGTCCCGCAAGACAGCCATGGCCAGCAGGTCCGCCGCCGCTACGGCGCCGGCGGCGCCCGTGAGCAGGCGCAACAAGGCTTCCCCGCCGTCATCGGCCACGGCCTGCCACAACTGCAACGCAGCCGCGCCGCCGGTGCCAGCGAGCAACATGCCCGGCTTGACGCGCTGCTGGCGATCATGGCCGTGCTTAGCGACACCTGCGTGCTCTGGCGCAGCGGCCCAGCCGGCCTGGCCACCGTGCAGCAGGGCGCGCTGGCCGTACTGGCCGAAGGCGGCAGCGCTACCCTGGCCGGGCGCCGGCAACTGCGCCAGCTGGACCAG
The DNA here is from genome assembly GCF_043103635.1 of Pseudomonas sp. yb_9. Classification (NCBI taxonomy): domain Bacteria; kingdom Pseudomonadati; phylum Pseudomonadota; class Gammaproteobacteria; order Pseudomonadales; family Pseudomonadaceae; genus Pseudomonas; species Pseudomonas sp. yb_9. The sequence continues at coordinate 28,996 of NZ_JBICKA010000105.1, read as the reverse complement.
CACCTGCTGCACCTGAACGCCTCACCGGGCGGCGCCGCCGACTTGCTGGCCGCCTGCCTGTTCTTCGACAAAGCCGGGAGCCTGTGACATGGAAACCCTGAATTTTCAATTTCCCGCCGCCGAACCGGGGCGCGGTCGCACGCGGGTGGGCTGCGTCAGCTCTGGCGACCTGGAAGTACTGATCGAGCCTGGCACTGCCGGGAGCCTGAACATCCAGGTGGTCACCTCGGTCAACGGCAGTGCTGCCCGCTGGGCGCATCTGTTCCAGCACCTGTTCGAGGGCCGCGCCTGGCCGGCCGTGAACATCGATATCCATGACTTCGGCGCCACCCCTGGCGTGGTGCGCCTGCGCCTTGAGCAAGGCTTCGAGGAGATTGCCCATGACTGACACTGAACGCCTGCTGCAAAGCCGCAGCTTTGTCGAACTGGGCGCCCGCCAACGGGCGCGTGCCGTGCTCGACCCGGGCAGCTTCCGTGAATTGCTGGGGCCGTTCGATCGGCTGATGTCACCCTGGTTGCCGCGCCAGGGCATCGTGCCCCAGGCCGATGATGGGGTGGTGATCGCCAAGGGCCGGCTGAACGAGCGCCAAACGGTGGTAGCCGCCATCGAAGGCGGCTTCCAGGGCGGCAGCATGGGCGAGGTGGGCGGTGCCAAAATCGCCGGCGCATTGGAGCTGGCCATCGAAGATAACCGCAACGGCATCCCCACGTGCGCCGTGTTGCTGCTGGAAACGGGCGGGGTGCGCCTGCAAGAGGCCAACCTGGGCCTGGCAGCCATTGCCGAGATTCAGGCCGCTATTGTCGAACTGCGGGCCTGGCAACCTGTGATCGGCTTGATCGCAGGTTCGGTCGGCTGCTTTGGTGGTATGTCCATCGCCGCTGGCCTGTGCAGCCACCTGCTGGTTACCCGCGAAGCCCGCCTGGGCCTCAACGGCCCGCAGGTGATCGAGCAGGAAGCCGGCATCGGCGAGTACGACGCCAAGGACCGCCCCTTCATCTGGAGCCTGACCGGTGGCGAACAGCGCCATGCAAGCGGATTGGTGGACGGCTATGTGGCCGACGACACCGATGCGCTGCGCGAACGCTTGCTGCAACTGCTGGACGCACCTTCCACAGATCGCGCCAGCCAGCATGCCTGGTTCCTGGGCAGGCTGGCCCGGCTGGGCGATGACTGCCCGCAACTGGATGCCGCTGCCGTACGCGCCCTTTATCAAGGAGAAGCCCAATGAACCGTGCCATGAACTGGTTGCCGGGCCTGGCCGGCGGGCAAGCGTTGCCCGGTTACCCAGCGTCGTTGAGGGTGATCGATGGCGAACTGGACAACCGCCTGGCCCGCTTCATCGCCGTGGTGCCTGATGCTGAAAACCCATTCCCCCGCGCCCGCTCGGGCGAGGTCGGCCTGCTGGAAGGCTGGGGCCTGGCCAAGGCCGTGAGCGAGGTGGTGGCGGCTGACCGCAACGGGCAGAAGCGGGCTATTGTCGCGGTGATCGATGTACCCAGCCAGGCCTATGGCCGCCGTGAGGAGGCCTTGGGTATCCACCAGGCCTTGGCCGGTGCCGTGCAGGCCTATGCCCAGGCGCGGCTGGCCGGGCACCCGATAATCGGTTTGCTGGTTGGCAAGGCCATGTCCGGTGCCTTCCTGGCTCATGGCTATCAGGCCCAGCGCCTGATAGCTCTGGACGATGAAGGCGTGATGGTACATGCAATGGGCAAGGCGGCGGCGGCGCGGATTACCCTGCGCAGCGTCGAGCAACTGGAGACCCTGGCCGCCGAAGTGCCGCCCATGGCCTACGACCTGGATAGTTACGCCTCGCTGGGCCTGCTGTGGCGCCGCCTGACCGTGGACAACGCCGAGGCGCCGAGCAGCGCCGACATTGTGCAGGTGCGTGCCTGCCTGGCCGAAGCGGTACGCGATATTGGTAGCTCGACTGACCTGTCGTCGCGGCTAGCGGGGGAAAACCGCAGTGCTTCGCGCCAGGTGCGCGAACAGCTGCGCCGCCAGTGGCAGGGCGCTTGAGATGAATGCGCCAAGGCCGCACGACCTGCTGTGGGGGATGCCTGTGTCGGGCTTACCCACGGACGCGCCGCAGTGGGCGCTGGAGGTGTTGGCAAGCGGTCAGCCGGTGGTGGTGCGCCGTGCCACCTGTGAAGCGGGCTGGGTGGCGGTTGGGCTTCGCGGTCCCGGCCGGGCGCAGCGGTTGGGTGCCTTGATGCGCCTGACCGATATCCAGCGTCAGCAAGGCCCTGAAGCATTGCGCGTGCATGAGCAAAGCCCATGGCCTGCAGTGCAGGCACTGGCTTCGGTCACCCCGGTACTGCAGGCCCGTGGCTTGCCCTGGGGGCCGACGGGTGGGGTGGGGTACCAGCTTGCGACCGGCAGTGAAGTGGTACACGCCGACAGTGACCTGGACCTGCTGCTGCGCACGCCACGACCGCTGGCCCGCGCCCAGGCGCGGGAGCTGCTGGATATTCTCGACTGCGCGCCGTGCCGTATCGATGTACAACTGGAAACCCCGGCGGGTGCGGTCGCCCTGCGCGAGTGGGCCAGCTTTACGCCCCGCGTGCTGCTCAAGTCGCCCCATGGCCCGCGCCTGGTCAGCGACCCTTGGGCCGTGATGGAGCGTGCCGCATGAGCAGCCTGTTCGCCTTCCCCGGCCAGGGTGCCCAGCAGGTGAGCATGCTGCAACGCCTGCCTGAAGGTTGCGGGCAACTGCTGGAAGAGGCCAGTGATGTCCTCGGCCAGCAGGTGCTGGAGATGGACAGCCAGCAAGCCCTGCATAACACCCGCGCCGTGCAGCTGTGCCTGCTGCTGAGTGGCGTGGCCTGGGCGCGCTGGTTGATGCAACGCAGCCCGGCACCGGATTATGTGGCGGGCTTGTCGATTGGTGCTTACCCTGCAGCGGTCGTGGCGGGTGCCTTGAGCTTTGCCGATGCCGTGCGCCTGGTCGCCTTGCGTGGCGAACTGATGCAAGGTGCCTATCCGAAAGGTTACGGCATGACCGCGCTAAGCGGCCTGGACCTGGCCACCGTCGAGCGCCTGCTGATCGAAGTGGGTGGTGAGGTATACGTCGCCAACCTCAACAGTGAAAACCAGATTGTGATTGCCGGTAGCGATACAGCGATGGCTGAGGTGGCCGCCAGGGCTCGCCGGCAGGGCCAGGGCGTGGCGAGGTGTCTGGCAGTCAGTGTGCCGTCGCATTGCCCGTTGCTGGATGGCCCGGCTGCGGCGCTGGCCGATGCTTTTGCCACGGTCGAGCTGCAACGACCATGCATTACGTACCTCAGTGGCAGCAGTGCACGCCCGGTGTTCGACCCTCAGCGCCTGCGTGACGACCTGGCCGGCAACATGGCGCGGGTGGTCGACTGGCGTGCTACGTTGCGCAATGCCTATGAACGCGGCGTGCGCCTGCACCTTGAGATGCCACCCGGCAGCGTGCTCAGCGGGCTGGCCCGGCCCGTGTTTGAGCAGGGCAGGGTGGTGGCGGTGGAAGGTACCCGTTGGGACACCCTGGATGCGCTGCTGCGCCAGGAGGTGGCCAAGAACCGATGAAGAGGCAGTCTGCTGGCACGGTCAATCTGAAAACGGTCTTGTTCAAGATCTGGAAGCTTGCGCGGTCCTTGTGGGAGCGGGCTTGCCCGCGAGCACGGGCGAAGCCCGTGCCATCCACCGCATCGTCTGCTTCGCGGGCAAGCCCGCTCCCACAGTGATCGAGATAGCCGCATCAATGTGTGTTTACGAAGAACAACAACAAGCAACTTCGACACTACCTGAGGACAACAACAATGATTATCTATGGTGTGGCACTGCTGGCGGTCTGCACGCTGGCCGGCGTTATCGTCGGCGATTTCCTGGGCGTGCTGCTGGGCGTCAAATCCAATGTGGGCGGGGTTGGCATCGCCATGATCCTGCTGATCTGCGCACGGCTGTACATGCACCGCAACGGCGGCATGAGCAAGGAATGTGAATTCGGGGTGGGCTTCTGGGGCGCGATGTACATCCCGGTCGTGGTGGCCATGGCGGCCCAGCAGAACGTGGTCACCGCCCTGCACGGCGGGCCGGTGGCGCTGCTGGCCGCCGTAGGCGCGGTACTGGTGTGCGGTTTGACCATCGCTCTGATCAGCCGCAGCCACCGGGGTGAGCCATTGCCCGCGCTTGATGCCAGCCCCGAAACCAACGCGCAGGTTGCCCCTGCAGGAGGTCGTTGAACATGTGGCCGATCATTGAAAATGCCTTGGAACACAACGGCCTGATCACCGCTTTTGCCGTGGTGGGCGCCATCATGTGGCTGTCGGTCGTGCTGTCGAAGTACCTCACCTTCGGCCGGGTGCACGGCTCGGCCATCGCCATCGTCATTGGCCTGGTGCTGGCCTGGGTAGGCGGCACCGTCACCGGGGGGCAGAAGGGCCTGGCCGACATGGCGCTGTTCTCCGGTATCGGCCTGATGGGCGGAGCCATGCTGCGCGACTTCGCCATCGTTGCCACGGCCTTCGAAGTGCAGGCCACCGAGGCGCGCAAGGCGGGAATGATTGGCGCGGTGGCGTTGTTGCTGGGCACGGTGCTGCCGTTCATTGTCGGCGCGGCGGTGGCCTATGCCTTCGGCTACCGCGATGCGGTGAGTATGACCACCATCGGCGCGGGCGCGGTGACCTATATCGTCGGGCCCGTGACCGGGGCGGCGCTGGGGGCGAGCTCGGATGTGATGGCGCTTTCGATTGCTACCGGGCTGATCAAGGCGATCCTGGTGATGGTGTTCACACCGGTGTCGGCGAGCCTGTTGGCGCTGGATAACCCGCGTTCGGCGATGGTGTTTGGTGGCTTGGCGGGGACCGTGTCGGGGGTGACGGCGGGGCTGGCGGCGACGGACCGGCGGTTGGTGCCGTATGGGGCGTTGACGGCTACCTTCCATACCGGGTTGGGGTGCTTGATGGGGCCTTCGATTCTGTATTTCTGCGTACGCGGTCTGGTCGGCTGAAGGGAAGCTGGCGCGATCGCTGTGGAAGCGGGTACGACCCTCCCACTGCGATCGCGCCAGCTTTCCGGTTTTGTGCAATACAGTTGCTCTCAATGGGGATGTAACTTGCTGACGACCACTGCATGAGGCCAGCATTTATCAAGATGTTGCCCAGGAAATGTCTGGTAATTTTTCGAAGAGACAGATTCTACAGCTGTTTAGGAAGTCCCAGACTCTTTGAAGAACTGATTCCCCGATAGTGTTCCCGTCTTCAGCACGCTGGAAGACAAGGCCCCCTTCATGCCCGGCCCAACCGATACCCCTCTGTTGCTTGCTCGCTATTTCGAGGCGCACCTGTACGTGCTGCTCGACCAGCAGGTCTGGCATGCCTACGAAGTGAGCGAGCAGGGCCATCTGCGCCGCTTCAACCCCTACGAGCCGTCAGAGAGCCTCCCCGCATCGCTGCCCGAAAATGCGTGAATGAAAACCACGACATTCCCTCGTCCTTCCTCAACATCGACACCGACCGCTATGGCAGCGCCTGGCTGGCCTTCTCCAGCGACCCTTGGCCGGTGAGTGTGTTGAATGCCTCCAAGCAGGGCCAGGCGCCTGCCCATCGCTTCGAAGGGGTAGACCTGACTCAGGCGCGTCACAACCCCGAGTTGCTGGGCATCGCCATGACGCCCGACAACTTGCAGGTCGACAAGGATGTTCTCGAATACGCGCAGTATGGGTGCTCGCCGTTCGACAGTGCGCATGGCTTCCGTACCCGCTGGCTGCGCCGGTTTGCCTTGAAGGGATACCTGGTCAACGCGATGAACCGGCCCACGCTGGAGAACGGTGTGCTGGCGGTGGTGCTTGACGACACCGTTGGCCTGATTCAGGAGTTCAACCACCAGCGCTTGAACTGGGTGGTGAGGCGTTAGGTCTGGCGCGAAGACCCCATGCGGGCCTACCAGCTGAAAACCTCGCAGATCCTGCATGTCATTCGTGCTATGCACCGGGAGTGGGCGGCGCAGAAGGTGCTATCGCTGGAGCCCGTGACCGGCGACGGACCACCGGTGTTCACCGACCTGACGGTGGAGCGCCAGCGGTTGGTGGAGCGGGCACAGTTGGAGCGTGACGAGCGGCTTGAGGAACGCTACGACGAAGCGAAACGGGCAGCGTTCCAGGCGGAGTATGACCAGCAGGAAATCGAGTTTCAGGGTTACATCGACAAGAACGCGCGTGCCGAAATCCAGCGGGCCCTTAACGCCGCCAGCCAACGCCTTGCGCCCTGCATGTCGCCCGGTATTCAGAACGCCGTGCGGCACCTGAACAGCGCGACGCAGTATCTGTACAACGGCGTGCACCTGATCGAGCTGGAAGTGAAGATGAAGCTGGGCGAGTACTACGCCCTGCAGAGTGCCCACTTGCGCCAGTTGCAGCACAAGGCCAATGCCTCCATTGCCGAGGCGCGGGACCGGATGCATCGCAATATCGATGACTTCGACCTCCACTCAACCAAGGCCTGGAACAAGGTACGGCCGATTATGCAGCACGGGCTGATGAGCCTGGCCGTGTTCGACTCACGGTTTACCCACACCATGATCAGCGTGACGGTATGCCCGTTCCCACAGTGATCACGTCGTCTTCAAGAAATTCAGCGAGATACCCCCAATTCGGGGGACTGCTGCCGGGTGATCCTCCCCAATCTGTTTCGGTTGCTACCGTAACTAACTGAAAAGAATATAAATATTCTTCTGGCACACACCTTGCTCCACACCTGCGCAGAGTCCCCGTGCCCCGGAGGTGCAGCATGTCTACGCCACGCAAAGGCCCCCTTCTGTCATCACTCGTTCTGGCCCTGCTCGGCTGGGAAACGACCAGCGAGGCGGCCGTGCAGTGCCAGCGCACCTTGGTCGCCAACGTGGTGGCGCTGGACCAGCCCCTGATGTTCAACCGCCTTGGCGCACAAAACGCCAACGGCATGATGTTCGCCCTTCGTGAAGATGTGGTGGACGACAAGCAGGTCCCCCTCAGCAAGGGCGGGGCCGCTGTCCCGGGCAAGGTCACCTTGCGCCCGGACAAGCGCCCACGGCCGATCGTGCTGCGGGTGGCCGCCGGTGACTGCCTCACGGTCAACCTGACCAACCTGCTGGCGTACCAGGCCAACCCCAACAAGCACGGTATCGACCCCGAAGAAAACGAGGTCGAAGGCGAGGAGGAAGGCCCGGAAACCGAGGTCGAAAACGAAGGTGGTGAACATTTCGTTGCCGACGAGCAGGTCAATGACCGGCATGTCGGCTTCCAGGTAAACGGCATGCAGGCGGTCAACAGCATTGGCGACATCGCCGCCAACACTGGCCGCAATGGCAACTTCTTGGTGTCGCCCGGCAACACCCGCAGCTACACCCTGTACGCCGAGCGTGAAGGGGCCTTTGCGGCCACCAGCCAGGGCGCGACCTTTGGCGGCCAGGGCGGGGCGGGTAACGTTGCCAACGGCCTGTTTGGCCAGGTGGTGGTTGTACCCAAAGGTGGGCGAACCTACCGCAATACCCTGACCGAAGAAGAAATGCGCCTGGCCACCACCGGCCGCACCGCCACCGGCCAGCCGGTGATCGATTACCAGGCCCGCTACCCGCAGGCCGAACCGTGGCTCACTGAGGGCAAGGCCGGCAAGCCGATCATTGCCATGGTCGACGGCAATGAAATCCTCAACAGCGAAACCGACGCCATCGTCATGGGGCCGAACCCCGATGGCAGCTTCCCGCGTTCGACCTACCCGCTGGAGAGCGTCAACAAGCGCAACCCGGCACTGCCCAACCGGCTGGAAGCGTTCCGCGACTTCGCCTCGCAGTTTGCCGATGAGGTCGCCGCCACCCAAGCCTTCCCGGGCTACTGGGCGGACCCGGTGATGGGCCATGTGCTGGAGCCGACCCGCGATTCGTTCATGATCAACTACGGTTCTGGCGGCATGGGCGCTGAAGTGGTCGCCAACCGCCTGGGCGTGGGGCCGATGCACGACTGCCTGTCGTGCGCGTACGAGGAGTTCTTCCTCAGTGCCCACACCGTAGGCGATATCGGCACCCTCGTGGACGTGCCAGCCAACGTCGGCCTGGAAAACATTCGCCCAGGCGAAACGCCGCCTGCCAGCGCCGTCGGCGTCAAGGCCAACATGGCCCTGTACCCGGCAGAACCCGCCAACGTGCACCACAGCTACATTGGCGACTTCACCAAGTTCCGCAACACCCACAATGGCCACGAACAGCACATTTTCCACCTGCATGGCCACCAGTGGCTGTTCAACCCCAACGACGACAACTCCGACTACATCGACGCCCAAGGCATCGGCCCGGGCATTGGTTACACCTACGAAATCGCCAACGGCGGTTCGGGTAACCGCAACCGGGTGGCGGGCGACGCGATTTACCACTGCCACTTCTACCCGCACTTCGCCCAGGGCATGTGGGCCATGTGGCGGGTACATGACGTGTTCGAGGAAGGCACCCGGCTGGAGGTGAGCGGGCAGGGCGAAAATGGCTTCCACAGCACGCCGTTCGCCCTGCGCAGCGGCAAGCCGGCCGTTGGCGCCCGGGCGTTGCCTGATGGCGAGATCGTCGCCGGTACGCCGATTCCGGCTATCGTGCCGCTGCCCGGCAAGGCCATGGCGCCGATGCCGGGCAAAGTGGTGGTGGTGCCCAAACTGTCTGAAGAACTGGTCGCTGCCAATGACGATGACGACGAAGAAGAAGGCGACGACGATCACGCCAATGAAACGCCAGCGCGCAAGGCAGTCGGTTCGCTGGCACTGGTCGACCGCACCGATGCCAACCGCAACGCCGATGGCACGCTGAAAAACCCAGGCTACCCGTTCTGGATCGGCGGCATGGAAAGCAGCGTGGGCAACCGCCCGCCAACCCCGCCACTGGACATGCTCGACCCGGCCCTGGCCCGGCAGCTGAAAGACAGCGGCAAAGCCCTGTGGGCAAACCTGGACCCCAACCAGGTCGATGGCTGGGATGGCGGCCTGGGCCGGCACGCGCTGGACGGCGTGTCTGCAGGCGGTGAAGCAGTCACCACCACTACCAAGCTGGACTTCTCCAAGGTGGTGCACAAGGCCAAGCCCATCTACCTGCCGGAAGAAGGCACCGATGTCGAACAGGCCGCCATGCAGTTCCACGCCAAGGCCGAGCACCCAAGCTTTGCCCTGGTGCCCGGCAGCCAACCCGTTGCCAAGGCGTTCCGCACCAACGGTGCCTTGCCCACGGCCGGCGCCCCGTTCTACGAACCTTGCATGGACGACCGCGGCAAGCGTCTGACGCAAACCTCGGGGGTAGGCGAGTTTGTCAGCGGCGAGAGCCTCACCGGCATGAACTTCCGGGGTTCGTCCACCTTCACCGCCGACCGCCCGCGCATCTACAAGGGCGCCAACATCCAGTTCGACGCGGTGTACAACAAGGTCGGCTATCACTTCCCGCAGGCGCGCATCCTGGCGCTGTGGGAAGACGCCTGGCCAGTCATCACCAAGCAGCGCCCGCCAGAACCGCTGGTGATGCGCATGAACACCTTCGACTGCACCATGTACACCCACACCAACCTGATCCCGTCGTTCTATGAAATGGACGACTACCAGGTACGCACCCCTACCGACGTGATCGGCCAGCACATCCACCTGCCCAAGTGGGACCTGACCGCCGCCGACGGCTCGGCCAACGGCTGGAACTACGAAGACGGCGTTCTCTCGCCCGGTAGCGTGGTGGAGCGTGTGCACGCCATACGGGCCTACAACGGCTGCACCGAGGGCGACAGCCGCGACGGCACCGCCGCCTGCCCGCAAGCCAAGCAGCACCCGTTCTTCGGCCGCTTCGGCCGGGCCGACTGGCTGGGCGCGCGCACAGCCATGCAGCGCTGGTTCGCAGACCCGTTGGTGAACGTGAACAACGTCGACCGTGGCCTGGGCACCATCTTTACCCACGACCACCTCGGCCCATCGACCCACCAGCAACTGGGGCTGTATGCCACCGTGCTGGCCGAGCCGGCCGGCTCTACCTGGTACCACGCCGAAACCGGCGAACAGCTGTACAACCCGGCCACACGCCAGGACGGTGGGCCGACTTCGTGGCAAGCGGTAATCAAGACGGGCGACCACGATGGCGATGGCAAGAACGACAGCTACCGTGAGTTCTTCCTGGAGTACAGCGACTTCCAGCACGCCTATGAAGCCGGTGTGTACGTGGGCGCAGGCCCGGACGGCATCCCCAATGGCCAGTCCTACCCGGCCACGGCCGACAGCTTCCGCTATGCCATCAACCCGCCAGTCCGGCAGAAGGCATCCAACCTGCTGGAATCGGTGGTCGAATCGCGCGGTGGCCTGGCCCCTGGTTGTCCAAGCCGGCCTTGCCCGCAGGCGATTTCGGTGGATGACCCGGGCATGTTCGTCGTCAACTACCGCAACGAGCCGCTGGCTCTGCGCGTGTTCGACCCGAACAAGGTCGGCCCCGACGGCAAACGCGGCATGCAGGCGGACGGCCTGGCCGGCGACCTGAGCTATGCCTTGCAAAGCCGTACCGACCGTGCGATCCCGGCCATGAACATGGCGCCGTCGGCGATCACCTCGGCCGTTGGCCCAACCGGTGGGACCACGCTGTTCCCACCGCACATCAACAAGGCCGGCAGCGAACCGGGCGACCCGTTCACGCCCATGCTGCGCACCTACTCTGGCGACAACGTGCGCCTGCGCCTGCACGCCGGTGGCCATGAAGAGGAGCACAACGTCACCCTGCACGGTGTGAAGTGGCTGCAGAATGGCTCGGGCTTCGGTAACAGCTCCAACTCGGGCTGGAAGGCCTCGCAGATGATCGGTATCTCCGAACAGATGGGCTTCATGGCACCGGTGTCGATGATTTCCAGCTCCGCCGCTACCAATGGTGATTACCTGTACTCCATGGACGCGGCGCTGGAAGGCTACTGGAACGGTATCTGGGGGGTGATGCGCAACTACACCGCCCAACGCGCCGACCTGTTCCCGTTGCCGAACAACACCCAGCCGGTGGCCATGCGCAATACCGTGAACTTTGACGGCATCTGCCCGAAAACCACGGCCAACCCCAACGGCATCGGTACCCGCACCACGGTCAAACGCAGCTACGAGATTGTCGCGGCGCTGGCCAACGACATCCTTGAGAACCGCAACGGCGTCAGCATTAACGACCCGGCCGGTGCGGGCCAGCATGTCGGCGGGCCATTGAAGGCCAATGGCGGCACGCTGGTGTTCAACAGCCGCAAAACCAGCATCCCGCAGGTCACGGTGGTGGATGAAGAGGACGGCACCACCTTCACCGTCGGCGGCCACAGCGCCCCGCTGCATGACCCGACCGCCGTGCTGTACGTGCGCAAGGCCGACCTGGACACCACTACCGGCAAGCTCAAGGCTGGCGTACCGGTGGAGCCGCTGGTGCTGCGCGCCAACGCGGGCGACTGCATCAGCATCACCCTGGAAAACCGCCTGCCCCTGGTGATGCCAGACCTGCCAAGCACGGCCGTGATGCAGAACGTTGTCAAGCGTGACCGCTTCGACAGCGAAGGGTCCACCGCCTTCAACAACAACCTGATGCGGCCGTCCAGCCATGTGGGCCTGCACGCCCAGTTGCTGGCCTACGACATCACCAAGTCCGACGGTGCCAACGTGGGTGCCAACCCGGTGCAGACCGTACCACCCCGGGCGGGCAACAGCGGAGCCTACCCAAGCCGGGTGTACCAATACTACGCCGGCCACCTGGAGCGCGAAGGCAAACCGGTGCTACAACTGGGCCGCACGGTGGACAACATCAACACCACGGCAATCGAGTTCGGTGGTCTGAACCTGACGCCGTCGGACTTCATCAAGCAGCCGCAGAAAGGCCTGGTGGGTGGCATGAGCATTCTGCCGCAAACCGCAACCTGGACCGAGGACACCGCCAGCCGGGCCCAGGCAACCGTCAAGGTTACCGGTCAGCCTGACTACCGCGACCTGGTCACGGTGTGGCAGCGCTCGATGAACATGCGCTGGGCTGACGGCCGCCCGGTCGAAGGCATCGCCACCGAAGGCAACGGCGTGCCGGGCGACCCGAAAGACAACGGCAACATGGCCATGAACTACAAGACCGAACCGCTGTGGCTGCGCTTTGGCCTGGCGCCGGATGCACCGTTCGGCCATGCCGACGGCTTCGGCTTGGCCGATGTGCCCAACGCGCACATGGCCTACAGCAACGCCCTGGTTGGCGGTGACCCGCAAACCCCGGTGATGTATGCCAAGCCCGGCCAGCCTGTGCGCAGCCATGTGCTGATGCCCAGTGGTGGCAGCCGCGGTATTACCTACCAGCTCGATGGGCACCTGTGGCCGTTGCACAACTACCAGGCCGAGAAGAGCGACGCGGATGGCTACCCGATGAGCCTGCCCGGCATCGGCTCGGTGCGCTTCGGCTACAACCCGATGGCCATGTACATCGGCGCCCAGGAAAGCGTACTGCCAGCGGCACACTTCAGCTTCATGCTGCCCAGTGCCGGCGGTGCCAACGCGGTGGCGGGTGACTACCTGTTCCGCGACTACGCCGCCTACGGCAACCTTTCGGGGTTGTGGGGAATTTTGCGGGTGACCAACGAAGCGCCGCCGGCAACGGCCCCGGCGCAGTGACGGAAGGGGAGCGCGAGCATGAACAAGAAGACTCGCCCTGCTTACTTGGGGGTAGTACTGGGCGTGGCACTGATCGGCCTGGGCGTGGCGTATGAAAAGCTCTGGTGCGATCCCCGCGAGCTGTTGCAGGAAACGGCCGAACCGCAGGCCCCGCACCGGCTCATCCGGGATGGCGTAGCCGTGGAGTTCGAGGCCCGGCCGCTGGCCGGGGGCGAGCTGAAAGAAGGCGGCTTCGCCAACATCCGCTTCAAACTCAGCGACCAGACCAGTGGCCAGCCGCTATCGGGTATGGCGCCGGGGGCGTGGATCGACCCGGCGCAGTCGGCCCCGGTGGGCGACCGTGACCAGAGCTGCAAGGCGCGGGTTGCGCTGTTTCTCAAGAGCAGCATCGGTGCCCGACCGCTGCTCGACCTGAACAGCTACTTCCTGTTGATGCTGAACAACGACGCCAGCCTGACGGTGATCGACCCCACCGTCTCGGTGGGCGGCGTGACCAGCACCATGGCGCGCATCGACCTGCCCGGGCGGCCCATGGACTGGGCGGCCACCAGCGACGATAAGCAGGTATTCGTGTCGATCCCCGAGCGTGGCAAGGTGGCGGTGATCGATACCGAAACCTTCACCCGCGTGGCCGACCTGGACGCTGGCGACCAGCCGTTGCGTGTGGCCCTGCAACCTGATCAGCACCGGCTGTGGGTGGGCAACAACAGCCGTGACCCGGCCAAGGGTGGGGTCACGGTGATCGACGTGCCGGGGCGCACGACCCTGAAAAGCTTCAACACCGGCACCGGGCACCACGAAATCGCGTTCAGCGCCGACTCGCGCTTTGCCTACGTCAGCAACCGTGACAGCGGCACCCTGAGTGTGATCGACATCCCGGAAATGCGCCTGACCAAAACCATCAAGGTGGGCCCGCACCCGCTGTCGGTCAGCTATTCGGCGCTGTCCCAGGCGGTGTACGTGGTCGATGGCGAGGAAGGCAGCGTGCGAGTGTTCGATGCCCGCAGCCACCAGCTGCGCCATACGGTCAAGGCCGAGCAGGGCCTGGGGCCCATGCGCTTCAGCAGTGATGGCCGTTACGGCATCGTGCTCAACACCCTGGAAAACCAGGCGCTGGTGATCGACGCCAGTACCGACAAGCTGATCCACCACATCCCGGTGGCGGCCGAACCGTACCAGCTCACCTTCACCAAGGGTTATGCCTACGTGCGTGGGCTGGCTTCGCCGAAGGTGACCATGATCAACCTGTCCAGCCTCGGTGAGGGGCGCTCGCCCATTGTCCAGGGCTTCGAGGCAGGCCCGGCGGCGCCGCGCCAGGCCGGTGACCTGCCGCTGGCCCAGGGGTTGTCGGTATCGCGTGACGACAATTCGGTGTTCGTGGTCAACCCGGTGGACAACACCACCTACTTCTATGCCGAAGGCATGAACGCGCCGATGTCCGGTTACAACAACCGTGGCCACCAGGCCCGCGCCGCCCTCGTCGTCGACCGCAGCCTGCGCGAGGTGGCGCCTGGGGTATACAGCTCGACGGTGAAGCTGCCTGCCGCCGGCAAGTTCGACGTGGCCTTCCTGCTCAACCAGCCGCAAATCATCCACTGCTTCAGCACCGACGTGGCCGAAGCCCCTAATACCGGCAAGCGCAAGGGCGCGCATGCCGAGTTCATTGGCCTGGACCAGCCGTTGTCGCAGCACAGCGCCATCAACGCGCGCGTTCGCATTGTCGGCGACGACGGCCAGCCACGGCTGGGCCTGAATGACCTGAGCTTGCGCTACTTCCTGGCGCCGTCGTCGATGCCCCGCAACCTGCAACTGCGGGAGGTGGGCGAGGGCGTGTACCAGGCGGCCCTGACCCTGCCCGAGGCTGGCGCTTGGTACCTGCATGTGCAGTCGCCTTCGCTGGGGCGCAAGTTTGCCGAAGAGAACTACACCAGCCTGCGCGTCCTGCCGGCTGCAGCGACCAACGCTTCCCAGACTGACGTGAGGAATGTGCGATGAACACCCAGCCTGCTTTCACACTGTTGGCCCTGAGCCTGGCACTGGCCAGCAACCTGGCCCTGGCCCACGCCGGACACGATCACAAAGGCCACGCCGAGCCGCCTCCGGCGGCGAGCCAGGAAAAGACCAGCGTGCGCTTTGCCGACGTTTCGCTGCTGAACCAGGACGGCATGCCGGTGCGGCTGGAGAGAGACCTGGTAGGTGATCACCTGGTCGTGATGGGCTTCATCTACACCAGCTGCACCACGGTGTGCCCGGTGGTGTCGTCGATCATGGGCAAGGTCCAGCAACGGCTGGGTGGCCGGGTAGGCGAGGAAATCCACCTGGTGTCGATCAGCGTGGACCCGCAGCGTGACGACGCCAAGCGCCTGCAAGACTACGCCAAGGCCTTCCAGAAGGGGCCAGGCTGGAGCTGGCTGACCGGAACCCCGTACGCCATCACCGAAACCCTCAAGGGCCTGGGCAGCTTCAGTGCCGACCTCAGTCAGCACCCGCCGCTGATTCTGGTCGGTGACGGGCGCAGCGGGCACTGGACGCGTTACTACGGTTTCACCGACCCGGCGGTACTGATCGAAGAAATCAACCGCCTCAGCGCCCGCCGTGTGCATGCCAAGAGCACGGCCATTGCCGACCATCACGAGGTGCAACCATGAGCACTGTCACTTCCCGCCGCGCTGGCATGCGCGCGTTCGACTGGCTGGTACTGGGTGGCTGCCTGTATATCCTTGCCTCGGTGGCGTTCGCCCACGAGGGCCATGCGCCGCAAGCGCCAGCGCCACAGCCGGCGCCCCAGGCGATGACCAGCGGCGGCGGCACCCGCGATGCCCAGGCCTGGTTCACCGACACCGTGCTGAAGGACCAGAACGGCCGCGAACTGCGTTTTTACAGCGATGTGCTCAAGGACAAGGTGGTGATGCTCAACGTGATCTTCACCCACTGCACCGACGCCTGCCCGCTGATCACCCGCAAACTGCGTGAAGTGCGCGAGGCCATGGGGCCGCAGCTGGCCAGCCAGGTGACCTTCGTCTCGATCAGCAGCGACCCGCTTAACGATACCCCGCAGGCGCTCAAGGCGTTTGCCGAGAAACAGGGGGTGGATGGGCCGAACTGGTTGTTCCTGACCGGGGACAAGGCCAATGTCGACCTGGTGCTCGGGCGTATCGGCCAGTTTCTGCCAAGCCCCGAGCAGCATTCGACGCAGTTGATTGCCGGTGATGTGGCGGGCAAACGCTGGAGCAAGATCCGTCCGGATGCGCCAGCCATGGCCATTGCCCAGCGCATGCAGCTGCTGACCCAGCCACTGGCAGGCCGGTGAGTATCATGAACACCTGGGCGGTTTTGCTTGTTGGCTTGGCATGCGCTACTTCGGCCTCTGCGCTGGACCTGACCGACCACGAGCTAGCCGGCAAACGCCTCTACCGCGAGGGCGTCTCCAGCAGTGACGCCCAACTGCAAGCCCGGGTTGGGGCCAGCGACATGGCGGTGCCCGCCAGTGTGCTGCCCTGCGCAAGCTGCCACGGCAACGACGGCCGTGGTCGCGCGGAAGGTGGCGTACGCCCGCCCAGCCTCGACTGGCAACGTCTGGTACTTGGCCAAGGCGCGCGCGAGGCCAACGGCCGCAGCTACCCGGCTTATACCGACAGCAGCCTGGCCCGGGCCATTCAGCATGGCGTGGACCCGGCCGGCAACCGCCTGGACCCGGCTATGCCACGCTTCGAGCTGACCTTGGCCGACCAGCGTAACCTTACCGCCTACCTCAAGCGCCTGGCCGAGGAACGCGACCCCGGTGTAGAGGAGGGCGTGCTGCGCCTGGGTACCTTGTTACCCGCGAACGGCCCGCTGGCCGAAGCGGGGCAGGTGGTACGTGCGGTGCTGGAAGACGGCGTGCTACAACTCAATCAGCAAGGTGGCATACACGGGCGGCGCCTGGAGCTGGTCGTGCTTGATCCGGGCTTCGACCCTGCCAGCGCCGAGCAAGCCTTGCAGCGGTTGCTGGAGCAGGCGCGCGTGTTCGCTTTGATCTCACCCTTGGCACCCATGCTTGACCAACGCCTGGCAACCTTGCTGGCGCCACAGAATGTGCCCCTGATCGGCAGCACGCCACGTAGCGGCGGCAGCCCACAGATCTTCGACCCGCTGCCCGGCCTGCCCGTGCAATTGCTTAGCCTGGCCGCTTATGCCCGTGCTGCGCTGGGCCTGGCCCCGGGCGAGCTAAGTGTGGTGTATGCCGGCAATGAGCAGGCCGCATTGGCTGAACAGGTTCGCGAGCGCCTGCAGCAGCAAGGCTGGGCGCCCGCCATCCAGGCCTTCGATGGCCAGGCCGTGGACGGGCAGGGCATCGTCTTCCTTGGCCGAGCCCAGGCCTTTGTCGAATTGGCCGACGCGTTGCAGGCGGCAGGCCGTCAGCCCTACCTGTTCGCCGCCTCCAGCCAGGTGGCCGGTGCGGTGGCGCACTTGCCCAAGCAATGGTCGCAACGGGTGTTCCTGGCCTATCCCTATGTGCCGGAAGACTGGACCGAGCAGGGGCTGGCGACCTTGGCCGGCCTGCAGCAGCGCCAGGGCCTCGACCCGCGCCAGGCATCGTTGCAGGTTAACACCCTGTGCGCGCTACGGTTGCTGAGCGAAGCGCTGAAGCAGATAGGCCGTGACGCCAGTCGCGAGCAACTGATTGCCGCGTTGGAAGGCCTGCACGATGTGGCCACCGGCCTGACCCCGGCCTTGGGCTTTGGCCCAGGCCGCCGCCAGGGAATGGCGGGCGCCCATGTGGTGGCCGTGGCGCTACCAGGGCCGCGTTTTACCTCGGTTACCCCGTACCGGCCGGTGCCGGATACCCCTTGAGCGGAGGCTGCCATGCGTATTGTGTTGCTGTGCCTGCTGTTGGTGCTGGCCAAGGCGAGCTGGGCCGATGTGCCTGCGGCGCGGGTCAATGGTGTGGAAATCGGCGTGACGCGCCTGGAGCGTTACTTCAGCGAATACCTGAGCGCCCAGGGCCGCGCGCTGACCAGCATACGCAACCCGGGCCTGTACAAACGCCTGCGCGATCAAGCGCTGGACGAGCTGATCGACAAGGAGCTGCTGTGGCAGGAAGCCCGGCGCCAAGGCATCGCCATCAGCGACGCGCAGGTGTCGGCGCATGTGGGCGAGGTCGAAGCGGCGTTCGGCAGCCCGGCAATTTTCGAGCGGCGTCTGGCGCAGGCGGGTTTCGATAGGGCACAGTACACTGAGTACACCCGGCAAGACATGGCGGCCCAGCAGGTGTACGCCCAGCTCAGCGCAGTCGACACGCCGAGCCAGGCTGAAGTGGAGGCTTTCTATGCTGCCAATCGGGAAAGACTGCAAGGAGCGCAGAACCAAAGTGATAACCCTTCGGTCATACGTGAGCAGGGCCTGGTCTTGGCCAGGGCGGCGCTCATCGCTACACGAGAAGCGGATGCGCGCCGCTCGGTACGCCAACGTTTGCGCGACGCCGCTAACGTGGAGGTGGCAGACTGAGGCCCCTGATGGTGTTTCCCCCAAAGCTGGGGAATTAAGGTTTGGCAATGTGCCATCAGTTTCCCCGCTTGTGGGGAAGAGGCTGGGTGCGCCGGCCCGCCACGATTCGGGAGTTGGCATGCGCTTTAGTAGAATCAAAGACTTACAGCGGTGCAACATGACTATTCACGCCTGGCACGAAGCCTGCTCAAGCCTGTACAAGGGCGCACTTCGCAGACCGGGGAACCGGGCAGTACTTGGGAGTCGACCTTGGTGAACAGAGTATTGGTAGTCGATGACGAACAGACCCTTGCGCAAAACCTGCAAGCGTACCTGCAGGCGCAAGGCCTGGAAGTTCATGTTGCCCACGACGGTGCCAGTGGTATCGAACAGGCTGCAAGCCTGGCACCGCAAGTGATCGTGCTGGATTACCGCTTGCCCGACATGGAGGGTTTTCAGGTTCTGGAGGCCGTACGCAAGAACAGGCAGTGCCACTTCGTGCTGATCACCGCCCACCCCACTGTCGAAGTGCGTGAGCGGGCCGCCGAACTCGGTGTTAGCCATGTCCTGTTCAAGCCGTTCCCGCTGGTGGAACTGGCTCGTGCGATCTTCGACCTGATGGGCATCGAGCGCCGGCGCAGGGCCACGGACAACCCGGCGGAAGGGTTCGTCGAACGACGCCAGAACAGGAACGAATCGTTCCCCCTGCAGTTGTACGATGGAAGCTGGGTGTTGGCTGACCGCCGCCGTAATGGCGCCAAGCCCCCGAGGCCCGACGACGATCAACTGCTCACAGGGGAATAGCGGCGCCCGCACCCCTGGCCGAGCCAGCCTGCGACGCGCCCCTGAGCGGAGTCGCAGGCCATGCCAGAAGCATTCGATGCAACCCGGGATCTGCAACAGCCTGCACCGGCCTCTTCGCGGGCATGCCCGCTCCCACAGGATTCGGGTGATCTTCAGGTTTGCAGTGAACCTGTGGGAGCGGGCATGCCCGCGAAGAATCCACCACCATTCTCAGCCTACCCCCGCGACCTGCTGGCCCAGGCCCGCCTGCAAGCCATCGACGAGCGCCTGCTCAATTGCCTGGAACGCCTGGCCTGCGACAGCCCGGACACCTTCACCCGCCGCCTCGGCCTGACCCTGCACTACCCAGTGCTGGACAGCCACAGCCTGCTGGCCAGTACCCCGCGCTTCGACAAGGTGGCCCTGGCCCAGTGCCTGAAACGCGAATTCGTGCTGATCGAGCAGGGCGGCCAACTGCTGGGCGTGTTCGCCGACCCCTTCGACCCCGCCCGCCTGGCCTGGATCGACGATGTGCTGCAAGGCGCGCCACTTTACCTGGCCCACGCCGCCGAGCTGGCCACCTTCCTGGCCCGCCACGAAGAGAGCTTCCACGCCGTCGATGCCCTCGACCATGACGCCGAGGCCAGCAGCGAAGGCGACCCGCTGCAACGCCTGTCGTTGGCCAGCATCAGCGAAGACCAGAGCCGCGTGGTCAAGCTGGTCAACTCCACCCTGTACGACGCCCTCAAGCTGCACGCCAGTGACATCCACCTGGGCATGACCGGCCAGGGCCTGACCATCAAGTACCGCATCGACGGTGTGCTCAACGGTGCGGGCAAGGCCAGTGGCAGCGCGTTTGCCGACCAGGTGATCTCGCGCATCAAGGTCATGGCCGAACTGGACATCGGTGAAAAGCGCGTCCCCCAGGACGGCCGCTTCAAGGTCGCCGTGGGTGACCGGCAAATCGACTTCCGCGTATCGATCATGCCCAGCATCTTTGGCGAAGACGCCGTGCTGCGGGTGCTCGACAAGCAGGACTTGTCTGACCGGGTCAGCGGCGTGCAGTTGCAGGCCCTGGGGTTTGCCGACGAAACCCTGCGCGCCCTGCGCCGACTGGCCGCCGAACCCTACGGCATGATCCTGGTTACCGGCCCCACCGGCAGCGGCAAGACCACCACCCTGTACGCCATGATCAGCGAGATCAACCACGGCGTGGACAAGATCATCACTATCGAAGACCCGGTCGAGTACCAGCTGCCCGGCGTGCTGCAGATTCCGGTGAACGAGAAGAAGGGCCTGACCTTCGCCCGTGGCCTGCGCTCGATCCTGCGCCACGACCCGGACAAGATCCTGGTGGGTGAAATCCGTGACCCGGACACTGCCCAGATCGCCGTGCAGTCGGCACTCACCGGCCACCTGGTGTTCACCACCATCCACGCCAACAACGTGTTCGACGTGATCGGCCGCTTCAGCCAGATGCAGGTCGACCCCTACAGCTTCGTTTCCGCACTCAACGCGGTGCTGGCCCAGCGCCTGATCCGCCTGGCCTGCCCGCACTGCGCCACGCCCTGCGAACACGATGACGACACCCTGTATGGCTCGGGCCTGACCCGCGAGGGCGTGGCCGGCTGGAAGTTCGTCCGCGTGCAGGGCTGCGGCCAGTGCCGTGGCAGTGGCTACCGCGGCCGCAGCGCCATCGCCGAACTGCTGCACCTGGACGACGATCTGCGCCAGATGATCGTCGAGCGCCGCCCCCTGTCGCAAATCAAGACACTCGCCTGCCAGCGCGGCCTGCGCCTGCTGCGCGCTTCGGCCCTGGACCTGGTCCGCGATGGCCGCACCACCCTTGAGGAGATCAACCGTGTCACATTCATCTGATCGTTTCTGTGCCGTGCTCGGCGCCGAAGGTGTCGGCTTGGGTTGCTGGCACAAAGACCAACACCAGTGGCTGGGCAGCCGCGAGTTCAGTTGCGACGCCGCCCAACCAGCCTGGGAAGCTGCCGTCGACGCACTGGCCGCGCTGCTGGCCGAGCATGCTGTACGTGGCGCCCAGTTGCGGGTGCTGCTGTCGGCCCGCTACAGCCGCTTCTGCCTGGTGCCCTGGAGTGATGCCATTAGCCACCCACGCGAGCTGGACGCCTACGCCCGGGCTTGCTTCGAAAACCTCTACGGGCAGCCGCTGGACGACTGGCGCATCGTGCTGTCGCCCGAACCTGCCGGTGCCGCCCGTATCGCCACGGCGCTGCCCGAAGCCCTCCTGCAACGCTTGCAGGGGCTGGGCCGGGAAAGCCGCCTGAGCCTGCGCTCGGTGCAGCCGTACCTGATGGCCGCCTACAACCGCTGCTCGTCACAGCTGGCGCAGGGTGACTTCCTGTTCGTGCTGGCCGAGCCGCGCCGCAGCGTGCTGCTGCTGGCTGCGGGTGGCGCCTGGCAGCAAGTGCTGGCGCAAGGTTGCGCCGACAGTGACCAGGCCCTGCAAGCGCTGATAGAGCGCACCTGCGAATTGTATGGCGAGCACTTGCCCCGGGTGTACCTGCATGCCCCAGGCCGGGGCGACGTGCCGCAACTGGCGGCGGTGCAGCTGTGCCAGCCGGCCTGCGAAGCCGACCCGTTGTGCGCCATGTGGCGGGCGGTGGCCTGACATGCGCCGCCTCGAACTGGAATTCCAACCCCGGCGCAGCGGCCCGTTGGCCTGGTCGCTACTGGCCTTGGGCAGTGCCCTGGTCGCAAGCCTGGTACTGCTTCAGTACACCTTGCAAAGCGAGCAGGTGGAGCTGGAAGACAGCGTGCACAGCCTGGAGCAGCAACTGGGCCGCCGTCCGGCCACTGCCGCCCCGCAAAGCACGGCCGCCAGCCGTGAGCAGGCCGAGCGCCTGGCGCAGATGCGCAGTGTGTCGCAGCAACTGCAACGCCCATGGCAGCAGTTGTTCAGCATGCTCGAAGCCATGCCGCAGGACGACGTGGCGTTGCTTGGCCTGACCCCGGACGCACGCAAGGGCCAGGTCCGCATCGCCGCCGAGGCACGCAACCTGGAAGCGATGCTGCAGTACCACCAGCGGCTGGAAGCCAGCGACGAACTCAGCGATGTGTCGCTGCTCAACCACGAGGTGTTGGCCGCGCAGCCTGAGCACCCGGTGCGCTTCACCCTCACCGCCACCTGGGAGACCGGCCATGCGCGCCCTTGAGCTGAACAGCCTGATACTCCAGGAGCGCCTGCGCCGCGTTGGCCCGGTCGGCTTGGCGGCGGTGGCGGTAGGCCTGCTGGCCGTGGGCGTGGTGTGCGCCGGAGTGCTGCCGCAGTGGCAGAACGTGCGCGAGCTGCGTGCCACCGAGGCGGATGCCAGCGTACAGGTGGAGCGGATCAAGCGTGGCGAGCTGAAAATCGCCGTCAAACCCGAGCAGCAGGCGCTCGACAGCCTGCGCCAGCAGCTGCCGGGCCAGACCCAGGCCAGCGAACTGATCGAGCGCCTTTACCACCTGGCCAGTGCCGAGCACATCAGCCTGGCCCGTGGCGAGTATGCCCTGGACATCGACCCCAAGACCCAGCTGGCGCGCTACCAGATCGTGCTGCCGGTGCGGGGTAGCTACCCGCAGATTCGCGGCTTCCTCAAGGGCCTGCTCAAGCAACTGCCGACCCTGGTGCTGGAAGACCTCGAGCTGAAACGCAAACGTATCGGCGACAGCGAGCTGAACGCCCGCCTGCGCATGACCCTTTACCTGTCGAGGTCGTGATGAACACACAACGTGCAGTCATCTGGGCCGGTTTCCTCGGCGTAAGTGCAGCGTTGGCCTGGGCGCCGGGGCACTGGTTTGGCCAGGACGACGGCGTCGCGGCCTTCGCGGGTAAACCTGCCCCCACAGGGCCTGTGGGCGCCGCCGAACCTGTGGGGGCGGCTTTAGCCGCGAAAGGGCCGGAACAGGCCTCCAGAGACCTGTTCCCCAAGCAGCAATGGACCAAACCCCAGGCCCTGGCCACCGTCACCGAACAACCTGTAGTCGCCGCGCCGGTCGTGGCCGCAGCCCCAGCCGCCCCTGAGCTTCCGTTCCAGTTCATCGGCCGCATGGGTACCAACGACGACCTGCAAATCTTTTTGCAGAGCGGTGAAAAACTCTACGTCGTGCGCCAGGGCGACGTGATCGAAGACACCTACCGCCTCGATCGGGTATCGGCCGAAGAGCTGAGCCTGGTCTACCTGCCTTTGCATCAGTCGCAGACTTTGTCTGTAGGGAGTGCACCATGAAGTCGTCAAAGCTGTGCAAACCTGCCCCGTTCCTGCTGGTGGCGCTGTGCGTGGCCATTGCCGGCTGCGGCTCCAGTGCGGTGCGCAAGGACAGTGACCAGCTGATGAAAGAGGGCCAGTACGAAGCCGGGATCGCACGGCTGGAAGAGGCCTTGCGCGACAACCCGCGCGATACGGAGCTGAACATCGCCTTGGCCCATAGCCGTCAGGCCGCTGTCGAGGCGCTGATCACCCAGGCCGATGCCGACCGTATCCGCCATGACTTCGCCAATGCCCGCATGGGCTACGGGCGGGTGCTGACCCTTGAGCCGAACAACCGCCGTGCCCAGGAAGGCATCCGCCAACTGGAGCTGATTCGCACCCTCGACGAGCGTGTTGCGCTGGGCCAGGCCGCGCTGCGCCAGGGCGACCTGTTCGGTGCCGAGCGCTACATGCGCGAAGTGCTGCGCCTGGACCCGCAGAACCAGAAAGGCATGGCGCTGCGCAGCGACATCGAGAACGTCCAGGCGCGCACCGCGCAGCCCTACCCACAGCTGCGCAGCAAGCTGGAGCGGCCGGTCACCCTGGAGTTTCGCGATGCCAACCTGAAGACCATCTTCGAAGTGCTGTCCCAGGTTGCCGGCATCAACTTCATCTTCGACAAGGACATGCGCCCGGACATGAAGGCCACCATCTTCGTGCGCGAGGTGCGCATCGAGGACGCCGTGGCGCTGCTGCTGGAGCAGAACCAGCTGCGCCAGAAGATCGTCAACGACAACACCGTGATGGTGTACCCCGACTCGCCGCAGAAGACCAAGGACTACCAGGAACTGGTCATGCGCACCTTCTACCTCACCAGCATCGATGCCAACACCGCGCTGAACATGGTCAAGACCATGCTCAAGACCCGCGACGTGTTCGTTGACGAGCGCCTCAACACTCTGACCATGCGCGACACCCCGGACGCCGTGCGCATGGCCGAGAAGTTGCTGCAGTCGCAGGACCAATCCAACCCCGAGGTGGTGCTGGAAGTGGAGGTGATGGAAGTGGCCACTTCGCGCATCCTCGACCTTGGCCTGCAATGGCCCAACACTTTCGGCGTGTTGAGCAACGACGGCAAGCCGGTGAGCGTGCTCGACCAGTTGCGTGGCATCGATTCCAGCCGCATCAGCATTGCGCCAGCACCGCAGGCCAAGATCAACGCCCAGGACAAGGATATCAACACCCTGGCCAGCCCGGTGATCCGCGTCAGCAACCGCGAGCAGGCACGTATTCACATCGGCCAGCGGGTACCGATCATCAGCGCCACTTCGGTGCCGTCCACTCAGGGCCCGGTGATCACCGAAAGCGTCACCTACCTGGACGTCGGTTTGAAGCTTGAAGTGCAGCCTACCGTGCACCTGAACAACGAGGTGGCGATCAAGGTGGCGCTGGAAGTGAGTAACGCCACCCCGCTGGAGGCCACCCGCCAGGGCACCATTCCGGTCCAGGTCGACACCCGCAACGCCCAGACCAGCCTGCGCCTGCACGATGGCGAAACCCAGGTGCTAGCCGGGCTTGTGCGCAACGACCACAACGCCAGCGGCAACAAGATTCCGGGGCTCGGCGATATTCCTGGCCTGGGCCGGCTGTTCGGCAGCAACAAGGACGACATGAGCAAAAGCGAGCTGGTGCTGGCGATTACCCCGCGCATCGTGCGCAACCTGCCGTACCAGAGTCCGTCGGACATGGAGTTTTCCACCGGTACCGAGTCGGCCATGCAGGTACGCCAGATGGCACCGCTGCCACCCATGGACGTACCCGGCAATGCGCCGACCACCGACGCGCCGGTGATGGACAGCCAGATGGCAGTCGCCCCGGTCAACGGGAGCCCTCGGCCATGAAAGCGCCGCGCCGCATGCAGGGCTTCAGCCTGATCGAGGTGGTGCTGACCCTGGCACTGCTCGGGCTGCTGGCCAGCATGGCCGCGCCGCTGACCGAAACCGTGGTGCGCCGCGGCAAGGAGCAGCAACTGCGTGACGCGCTGTACCAGATTCGCGACGCCATCGACGCCTACAAGCGGGCTTTCGATGCCGGCTACATCGAGAAGCGCCTGGACGCCAGCGGTTACCCGCCAAACCTCCAGGTGCTGGTGGAGGGCGTGCGCGACGTGCGCAGTGCCAAGGGTGCAAAGTTCTACTTCCTGCGGCGCATCCCGCACGACCCGCTGGTGGCGGCCAAGGACAGGGACGAAGGCGCTTGGGGACTGCGCGCATACGACAGCAGCCCCGACAACCCGCGCGAAGGCGAAGACGTGTTCGACGTGTACTCCAAGGCCCGCGGCAAAGGCCTCAACAACATCCCTTACGAGCAATGGTGACAGCCATGAAACGCAGCAAAGGCTTCACCCTGATCGAGCTGCTGGTGGTGATGGCGATCATCGCCACGCTGCTGACCATCGCCATGCCGCGCTACTTCAACAGCCTGGAAAGCTCCCGCGAGGCCACCCTGCGCCAGAGCCTGGCGGTGCTGCGCGAGGCACTGGACCACTACTACGGCGACACCGGCCATTACCCGGATTCGCTGGAGCAGTTGGTAGAGCAGCGCTACCTGCGCAACACCCCAGTCGACCCGATCACCGAACGCAGCGATGCCTGGCAGCTGGTGCCACCCCCTGAAGGCGTGGCTGGCGGCGTGGCCGATATCAAGAGCGGTGCCACAGGGAGGGCGCGTGATGGCAGCCTCTTCGCTGAATGGTAAGGCCAACGGTGGCTTCACCTACCTGGGCGTGCTCTTGCTGATTGCAGTCAGCAGCGTGGCCTTGGCCGCCACCGGCACGCTCTGGGCCAGCGCCGCCCAGCGGGACCGAGAACGCCAACTGCTGTGGGTGGGCAGCCAGTACGCCCAGGCCCTGCGCAGCTACTACCGCGCCTCGCCGGGCCTGGCCCAGTACCCGCAAGACCTGGCCGACCTGCTGCAGGACAACCGCTTTCCGCAGGCCAAGCGGCACATTCGCAGGCTCTACCCCGACCCCATTACCAACAGCGACGAGTGGGGCCTTCTGCGCTCGATCGACGGCCGCATCACGGGGGTGCACACCCGCTCGGACGCCACCCCGTTCAAGCGCAGTGGCTTCAGCGCCGAGTGGACCGGTTTCGAAGGGCTGGAACACTACAGCGACTGGCAGTTCGTCGCCGAGCAGGCCTTCAGCGAAAGTGCCGATGGCGTACAAACCCACAGCGGCCCGGGAGACACGCCATGAATACCCTGGCCGCACTCTGCCTGAGCATGCTGCTGGCGTTGGCCACGTCGGCCAAGGCCTCAAGCGAGGACGAGATGCAGGGCTTCATCGTCGACAACACCATCTCGCACATCGGCCACGACTTTTACTACTACTTCGCCGACCGCCTGCGGGCCACCAGCCGCCTGGACTTCAACCTGGTGGTACGCGAACGCCCGGACGCGCGCTGGGGCAGCCTAGTCACCGTGGAGTTCGAACGTGAGGTCATGTACCGCCGCTTCCTGCCCCCGAACACCACCGAGCTCAAAGACGAGGCCGTTGCAGCCGCCGACCTGGTCAAGCAGCAGATCATTCAACGCAAGCTGCAACGCCTGCTACAGGACACCACCGACTTGGAGAGGGACGAGCTATGAACCACCGCATTCCACGTTGCATTGCCGCCTGTCTGCTGGCCAGCGCCTGTGCTGTCCAGGCCACCGAGCTGGTGTACACCCCGGTCAACCCGGCCTTTGGCGGCAACCCGCTCAACGGCACTTGGCTGTTGAACAACGCCCAGGCGCAGAACGACTACGACGACCCCGACCTCAAGGACCGTGCCTCGGCCTTTACCGGCACCACGGCCCTGGAGCGCTTCAGCAACCAGCTGGAGTCGCGGATGTTGTCGCAGTTGCTGGACAACATCAGTAACGGCAGCACCGGCAGCATGGCGACCGATGCGTTTCTCATCGACGTCATCGACGATTCCGGGGCCTTGAGCATCAAGGTCACCGATCGCGCCACAGGAGAAATTTCGATCATTGAGGTCAGCGGCCTGAACCCCTGAGAGGGAAGGGCTTTTCTGTTGGGGAGAGAACACCATGAAACGTCTGCTGAGCACGCTGCTGATCCTCACCGCCCTGGGCCTGCAAAGCGGTTGCAGCCTGCGCGAACCCATGTCGGCCGAACAGGACTCGGAAACCCCGACCCTGACCCCACGCGCCTCGACCTACTACGACCTGATCAACATGCCACGGCCCAAAGGCCGGCTGATGGCCGTGGTGTACGGCTTCCGCGACCAGACCGGGCAGTACAAACCCACCCCGGCCAGCTCGTTCTCCACCAGCGTCACCCAGGGCGCAGCCAGCATGCTGATGGACGCCTTGAGCGCCAGCGGCTGGTTCGTGGTGCTGGAGCGTGAGGGCCTGCAGAACCTGCTGACCGAGCGCAAGATCATCCGTGCTTCGCAGAAAAAACCGGATGTACCGGAAAACATCATGGGCGAGCTGCCACCGCTGCAGGCCGCCAACCTGATGCTGGAGGGCGGCATCATTGCCTACGACACCAACGTGCGCAGCGGCGGGGAGGGCGCCCGCTACCTGGGGATAGACATCTCACGCGAGTACCGGGTGGACCAGGTGACCGTGAACCTGCGAGCGGTAGACGTGCGCACCGGGCAGGTGCTGGCCAACGTGATGACCAGCAAGACCATCTACTCGGTCGGGCGCAGTGCCGGGGTGTTCAAGTTCATCGAGTTCAAGAAACTGCTGGAAGCCGAGGTGGGCTACACCACCAACGAACCGGCGCAGCTGTGCGTGCTGTCGGCAATTGAAGCGGCGGTGGGGCATTTGCTGGCGCAGGGGATTGAACGGCGGTTGTGGCAGGTGGCGGGGGATCCAGCGGATGGCAAGCCTACGGTGGACAAGTATTTGAGTCAGAATCAGCAGCATCAGCAGCCATGATTGATCTTGAGGGCCTCTTCGCGGGCACGCCCGCTCCCACAGGTACTACGTCGCCTTTGAGATCACGCTATCCCTGTGGGAGCGGGCTTGCCCGCGAAGGGGCCGGTACAGGCGACATATCATTTTCATCACTGCGCTACGTCAGCCAAGGAACACATTCGGGTTCACACCGAAGCGGTCGGCCAGCGCCCGGATCTGGCGAACGTTGAGTTTGCGCTTGCCCGACAACAGCTGGGAGACGGTCGACTGGCTGCCGATCTCGGGAAGGTCGCGTTGGCTGACCCCGTGCTCTTCCATGATGGAACGCAGCACTTCGACGCCGGTAGCTTCGGGGATGGGAAAGTGCTTTTTATCGAAATCGCTGATCAGGTTAGCCATACACTGCACCAAGCCATCCAGCGGGTGCCCTTCGTCATAACCGGTGATCTCTTGCAGCTCGTCAAGCGCAGCCACCAGCGTGTCGTAAGCAGCCTCGTCTTTCGGCGAACTGAGCAGAGGCGCCACGAAGGCCCAGTGGTCGACGGCAGCTTTTACCAGAGCATTCATATTCAATCCTTCCACTTATCTTTGTCGTATTCAGCGTGGCTGAGTACATACTTTATGTAGACCTGCTGCGTGCTGTAAGACACCCCAGCTATCAGCCTGATCTTGTTGCCGCCGATGTCGAACACATGGAACCGTCCGACAAGGTCCACTGAATCGCCCCGGGTTCCCTAGACACTCTCCAAGCTCAGAAAATAGCGTTTCTCATACTCTACTGGCGACAGCTGCATAGCACTGCTGTGTCGACGCTTGGGGTTATAGAACATCTCGATGTAATCGAAAATATCACTTCGGGCTTCGTCACGCGTTGCGTAGATCTTTCGTCGGATTCGCTCCCGCTTCAAAAGCTGGAAAAAGCTCTCGGCTACGGCATTGTCGTGGCAGTTTCCCCTTCGGCTCATGCTACTGATCACATTGTTGGCTTTCAGGAAGCTTTGCCA
>NZ_JBICKA010000104.1:0-316 GCF_043103635.1 Pseudomonas sp. yb_9 | reverse complement strand
TTCTCGCTGTAATCGACCGGGCAGTCGATCACATGCACGCCCGGGGTCTTGATGCAGTGCTCCAGCAGCGGCAGCAGGCCTTCGGCGCTTTCCACGCGGTGGCCATTGGCACCGTAGGCTTCGGCGTACTTGACGAAGTCCGGGTTGCCATAGTCCAGGCCGAAATCGGTGAAGCCCATGTTGGCCTGCTTCCAGCGGATCATGCCGTAGCCGTCGTCACGCAGGATCACCACGGTGATGTGCATGCCCAGACGCACGGCGGTTTCCAGTTCCTGGCTGTTCATCATGAAGCCGCCGTCGCCGCATACCGAAATCA
>NZ_JBICKA010000103.1:0-64835 GCF_043103635.1 Pseudomonas sp. yb_9 | reverse complement strand
GTTCGGCGTCGGCAAAACCCGTTGGGGCATGCTTGCCCTGGTGTTCTTCGCCACCACCCTGAACTACATCGACCGTGCCGCGCTCGGCATCATGCAACCCGTGCTGGCCAAGGAAATGAGCTGGACGGCGATGGACTACGCCAACATCAACTTCTGGTTCCAGGTCGGTTACGCGATCGGCTTCCTGCTGCAGGGCCGGCTGATCGACAAGGTGGGGGTAAAACGCGCCTTCTTCTTCGCCGTGCTGCTGTGGAGCCTGGCCACCGGTGCTCACGGCCTGGCGACTTCGGCCGCCGGCTTCATGGTCTGCCGCTTCATCCTGGGCCTGACCGAGGCCGCCAACTACCCGGCCTGCGTCAAGACTGTACGGCTGTGGTTCCCGGCGGGTGAGCGGGCGATTGCCACCGGGCTGTTCAACGCCGGCACCAACGTCGGCGCCATGGTTACCCCGGCCCTGCTACCGCTGATTCTAGCCGTGTGGGGCTGGCAGGCCGCATTCATCGCCATGGGCAGCCTGGGCCTGGTGTGGGTGGTGCTGTGGCTGCTGAAGTACTACAACCCTGAAGACCACCCCAGCGTGCGACAAAGCGAGGTGCAGTACATCCAGCAGGATGACGAACCCGAGCCGACCCGCGTGCCGTTCAGCCGCATCCTGCGCCTGCGCGGGACCTGGGCTTTTGCGGTGGCCTATGCGATTACCGCGCCGGTGTTCTGGTTTTACCTGTATTGGCTGCCGCCGTTTCTTAACCAGCAGTACAGCCTGGGCATCAACGTGACCCAGATGGGTATCCCGCTGATCATCATCTGGCTGACGGCGGACTTTGGCAGCATCGGCGGCGGCATTCTGTCGTCGTGGCTGATCGGACGCGGCGTGCGTGCCACCACGGCGCGACTGGTATCCATGTTGATCTTTGCCTGCACCATGCTCAGCGTCATCTTTGCCGCCAACGCCAGTGGTCTGTGGGTGGCGGTGGCGGCCATCTCGCTGGCCGTGGGCGCGCACCAGGCGTGGACGGCGAATATCTGGAGCCTGGTGATGGACTACACGCCAAGGCACCTGGTGAGCACGGTGTTCGGCTTTGGCAGCATGTGTGCGGCAATTGGCGGCATGTTCATGACACAGATCGTCGGTAGCGTGCTGACCGCTACCCACAACAACTATGCCGTGCTGTTTACCATGATTCCGGCCATGTACTTCCTGGCGCTGGTGTGGATGTACTTCATGGCACCGCGCAAGGTCGAAAGCGCCTGAGTGCGCTAGTCACTTTCCTCTACGGGGCCCTTGCGGGCCCTTTTTTTGGTCTGGTGATCAGGCCATGACAGCGCGCCGTCGGTGTGAGCGCGCCGCCTGATCGAAGTCAGACTGTGGCCAACACAGCCTTGGCCTTCTCCAGCGCCATACGCGCGCGCTGTTCGCCGCTGATGCCTTGTTCCAGCAACTGCCGCGTGGGAATTTCCAGGCTTAGCGGTACGTTCGACGGCAAGGCGCGCAGCAAGCCTGCAAGGTCGGCATCACCCTCGCCCGGGAAGCGTCGCTCGTTACGTGCCTGGCGCAGGATCTCGTCCATGTCGGCCGGTACCGGGCCGGCAACGTCGCACAGCTGGGCATAGCGCATGCGCTGCGGCGCCAGTTGCGCCAGGTCGCCCAGTGAAGACCGGGAGCGGTTGAAATGGAACGCGTCCACCAGCACACAGCCGTTGGCGCGGTCGGCGTTGGCTACCACCCGCATGGCCTGGCGCAGGTCACGTACGTCGGTCCAAGGCATGAATTCCAGGTGCGGGTGAATGCCATAGCCCGCCGCCAGCTCACACAGGGCTGCAAAACGCTCGGTCAGGCGTGCTTCATCGGGGTCGTTGCCAGCCACCAGCAGTTCAGTGCCACCCAGTTCGGCGCCCACCGCAAGAATCGGTTCGAAATCAGCCACACAGGTCCCCGGCTTCAGGCGCAGGATTTCCAGGTCGAGCACCTTGATGCCGGTGTCACGCAGGCGCGCCTGGGTCTGCCGGCGCAACTCGGCATCAGCCACCAGCGGGAAGTGCTGCTCCTGCTCGGTGGCGGGCACCAGGCGCAGGCCAACGTGGCTATAACCGGCACGGGCTGCCGCCTCGACCATTTCTGGCGGGGACAGTTCGAGTACCGTCAGGGCGGCAAGGGAGAAAATACGGTCAGTCATTTATCGTCACCAAAAGCGTAGAGGTTGCGTCAGGCGATGTGCTCGGGCGCGCAGGCCCGGCCCGTTTCCGCCGCCTGGCGGATCGCTTCGATCAGCGCCAGCGTGCGGCCACCGTCGGCGGCATCGATCAGCGGTGCCTGTTCGCCCCGGGCAACCCGCACGAAGTGCTGCAACTGCAGGGTCAAGGCCTCGCCGGCGGGAATGCTCTCCTCGCTTTGAAGCAGCGGTGTGTGCCAGCCCGAGCCCGCCTCGGCGTAGTGCCAGCGCTTGAGCTGGGGAATGCTCAGCGCCCCTTGAGTGCCGGCCAGCAGGTAGCACGGCTGGCCATCCTGACGCGGATACACCGGGCTTTCGCCAGCGTCCAGCTCCCAGCTCCACGGCGCCGCCACCGCGTCGGAGCCGGTCAGGCTACCCAGTGCGCCGTTGGCGAACTGCAGCAGCACCGCCGCGCTGTCTTCGTTGGCAAACCCACGTACATCGTTACGGGTGAATGCCTGCACCTGTACCACCTCGCCGCACAGATGGCGCAGCAGGTCGAGGTCGTGGATCAGGTTGGTCAGCAGGAAGCCGGCGCCCGGTTCGCGGCGCCATGGGGTTTCGAAATAGCTGTCGGGTTTTTGCAGCTGCCACAGCGCGGTGACATTGATCAACCGGCCCAGCTTGCCGTCGGCAATCACCTGATGGGCCTTGGCGATCAGCGGGTTGTGCCGCCGGTGATGGCCGACCAATACGGGTACGCCACAACGGCGCGATGCTTCCACCAATGCGCGAACCTCATCCAGGTGCACGCCCACCGGTTTTTCGACCAGCACCGGCACGCCGGCTTCGACGCAATCCAGGGCGGTCGCCACATGCAGGTTGTTCGGGTTGGCGACAATTACTGCCTCGGGGCGTGCGCGCTCCAGCATCTGCCGGTGGTCGGCAAAACAGGGCACGCCGCATTCGGCGGCAAAAGCCTCGGCCTGCGGGCCGGGGTCGGCCACCGCACACAGCTGGGCGTGTGGCACATTGCGCAAGTGCTGATAGTGCTGGCGGCCCATGATGCCGGCGCCGATCAAGGCAATACGAAGGGGTGCGTTCAACAGCCTGTCCTCTTGTCATTGTTGTTGTATGAATTATGGAATTCGATTCCACAATTCATACAACACAATTTAGAACCAAGTTCAGCTTTTCAGAAGAACCCGCAGGACAAGCTGTTCGGTAATCGACCGGAAATGCGCGTCAGGCAAACAATTCGCTTGCCCGGCTGGCCGCCGACAGCTCTTGTGCAGCAGCCAGCAGTAGCGGCGCCAGCTCTGCCAGGCGGCTTTGCGCCATCCGTGCACTGGGCCCGGCAATGCTCAATACGCCGATCACCTCGTCAGTGTGCGGGCGGCGCACCACGGCAGCCAGGGCCGAGGTGCCGATGGCCGAGGTTTCCTCGACCCAGGCATAACCACGCTCGCGGGCACGGTGCAGGTAGGCGAGCAGCTCGTCGGTGGAGCGCGGTGCGTTGGGGCCGAACTGCGCAGGGTCGGCAATACCTTGGCGCAACACCATCTGCAGCGCCTGCTCATCGTCCAGGCTGGCCAGCCAGGCATGCCCGGACGCGGTGTAGAACAGCGGCGCATCGCGGCCCATGTCCGGGTCGTAGCGCAGCCCGGAACGGGCGCCCTGAGACTTGGCGATCCAGGTCTGGCGGGCACCGTCGATCACGCCAAGGCGCACCAGCTCACCGCTGTCCTGGGCCAGGCGGTCGAGAATCGGCTGGATTATGTCGGCACCGTTG
This sequence comes from Pseudomonas sp. yb_9, assembly GCF_043103635.1. Classification (NCBI taxonomy): domain Bacteria; kingdom Pseudomonadati; phylum Pseudomonadota; class Gammaproteobacteria; order Pseudomonadales; family Pseudomonadaceae; genus Pseudomonas; species Pseudomonas sp. yb_9. Next base: position 60,893 of record NZ_JBICKA010000103.1, on the reverse strand, counting down.
CTCGACAGGTAGCGAAACCCCAAGGCCACCAGTTTGGCCGACAGTTGGTAACGGCTGTTGTCGCGGTTCTGCCGCACGTAGCCCAGCCGCACCAGCTCGGTGAGCATGCGGTGGGCGGCGCTTTTGGGAATGTCCAGGCGCTCGGCCAGGGTTTGCAACGGCAGCCCCCGGGGTTCGCCGGTAAGGGTTTCTACAAGACTGAAGGCGCGTTCGATCTGACTACCAGCCATGACTACAGGTCCCTGATTTTTTTTGCGGATTCTAGAAGATGATTCCATATGAGCGATAGCGGCCGCAGCGAAGTCGCGCTGAAGTGTCCGGTTATCGCCCAGTTGTTGCCTGCCCGGGCTGCCACGCCCTTGCGGGTAAAGGCGCTGCTGATAAAAATATGGAACCTTGTTCTAATAAAAATACAGGAATGCCGCGATGCCCTCAGCTGCTCTGGATACCGAATACGATGTACTGGTCATAGGCTCCGGCGCCGCCGGGCTGGCTGCGGCCGTGACGGCGGCCTGGCATGGGCAGAGGGTGATCGTGGTAGAGAAGGAGCCCGTGTTTGGCGGTGCCACCGCCTGGTCCGGCGGCTGGGCGTGGGTGCCACGTAACCCGCTGGCACAGCGGGCCGGCATCGTGGAGGACATCGAGCAGCCGCGAACTTACCTGCGCCATGAACTGGGGACGCACTACAACGCCGAGCGCGTCGATGCCTTTCTTGAGGCTTGCCCGCACATGGTGGCGTTTTTCGAGAAGCATACGGCGTTGCAGTTTGCCGATGGCAACGGCATCCCGGACATGCATGGCGACACACCGGGCGCAGCCCAGGGCGGGCACCAGGTGATCGCCGCACCTTATGATGCCCGCGAGGTAGGTGCCTTGCTGCCACGCCTGCGCAAGACCCTGCGCGAAACCTCGTTCATGGGCATGCCGATCATGGCCGGTGCCGACCTAGCAGCCTTCCTCAACATGACCCGTTCGCCCAAGGCACTGTTGCACGTGTGCAAGCGATTTGGCCGCCACCTGTATCACCTGGCGCGGTATGGTCGGGCGATGCACCTGGTCAACGGCGTGGCACTGGTGGCGCGGCTGGCCAAATCGGCACAGGACCTGGGTGTGCACCTGCAGGAGTCGGCGCCGGCCAAAAGCCTGCTGGTCGAGGATGGCCGGGTGTGCGGGGCTCGGGTGGCCACACCGCAGGGCGAGCGGCAGATCCGTGCCAAGGCAGTAGTGCTTGCAGCAGGTGGCTTCCCCAACGACAGCGCCCGGCGCCAGCAGCTGTTCCCGCGCGATGCCAGCGGCCACGACAACCTGGCCCTGCCGCCACAGGGGTGTTCCGGTGACGGGCTGCGCCTTGGCGAGGCGGCCGGCGGCGTGGTGGCCACCGACCTGAAATCGCCGGTGGCCTGGGCGCCGGTTTCGCGCGTGCCGCACCGCGATGGCAGCATCGGCCACTTCCCGCACATCATCGAGCGCGGCAAGCCGGGCATCATCGGCGTGCTGGCCAACGGCAAGCGCTTTGTCAATGAAGCGCATGGCTATTACGACTATGTGTCGGCCATGGTCGCGGCAGTGCCGCAGGGTGAAGAAGTGTGCTCGTGGCTGGTGTGCGATCATCGCTTCTTGCGCCGATTTGGCCTGGGCCATGCCCGCCCGGCACCGCTGCCGGTGTGGCCGCATGTGCGCAGCGGTTATCTCAAGCGGGGTGTCACGCTTGAAGCGCTGGCGGACGCCTGTGGCATTGAGCCGGCCGGGTTGCGCGCCACGGTCAGCGACTTCAACAAACATGCACGAAATGGCCAGGACCCGGCATTTGGCCGTGGCTCCACGCCGTTCAACCGCAAACAGGGCGACCCACAGCACAAGGGCCCCAACCCGTGTGTGGCGCCCATCGAACACGGGCCGTTCTATGCGGTGAAGGTGCAGCCTGGCTGCTTTGGTACCTTTGCCGGGTTGCGCACCGACGGCAGTGCCCGGGTGCTGGATGAAGCCGGGCAACCCATCACAGGCCTGTATGCGGCGGGTACCGACATGGCCAGCGTGTTTGGTGGCTGGTACCCGTCGGGCGGCATCAACCTGGGGCCAGCGCTGACCTTTGGCTATGTGGCCGGCCGGCACATTGCCGGGGTGCAGGCGTATGAGTGAGGTACGCCGAAAGGTTTGAGCCGGCCATCAGATCGAGCGCCGCCCGCGCGGCGCATCGCGATCTGTGCTCGCTCCTACGTTTGTTTCGGGCCAGTTACGCCTATGGCAGACGCGCGCGACCGCCTTGTTTATCGGCGCTACATCGCCATGCGCCAAGGTGTTCGCGCGCAAAAACACAGAATTAATTGGCCCGAAACAAACGTAGGAGCGAGCACAGATCGCGATGCGCCGTGCGGACGGCGCTCGGTCTCGCAGACACTTCAAACCTTAAGGCGTAAAGCGCTGTGTCCAGCAAATGAACACCCGAAAAACCGGCATGTGTTCAGTATGTGAACCCCCCCCCCACCACAAGCCCGGCATTTTGCACCCGCACCGCGTTGGCATGCCCCCTGCAACAAGCATCCGTGAACACAACAACACACAGGATGCTTTGCGTGAATACCTTACTGCCCAACGAACTCTGGAATGAGCGGCTGTTCACCGGTACCTGGGTACCCGGCGAACTGCCCGCTACCGCAATCACCTCACCCGGCAATGGCCAGGCACTGGGTACCTTGGCCAACGCCGGGGCCAGGCAGGTAGAGCAAAGTGCCCGCGTGGCCGCCACGGCCCAGCGCGGCTGGTATGCCCTGCCCTACGATGAACGCGCCAAAGTCCTGCGCAAGGCCGCCGCCATCGCCGAGCAGTACCAGGCCGAAATCGCCGACTGGATCGTCCGTGAAAGCGGCTCCACTCAGGCCAAGGCCGGCTTTGAAGCGTCCATCACCCTCAAGTCGCTGCACGAAGCCTGTGCCCTGCCCTCGCGCAGCCAGGGCGAAGTACTGCCGTCCAGCGCCGGCCGCCTGAGCATCGCCCGGCGCCGTCCGTTAGGTGTGATCGGGGTGATTTCGCCGTTCAATTTCCCGCTGTACCTGGCCATGCGCGCGGTTGCCCCGGCACTGGCCACGGGCAATGCGGTCGTGCTCAAGCCCGACCCGCGCACCGCTGTGTGTGGCGGCCATGTCATTGCCCGCATTTTCGAGCTGGCCGGTTTGCCGGCGGGCGTGCTGCATGTGCTGCCGGGCGGCGCAGAAGCCGGTGCTGCACTTACCGCGTCACCCAGCGTGGCAATGATCCAGTTCACCGGCTCTACCGCAGCCGGCCGCAAGGTTGGCGAGGCCGCCGGGCGCCACCTGAAAAAGGTCTCGCTGGAACTCGGTGGCAAGAACTCGCTGATCATCCTCGACGATGCCGACCTGGACCTGGCCATCGCCAACGCTACCTGGGGGGTGTACCTGCACCAAGGACAGATCTGCATGTCGACCGGCCGGGTACTGGTGCAACGCGGCATTTATGACGCCTTCGTCGAACGCCTGGTGGCCAAGGCACGCAGCCTGACCGTGGGTGACCCGGCCAGTGGCCAGGTTCATCTGGGCCCGCTGATCAACGCCGCTCAGCGCGACAACGCCTTGCGTATCGTCGAGGCCGCACACGCTGCCGGTGCGACGCTGGCAACCGGTGGTTCGGCAGACGGGCTGTTCTTCCAGCCGACCGTGCTCAGCGACGTTCAACGTGACAACCCGGCGTTTCATGAAGAGATCTTCGGCCCCGTGGCCGTGGTGGTGCCGTTCGACACTGACGCGCAGGCGGTGGACCTGGCCAACGACACCGACTACGGCCTGAGCGCTGCCATTTTGTCGCGCGACACTGGCCGTGCCCTGCGCCTGGGCGAGCAACTGCGCACCGGGCTGCTGCACATCAACGACCAGACCGTCAACGACGAGGTCATCAACCCCTTCGGCGGCGTCGGTGCATCCGGCAATGGCACCAGCATCGGTGGCGCCGCCAACTGGGAAGAGTTCACCCAATGGCAATGGCTGACCCTCAAGGGCGAAGCACCTGCCTACCCCCTGTAACCCCGGAGAACAATAACAATGACACCCCCTCTTATGCGCCCCATTCAGGCTGCCGTTACCCGTGGCAAAGGCGCCCCCTTCGTGCTGGAGCAGGCACGCATTCGTGCACCGCAAGGTGACGAGGTGCTGGTACGCATCGTGGCCACAGGCATGTGCCACACCGACATGATCGTGCGCGATCAGTATTACCCCGTGCCGCTGCCAGCGGTACTCGGCCACGAGGGCTCGGGTATCGTCGAGGCGGTTGGCCCGCTGGTGCAGAACCTGGCCGTGGGCGACCATGTGGTGATGACCTACGGCTACTGCGGCCACTGCCTGGCCTGCGACGCCGGCCAGGCGGCCTACTGCCAGGACTTTTTCGGGCGCAACTTCAGTGGCGCCGGCCCCGAAGGCGAGCATGCCCTGCAGGACGAACAGGGCCACGCCCTGAATGACCACTTCTTCGCCCAGTCGTCGTTCGCCACCTACGCACTGGGGCGTGAGAACAACACCGTACGCGTGCCCAAGGAAGCCCCCATCGAGCTACTCGGCCCGCTGGGCTGCGGCATCCAGACCGGTGCAGGTGCGGTGATCAATTCGCTGAAAGTCACGCCCGGCAGCGCCTTTGCCGCTTTTGGCGGTGGTGCGGTAGGCCTTTCGGCCGTGCTGGCCGCACAAGTGGCAGGCGCCGCCACCATCATCGCGGTCGACGTGGTGCCTTCGCGCCTGGCCCTGGCGCTGGAGTTGGGCGCCACCCATGTGGTCAACAGCCGCGAGGCCGACCCGGTCGCCGCCATCCGTGAAATCACCGGTGGCGGTGTGCAATTTGCACTGGAGTCCACCGGGCGCCCGGAAGTGCTGCGCCAGGCCGTGGATGCCCTTGGCAGCCGGGGCGCGCTGGGGGTGGTGGGCGCACCGCCGCTGGGCACCACCGCGCAATTCGACGTCAACGACCTGTTGCTGGGCGGCAAGGTCATCCGCGGCATCGTTGAGGGTGACAGCGTGCCGAAGAAGTTCATCCCCGAGCTGGTCAACCTGTACCTGCAAGGCCGCTTCGCCTTCGACAAGCTGGTGCGCTTCTACGACTTCGAGCAGATCAACCAGGCCGCCGAGGACAGCGAGAAAGGCCTGACCCTCAAGCCGATCATCCGCATCCAGAAATAAACCCTCAGGGGGCAGCCACGCGCTGCCCTCACCCCATAACAAGAACAAGGGAAACCCTGACATGACACGACTCTCCAGCCCTGCCTGGGGCGCGCTGGCCTGCGCGCTGGTTTCGGCCAAAGCCTTGGCCGTAGATGTGAATGCCGGTGACTACACCGCGCTGCCGCCAGGTACCAACGTCGCCGCCTGGTACCAGCAGTTCAGCCGCGCCGACCGCTTCAAGGGCGACGGCGCGCCCGACGCCACACACAACACCCGCCTGCGCGCCAACATCAGCATCCTGCGCCTGATTCACTTCACCGAAATCGGCGGCATAACGGTAGACCCGCAAATACTCCTGCCCTTCGGCCATGTCTACGACGTGAAGGTGGGCGGGCAGCCGCTGGGCAGCAACAGCGGCATGGCCGACCCGATCATCGGCGCCACGTTCTGGCTGGTGAACCAGCCGGGTGTGGGTGCCAGTGGCCGCTACTTCGGCATCACCCCGCTGCTGTACCTGCCATGGGGGCAGTATGACCGCGACGCCGGTGTGAACCTGGGCGAAAACCGCTGGAAAGGCGACCTGCAACTGGGCTGGGTGGAGCCGCTGTGGGGCCGCTGGTCGATGGAGTGGTATGCCGATGCCGTGCTCTACGGCAGCAATGACAAGGCCGGCAGCGGCAGCCAGACCTTGCGCCAAAACCCGACCTATCAGCTGCAGACCAACCTGCGCTATGACTTCAACCCGGCCCAGCGCCTGGCCTTGGGCTTCTCAGCCAGCGAGGGTGGCAAGCAGCACCTGTCAGGCGACTACACCGGGCAGAAGACCGAAGTGCAGCAAGTGCGCCTGGAGTTCCAGCAGATGGTCGGCAAGACCGTACAACTGAGCGGCCAGCTGACCCACGACACCCGCGTGATCGGCGGTTTCCAGGAAGACACCGGGGTCAACCTGCGAGCGCTGTTGCTGTTCTGATTGGCCCGCCAGCCTTGACGCGCTGCTGGCAGCGGCGCAACGTGCGCAGTCAGTAGCGTGCCGTCAACCCTCACAAGGTGTACCCATGGATCGCCTACAACTCCAGCTGCACAGCGCCCGCCAGCAGTTTGCCGACGGTTTGCCATTGCCCGCCGGGCTACTGCCCGAGCCTATCGAGCGCTCGTGGGAGCGTTCCAGGGCTGCCGGGCTCAGCCCCTGGCAGCCACGCCTGGCGCGCGGGCAACTGGATGTGCAGGCACTGACCGACGCAGACACCCAGCTGGCCGCCTGCGTGCAGCCCGAGCTGGAGCGCTTGTGGGAGCTGATTGGCGATTCCCACTGGATGCTGTTTTGCGTCAACCCGGAAAACCGTATTGTGCAAACGCGCAAGCCGGGCGGTATCGACAGCCCGCTGTCGGCCCTGCACGCCGGGCGCAGGGTCAGCGAGGTGGACGTCGGCACCACTGCCCCGGCCTGTACGCTGATGGACGGCCTGCCGGCCATCGTGGCCGGCAACCAGCATTACCTGCAGGAGTTTGCCCGGTTTTTCTGCGTCAGCGTGCCGCTGCGCGGGGTGAATGGCGAGTTGCTGGGGGCGCTGGACCTGACCGGTATCGGCACCCGTAATGCCGGGACCATGCTCGAACGCCTCAAGCATGCGGCGCTGGCCACCGAGAACAACTTTTTCCACGCGTTGCCGGGCTGCCGCATCCTGGAACTGCAACACGACCCCAGGCTGCTTGGCTCGCCGCTGCAGGCGTTGCTGGCCGTGCAAGACGATGGCACGGTGTACGCGGCCAACCGCGCCGCGCAACAATTGCTGGGGGTACCCGACTACCGCCCTGAGGGGCTGACCCTGGAGCACCTGTTTGACCGCCCCGGCCACAACGGCCTCGACGGTTCGCCGCAGTTGCTGGCCCTGGCCGATGGCTCACGCCTGTATGGTCGGCTGTTGGCGCAACCTGCGGCCAAAACTCGGCCACTTCGGCCCAGCCACACGCCGCTGGGCAGCGATCGGCGGGTTAATGCCCGCTTCGAAGACGCCTGCAAGGCCGTGACCGGTAACTTGCCGGTGCTGATCACCGGGCCAACCGGTTGCGGCAAGGAAGTGTTCGCCAAAGCCCTGCATGCCCACTGCTGCCCTCAGGCCCCGTTCGTTGCGATCAACTGCGCGGCCCTGCCCGAAAGCCTGATCGAAGCTGAGCTGTTCGGCTATACCGAAGGCAGCTTCACAGGCGCCCGCAAAGGCGGTGCCATGGGCCTGCTGGAGTCGGCCGGGGACGGGATCCTGCTGCTCGACGAAATTGGCGACATGCCGCTGGCCCTGCAAAGCCGGTTGCTGCGGGCACTGCAGGAACGGCAGGTCACCCGCATTGGCAGCACCACAGCATCGCCCTTCAACGCCCACATTGTCGCAGCCACACACAAAGACCTTGGCGCGCTGGTAGCCAACGGTGGTTTTCGCGAAGACCTGTTCTACCGCCTGGACGGCCTGCGTGTCAGCCTGCCCGGTCTGGAGCAGCGCTTGGATAAACAACAACTGATCGAAGCCTTCTTCCAGCGTCCGGGCTTTGCGCCGCTGCAGGCCGAGGCCAGGCGCCGGCTGCTGGCCTACCACTGGCCGGGCAACCTGCGGCAACTGGAGAACGTGGCGCGGCTGGTCGGGGTGCTGGCCGCGGGTGAGCCCAGCATAGGCGTGCAGCACCTGCCAGAAGACCTGCAAGGCCAGCCGGTCGCGCCGCCGCGCTCGCTTTCAGACGCCACCCACGACGTGATCGAGCGCGCTTTGCTGGCCCATGAGGGCAATGTCAGTGCTGCCGCCAAGGCGCTGGGTATTTCCCGTACCACCTTGTACAAGCGCCTGGGTTCGCGCTAGCACTCAGGCCGGGCAGCGCATCTGCGCCAGCCAGTACGGCACATCCACCTCGTCGATCTGCTCGGCACGCAGGAACCGCTCGGCATACTGGCGGTACACCCCGCTGCTGAGGAACAGCGCCAGCAGTTGCCCGTCGATGTGCCGGTCACGGGCCATGAACACCAGGATCTTCACCGATTCGGACAACGTCTTCGGCGGCTTGTAAGGCCGGTCGGCCGCCGTCAGTGCTTCAAATATGTCGGCAATGGCCATTACCCGCTCGGCAATGCCCAGGTCATGCTCACCCAGCCGGCGTGGGTAGCCGCTGCCATCCAGCTTTTCATGGTGGTTGCCGGCGATGGCCGGTACGCGTCTCATCTGACGCGGAAACGGCAGCGAGCTGAGCATGATGATGGTTTGCACGATGTGCTCGTTGATCTTGAAACGCTCCTCGTCATTCAGCGTGCCGCGCCGGATCGACAGGTTATACAGCTCGCCGTGGTTGCTGGCGTGGGCTGGCAGGCGCATGTCGAAGCCCCATCGGTTGTACGGGTCGCCCTTGGTCACCGGGGGCTTGCGTTCGCCCCAGGGCACCCGATGCTCGGGGCGGTCGGCCAGCAGCGGTTCGTCTACCGGCAGCGCGGGTTGCGGCACGCCGGAATAGCGCTGCGCCTCATCGCGGGAGATACCCAGGCGGTTGTCGAAGTGGCGCCGCCAGCGCTGCTGGCTGATCTGCTGCAGGCGTTCGATATCGGCATCCTGCATGAACTCGCCGCCGATGTTAGCCTGGGCGACAAAGGCGAAGTCATCCTGCAGCCGGGCCTGGCTCTGGGCTAGCGCGGTTTGCAGCACCTTCGGGTCGGCGCCGCTGGCCAGGCCTTGCCAGTAGGCCAGTTCGGCATCACGCCACAGCACTTCAAACCGCATGCGTATTTCATGGATACGGTTGTACAGGGTCTCCAGCTTGGTCGCCTTGTCCACCACGTACTCCGGGCTGGTGACCTTGCCGCAGTCGTGCAGCCAGGCCGCTACGCGAAATTCGTAGCGTTCGGCTTCAGTCATGCTGAAGCTGGCATAGGGGCCGCTGTCGGCGGCCACCACCTGGTCCAGCAGCATCTGCGCCAGTTGCGGCACACGCTCGCAGTGGCCACCGGTGTAGGGGCTTTTGGCATCGATGGCGTCAGCCAGCAACTTGATCATGGCATCCATCAGGCGTTGCTGGGCTTCGGCCAGCTGGCGTGTCTCGATGGCCACTGCCGCCACGCCAGATAGCTCTTCGACAAATTGCCGGAACGGTTGGCCCAGCTGGTCGCGCGCCTGCGCTTCATCCAGTTGCAGCACCAGAATGCCCAGCAGCGCCTGGCTACGGTCTTTCAGCACCACGGCCTGGCTGCGCTCGTCCAGGCCGAGGGCCTGCGTCACCGCTGCGGCCAGCGTGCGCCGGGCGCCCTCATCCACGGCAAGCTCGCCGGGGTACTGCTCACCCCGGCAGGCGGCGGCCAGGCGCAGCAGCGCGTGCTCGGCGTCGAACAAATACACCACACCGGCCTCGACACCGGCAGCGTGCACCAGGTGAGCCAGAACACCGTCGAGCATACGCGCCAGGTCACGCTCGCGGCTGAGCGTGAGGGTAATGGCCTGGAAACCGCGAATGGTGCCGGCCATGCGGCTCAATACATGGCTCAGTTCTCGTACTTCGGACACCTGCGATTTCACCCCCACTTCGCGGCTGAAATCAAAGTTGGCCAAGCCCTGCACCTGTTCAGCCAGCACCTTCAGCGGGCGGACGATACGCCGGCCGAGCACACCGCCAAGTACCAGCAGCACGGCCATCAACGCCAAGGTCCAGAGCAGCTGCTCGAACAACACCTGGCGCGCACCGGCCAGCAGTTCATGGCCTGGCACGGCAATCAACACCTGCAGATCCTGCCCGGCCAGGCTGGTCAGCGGAATGCGCATGCCATACCAGGTCTGGCCGTCCACCTGATACGGCTGTGCCTGCGTGCCTGACGGCAGGTCAGCGTACAGGTGCTGCAGGCTTGCAATGTTCAGCTCGCTGATGCGCGACAGGCGCACGCCCTGCCCTTCACGCACGATCACCCGCTGCAAGTCCGGGTAGGCCACAACATTGCCCTGGTCGTCGAGCACGGCAATTTCGGTGCCGGGGGTGATGCGCAAGCCCTGGGTTTCGCTGGCCAGGTCGTTGACCGAAACATCCATGCCTATCACCGTTTCTCCGTCAACGCTGCGCTGTGCCAGGGTCAGGCCGATTTCACGGGTAGTGAAGAACACGTACGGCGGCGTCAGCACAGTGGCGGGCTGCGCACTGGCTTCGGCAAACCACGGGCGTGTACGCGGGTCGTAGCGGTATTCGGGTTTGGCCTGGGCCTGCAACAGGTTCAACGCCTGGTCGTAGTAGCGCCACTCGCCCTGCACTACCCCGCCCTCGCCACGGCTGACACGCTGCACCAGAAACGCCGTGCCCGGCGGCGCGGCGAAGCGCTGCAGCAACTGCGGGTCACGCAGCCGGCGCACCAACAGGAAATCGCCGCTGGGGTAGCCCATGTAGGCGGCACTGAGCATGCGGTTGGCATTCAGCGTTTCGACCAGTTGCGGCAGCCGTTCCAGGCGCTGCGCCTGGGTATGCGCAGCAGGGTTGTGAGCCAGCAGGCGGATGCTGCTTTGCACCGGGTCGATCAGGCGCCGGGCGCGCTCGTCGATAGTCTTGCCCACCTGCTGGGCTGTATCGCCGGCGGCGGCCACCAGGGTCTGGCGGATACCGCGATAGCCCTGCCAGGCCAGCGCGGCACCCAGCAACAGCATGCCCAGCACGATGGCCAGCGCCACCAGCCATTGCAGTGAAATGCCACGCCAGGTCCTCCCGGTATCACGACCCGTCGACACGCAGCCCATCCCAGGTACTCCATGTGAGGCAAATTGAGGGAGCAGCCAGGACGATCATGCGGGCCGAAGCCATTCGCAGGCAGCGAGATGGGCCGAATGGTGGCCAATAGCCCTGGCCCATCTTGACAGGAGTGTAGAGTGCGGCTGGGGGTTCTGCCGGTTTGGCAGAAAAAAATAACGTGGCGGGTCATAATCCCGTCAGGTAGACGCGCGCTGCTCCAGCATCACCAGCGCGCCGACATCACCTTGCAGCGCCAGTGCCGGCCCTTTCGCGGGTAAGACCGTGCAATGGCCGGCAGAGGCTCTCAGCCTCTCAGGCACGATTCAAAGCCCAAGGCACACATACTTGAGCTCCAGGTAGTCCTCGATCCCGTAACGCGAGCCTTCCCGGCCCAAGCCCGACGCCTTCACCCCACCAAACGGCGCGACCTCGGTCGCCACCCCACCGACGTTAACCCCGACCATGCCGTACTCCAGCGCTTCGGACACGCGCCAGATGCGCCCGACGTCCCGGGCATACAGGTAGCAGGCCAGCCCGAACTCGGTGTCATTGGCCTGGGCAATCACCTCCTCCTCGCTGCTGAAGCGGAAGATCGGCGCTACCGGCCCGAAGATTTCCTCACGCGCTACACGCATGTCCGGTGTGACATCCGCCAGCAAGGTCGGCTCGAAGAAGGCCTCGCCCAAGGCATGCCGATGCCCACCCGCCACCACCCTCGCTCCGGCCTCCACAGCCTCGCCCACCAGCCGCTCGACACCACTGGCCGCACGTCCATCGATCATCGGCCCGACCTGTGTGCCAGGCGCATCACCCTGCCCGACTACCAATTCCCCCACCCGTTCGGCAAACCGCGCCACGAAACGCGCGTAGATGCCGTCCTGGATGTAGAAGCGGTTGGCGCACACGCAGGTCTGCCCGCTGTTACGGAACTTGGCGATCAGCGCACCTTCCACCGCCTTTTCCAGGTCGGCATCGTCGAACACGATGAACGGGGCGTTGCCACCCAGCTCCATGGTCACCTTCTTCACCGTCGCCGCCGACTGCTGCAACAACTGGATGCCGATGGGCGTCGAGCCGGTGAATGACAGCTTGCGCACCGTCGGACTGGCCGTCAGCTCGCCGCCGATGGCTGCCGAGTCACCGGTGACCACGCTGAGGACACCCGCCGGAATGCCGGCACGCTCGGCCAGCACACACAGCGCCAGCGCACTGAATGGCGTTTGCGAAGCGGGCTTGAGCACCAGCGTGCAGCCAGCCGCCAGGGCCGGCGCCGCCTTGCGCGTGATCATCGCTGCCGGGAAGTTCCACGGCGTGATGGCCGCGCAGACGCCGATCGGCTCTTTGGTCACGATCAAGCGCCGGTCACGGTTCGGTGAAGGGATCACATCGCCATAGATGCGCTTGCCTTCCTCGGCATAAAACTCCACATAAGCCGCGGCAAAGGCAATTTCGCCACGGGATTCGGCCAATGGCTTGCCTTGTTCAGCGGTCATGATGCGCGCCAGGTCTTCCTGATGGGCAAGGATTTCGCGGAACCAGGCTTGCAGCCGGGCTGCGCGCTCCTTGGCGGTCAGTGCCCGCCACACCGGCAAGGCGCGCTCGGCGGCGGCGATGGCGCGGCGGGTCTCATCTGTGCCCATGCGCGGCACATGGCCGAGTACTTCGCCTGTGGCCGGGTTGGTCACGGCAATGCGCTGGCCGCTGTCGGCGGCCAGCCATTGTCCATCGATATAGCAAACTTCACGCAGCAGATCACGATCGGCAAGGTTCATGTCGATTGGCTCGTTCGAAGGATGAAAAAGATGGGGCCGGACCGCACCCCACCTGAGGTGAATCAGCGTTTGGCCTGCAGGGCCTTGTCGCGGATCTGGCTGAGGGTCATGCGCGGGGTCAGGGCTTCAGGGTCGACCTGCACGTCGATCAGCGCCGGCTTGCCGGACGCCTGGCAACGCTCGAAAGCGGCGGCGAAGTCCTCAGTGCGAGTGACCGTTTCACCGTGCAGCCCATAGGCGCGCGCCAGGGCGGCAAAGTCCGGGTTATGCAGTTCGGTGCCAGACACCCGGCCCGGGTAAGTACGCTCCTGGTGCATGCGGATGGTGCCGTACATGCCGTTGTTGACCACCACCGTGATCACCCGGGCGTCGTAGTGCACCGCCGTGGCCAGCTCCTGGCCATTCATCAGGAAACAACCGTCGCCGGCAAACGCCACTACCGTGCGCTGCGGGTAGGTCAACTTGGCTGCTACTGCTGCCGGCACGCCGTACCCCATGGAGCCGTTGGTTGGCCCGAGCAGCGTACGGAATACACGGTGTTGGTAGCCACGGTGCACCCAGCCGGTGTAGTTACCGGCACCGCAGGTAAGGATGCTATCGGCCGGCAAGGTCTTGTTCAGCCAGGCGATGACTTCGCTCATCTGCACATCACCCGGCGAACGCGGGGTTTCGAAGTTGCCCCGGTAGCCGCAGTTCAGGCTGGCGACCCAGTCGGTGAACGCCGCCGGGCGCACGGCGGGCAAGGTGGCGGCCTGGTTCAGGAAGCTGGCCGGGCCGGCATTGATGCCCAGGGTCGGTTGGTAGACGCGGCCAATTTCCTCGGCGCTGGCGTGCACGTGCACCAGTGCCTGTTTCGGTGTCGGGATGTCGACCAGCGCGTAACCGCCCGTGGTCATTTCGCCCAGACGTGCGCCTACCACGATCAACAGGTCAGATTGCTTCACTGCATCGACCAATACCGGGCCGGCAGCCAGGCCAAGGTCGCCGGCATAGTGCGGGTCGGTGTTGTCGAACAGGTCCTGGCAGCGGAATGACGCCGCCAGCGGCAAATGCTGCGCCTGCACGAAGCGCTTCAGGTCGGCCACCGCCTGGTCGTTCCAGCCACCGCCACCGGCAATCACCAATGGCCGCTGGGCCTTGGCCAGAAGCGCCTGCAGTTCGCCCAGCGCCTGCGGCGCCGGGGCAGCTTCGACACGCTGGGCCGGGCGGGCATCGGCCACTTGTACCAAGTCCGTCAGCATGTCTTCCGGCAAGGCGATCACCACCGGCCCGGGGCGGCCGCTGATGGCGCGCTGGAAAGCTTGGTTGACCAGTTCGGGAATGCGTGCGGCATCGTCGATCTGCACAACCCACTTGGCCATCTGGCCGAACATGCGCCGGTAATCCACTTCCTGGAAGGCTTCGCGCTCGATCTGGTCGCGGGCCACCTGGCCAATGAACAGCAGCATCGGCGTGGAGTCCTGGAAGGCGGTGTGCACACCCACCGAGGCGTTGGTGGCGCCTGGGCCACGGGTGACAAAGCAGATGCCCGGCTTGCCGGTCAACTTGCCGTAGGCCTCGGCCATGTAGGCGGCACCACCCTCCTGGCGGCAGACGATGAGGTCGATTTCATCTTGCACATCATGCAGTGCATCGAGCACCGCTAGGTAGCTTTCACCCGGTACACAGAACGCACGCTCGACACCATTCACCCGCAGAGCATCGACCAGCACCTGGCCACCACTGCGCTTCACTTCGGAGTTGCTCATTGTTGTTCTCCCTCAGGCGCTGCGGTCAGATGACCGAATCTTCCAGGAACGGCTTGTTGTCGATCACCCGCTGGTAGCTCAGCGCGCCCAGGTCGAGCGAGCGGTAGCCGCCATAGGTGATCAGCTCGGACAGCCCGCGGCCAATGGCCGGTGCCTGCTGCAGGCCGTGCCCGCTGAAGCCGTTGCAGAACAGGAAGTTGTTCACTTCGTTATGCGGGCCAACGATGGCGTTGTGGTCGAGCACGCAGAAGTCGTAGTGCCCGGCCCAGTAGTTGACCACTTTGATGCCCTCGAAGGCTGGCACCCGCTCGGCAAGAATCGGCCATACCTCTTCGTCGAACTCTTCGTGCAGCACGTCGAAGTCTTCAAAGTCCACTTCCGGGTCGTTCTTCGGGTACGTGCCGCCCAGGTAGAACTTGCCCTCCGGGCGGAAGAACACCCCGGTGGGATCGATGGTCAGTGGCACGGTGCCTTCCAGCGGGGTGCGGCAGTCGAACACGAACAGTGAGCGGCGCCGTGGCTCGACCGGAATATCCAAGCCCGCCATGCGCGCGACCTTGGTGCCCCGAGTACCGGCACAGTTCACCAACAGGCCGCAGCCGATGCGCTCGCCGCTGGCCAGTTGGACGCCGGTAATGCGGTCACCTTCACGCTGGATACCCGCCACCTCGTTCTCGATGTACTCGATACCCATCGAGCGCGCCTTGCGGCGGAAGCCGTTGAGCATGCCAAGGCTGTCGAACCAGCCTTCTCCACTCTGGCCATAACTGGCGCCAGCAAGGCTGTCGATGTTCACCCAGGGAAACTTGCGCTGGAGCTGCTCGGGGTCGAGCAGGTGCACATCCGCGCCGTGAGACACCTGGGTATCGTGCAGACGGCGCAGCACTTCATAGCCCTTGTCGTCGCCAAGGAACAGGTAGCCATTCTCGTGGAAGGCCAAGTCCGGACGGTCGCCCTCCACCTCCATCACGTCGGGGAAGTTGCGCACGAACTCGGCGCCGAACCTGGAGATTTCAATGTTGATCGGGTTGGAGAACTGCTGACGGATGGAGCTGCTGGACAATGCGGTAGCCGACTTGTTGTAGGTCCAGTCGCGCTCGATGACCAGCACCGAGCCCTTGAAGTCCGGGTTGTTGCCCAGGAAGTAGGCGGTGGCGCTGCCGTTGACCGCGCCGCCGACGATCACCACATCGTAGTTCTGTTGTTTAGCGGTGGAAGCCATGGAATTAGCTCTCTTCTGATGTGGGCGTTATTTCGGGTCTTCGAAATGGCCGGCGCCGGCGAAGTTGCCGCCGTGGAAGCGTGCAGCCGGTTCATTCGGGTGCAGTGGCGGGTGCTCGGCCAGGACCTTGTCGCGGTAGTCGTCGGCGCTGTCCTTGGGTACGTAGCCGATCGACGAAGCCAGCCGGTTGTCCCACAGGCTTTCACGGTTGGCCGACATGCCGTAGACGATCATGTGCCCCACCCGTGGCGCCAACAACGAGCGCTCGGTGAGCTGGGCAAAGTCGTCGAACGACAGCCAGGTGGCGAGCATGCGCCGGTCCAGCGGCTCGGGGAACGACGACCCAATGCGCAGGTTGACCGACTCGATGGCGAACTTGTCCCAGTAGTAGCGGCCCAGGTCTTCGGCAAAGCACTTGCTGACGCCATACAGGCTGTCGGGGCGATGCGCGGCGGTGGCATCGATGGTCTCGGTACGGTCATAGAAGCCGATGGCGTGATTGGAGCTGGTGTACACCACACGCTTCACACCGTTGCGCCGCGCCGCTTCATAGATGTTGTAGGTGCCGACAATGTTGCCGTTGAGGATCTTCTCGAAGGTGTCCTCCACCGGCACGCCACCAGCATGCACGATGGCATCGACGCCTTCGGTCAGCGGCAGCACATCGTTGAAATTGGCCAGGTCGCAGCGCACCAACTGTTCATGGGGCGCGGCCTGGCCCATGTCGGCGATGTCGGTCAGGCGCAGCTCATCGGCGAAGGCGGCCAGGTGCTTGCGCAGCACGCTGCCCAGGCGCCCGGCGGCGCCGGTGATCAGCAGGCGTTTGAAAGGCTTGCTCATGTGTTACCTCGATTGCTTGATGGGCTCAGGACAGCGCCGCGAACGCGTCGCGCAACTGCCCCAGGGCTTGTTCCAGTTCCTGCCGCGACGTGGCGAACGACAGACGAATGTAGGGCTCCAGGCCAAACGCCGAACCCGGCACGGTCGCGACTTTGCCGACACGCAGCAGGTAGGTCGACAGGTCGGCATCGTTGCCAATGACCTGGCCATCCGGGGTGCGCTTGCCGATGAAGGCACTGACCTCAGGGAACGCATAGAACGCGCCCTGCGGCATCTGCAGCTGCAAGCCCGGCATCTGCGCCAAGCCTTGCACCACCAGCGCGCCGCGCGCCTTGTATTCACGGTTGGCCTCTCGCACGAAGTCCTGCGGCCCGTTCAGCGCCGCCACGGCGGCCAGCTGCGAAATGCTCGACGGGCAGGTGGTGGTTTGTGACTGGGTCTTGTTCATGGCCACGACCAGATCTTTCGGCCCGGCGGCGTAACCCAGGCGGTAGCCGGTCATGGCATAGGCCTTGGACACGCCGTTGATCAGCAAGGTGCGCTCGCGCAGTTGCGGGCAAGCAGTGACGAACGACACGAACGGCTCATCGCCCAGCACGATGTGCTCGTAGATTTCGTCGGAGATGATCAGCACGTTCGGGTGGCGCTCCAATACCTGGCCCAACGCCGCGAACTCTTCACGGGTGAAGATCGCCCCGCTCGGGTTGTTCGGCGAGTTGAGCATCACCCAGCGCGTGCGCGGGGTAATGGCCGCGTCCAGCTGCTCGGACGTGAGCTTGAACCGCTGCTCGGCGCCGCAAGGGATGACCTTGGGCACACCACCGTTGAGCATGGCCATGTCGGTGTACGACACCCAGTACGGCGCCGGGGTGATGACCTCGTCACCCGGTTCGAGCGTGGCCAGAAAGGCGTTGAACAACAGCTGCTTGGCACCGTTGCCTACGCAGATTTCGTCCAGGCCATAGACCAGATCGTTTTCCCGGGCAAACTTGTCGACGATGGCCTGGCGCAACACCTCCAGGCCATTGGGCCCGGTGTAGTGGTTGTTGCCCGCCAGCATGGCCTGATAGGCCGCCTCGATCACGTGGGCCGGCACGTTGTAGTCTGGCTCACCGAGTGCCAGGTTGATGACCGGTTCGCCCTTGGCCAGCATCTGCTTGGCCAGTACCGACACGGCCATGCTTGGCGAGCTTTTTACCGCGCGCACGCGGCTGCTTTGCACGTCCATCGTCTAGCGCTCCTGAGCGGCGTCAAAGCCGTAGTCGATACGTGCCTGTTCGGCGCTGATGTAACCCGCACGCACATCGCGCTCAACCTGCTTGCGGTCGCGCTGGCGCGGGTCGCCATAACCACCGCCACCGGGCAGGCGCAGCACCAGGCGGCGCTCAGCGGGTACGAATTGCTGGCCTTTGCCGCGCAGCAAGCTGCCGTCATCCAGGCCAACGAAACCTTGGGCGCCCTCCTGGCCGCCCTCCAGGCCGCGTGCCGGGTACTGGATACGGTCGAACATGGCACTGAAGCGGAAGCTGTAGCCTTCGGCCGCCGAGACTTCGATTTCCTGGCCCAGGCCACCGCGCAACTGTCCGGCACCGCCAGAGCCTTCGCGCAGTTCCTTGCGCCAGACCACTACCGGGCCGGCATGCTCGGTGGCTTCCACCGGCATGGTGTGCACGCCGCTGGGGAACGCCGTGGCGCTCAGGCCATCCATCGCCGAGCGGGCACCCATGCCGCCGCTGTTGAACATCAGCATCTCGGCGTTGCGGCCGTTGGGGTTGCTCTCCAGCGGGCGCACGCTCAGGTGCAGGTTCCACAGGGCGCTGGCACCCTCGGCCGGCACTTTGCCTGGCAGGCACTTGTGCAGCGCGCCGAGCACCAGGTCGGGTACGAAATGGCCCAGCACATGGCGCACCGATACCGGCGCCGGGTGCTTGGCATTGAGGATGCAGCCTTCGGGCGCGGTGACGTCGAACGGCGCCAGCGAAGCGGTGTTGTTCGGGATTTCCGGCGCGACGATGCACTTGAGGCCATAGCAGGCATAAGCCTTGGCGTAGCCCAGCGGCACGTTGATGCCGAACTGGCTCATGCCCGAGGTGCCGGTAAAGTCGCTCTTGATACCATCGGGGCCAACCGTGATGGTCACCGCCAGGGTTACCGGCACATCGTAGCCGTCGAGGGTCATGCTGTTGCTGAAGGTGCCGTGGGGGAGCGACTTGAAGCATTCCAGGGTAGCGCGACGGCTGTGTTCGAGGATGAACCCGCCAATGTGCTCCAGGTCGTCCAGCTTGAACTCTTCGAGCATGTCCAGCAGGCGCTTGTGGCCGGTTTCGTTGCACGCCGACAGCGCATAGAAGTCGCCCACTACCCGGTCGCTCTCACGCACGTTGTTGCGCAGGATGTTGATCAGGTCGCGGTTGACCTTGCCGCGCTCGAACAACTTCATGATCGGGATGAACAAGCCTTCTTCGTACACTTCGCGGGCATCGGGGCCGAAGCCCCGGCCACCGATATCGACCACGTGCGCAGTACTGGCGAAATAGCCGATCAGCTTGCCCTTGTAGAAGGACGGCGAAACGATGGTGATGTCGTGCAGGTGGCCAGTGCCCTTCCACGGGTCGTTGGTCACGTAGACATCGCCTTCGAAAATGTTGTCCTCGCCGATGTCATTGATGAAGTGCACCACCGCCTCGGCCATGGTGTTCACATGGCCAGGGGTGCCAGTGACGGCCTGGGCCAGCATGTTGCCGGCTCGGTCGAACACCCCGGCGGACAGGTCGCCGGCTTCGCGCACACTGGTGGAGAAGGCAGTACGGATCAGGGTCAGGGCCTGCTCTTCGACCACCGAGACCAGGCGGTTCCACATCACCTGCATTTGAATGTCGATCAACGTATCGCTCATGGTTCTGGCTTCCGAATTCAGGCGTTAGCGGCGCACGACCAGCAGGCAGCCGTCTGGCTGGACCGTGGCGGTGAAGTTGGAGGTGACGAAGGTCGAGGTTTCGCGCTCGACGATGATCGCCGGGCCGTCGACACGGGCACCGACTTGCAGCTCTTCGCGCGGGTGGATGCCGGCTTCGACAAAACCACCGGCGGCCACGTCGAACACCTGGCGGCGGGAAATCTCATGGGCGCGGTAGGCGGCGCCCACCTCTTCAACCTGCGTGACAGGTGGCAGGGGCGAACTGGCCTTGACCGACCAGCTGACGATCTCGATGTCCGGCCCTTCGATGGGGCGGCCAAAGAAGCGGGTGTAGGCTTCTTCGAAACGGGCTTTGAACGCTAGCGTGTCGGCAGCGCTGAAGGCTTTGAATGGCAAGGCAACCGGGATTTCCCAGCCTTGGCCCACGTAGCGCATGAACGCCGTGCAGTCCATTTCCGGCTCACCGATCGGCATGCCCTGGCGCAGAAAGCCCAGCGATTCGGCTTTCATCTCGTCGATCAGATCATTGACCTGCGCGGCCTCGAACTCGGACAAGCGTACGAACGCACTGCGTACGGCCTCGTAGCCGAATGGCGCACGCAGGAAGCCGATCGCCGAACCCACGCCGGCACCCGCCGGGACGATGAAGCGTGCCACACCCATTTTCTCGCACAGCCGTGCAGCGTGCAGCGGGCCGCCACCGCCAAAGGTGATCATGGTGTAGTCGGCAATGTCCTTGCCGCTTTCCACCGCATGCACACGGCCGGCGTTGGCCATGTTCTCGTCAACCACTTCGCACACGCCAAACGCTGCGGTGTCGGCCTGCATGCCCAACGGCTGGCCGATGACCCGGGCCATGGCGTTGGCCGCGTTGTCGGTGGACAAACGCAGCGCGCCACCGGCGAAGTTGTCTGCATCCAGGCGGCCGAGCAGCAGGTTGGCGTCGGTGATGGTCGGCTCCAGGCCCCCACGGCCGTAACAGGCAGGGCCAGGCTCGGAGGCCGCACTGTGCGGGCCCACGCGAATCTGGCGCATGCTGTCGATGCTGGCGATGGAGCCGCCGCCAGCACCGATTTCGACCATTTCCACCACCGGGATGGAAATCGGCATGCCGCTGCCCTTCTTGAAGCGGTAGGTGCGGGCAACCTCGAAGGTTTTCGCGGTTTTCGGTACTTGGTGTTCGATCAGGCAGATTTTCGCCGTGGTGCCCCCCATGTCGAACGACAGCACGTTCTCCAGCTGGTAGCGGCGGGCGATGTCGGCCGCAAAGATGGCGCCACCGGCCGGGCCGGACTCCACCAGACGGACCGGGAACTCAGCGGCGCTTTGCACCGAGATGATGCCGCCGCCGGAGTGGATCATGAATACCGGGCAATGGGCGCCTTCCTGCTTGAGGGTCACCACCAGGCGGTCCAGGTAAGACTTGATCAGCGGCTTGACGTAAGCGTTGGCACACACGGTATTGAAGCGCTCGAACTCGCGCATCTGCGGCGAGACTTCGCTGGAAATGGAAATCGACAACTGCGGCAGTCGCGCCTGCAGGGCATCGCGCAACTGGCGTTCGTGGGCACCGTTGACGTAGCTGTGAATGAAGCCGATGGCAACGCTTTCGTAGTTGCCTTCGGCAATGCGCTCGACCAGGGCATCGACCTCGGCCTGCGCAGGAGCGATCAGCACCTGGCCTTTGACATTCAGGCGCTCACGCAAGGTGTAGCGGTGTTCACGATCGATCAGTGGCGGCGGCAGGGCGATGTTGATGTCGTATTGCTCGAAACGGTTTTCGGTGCGCATTTCCAGTGTGTCCCGGAAGCCTTCGGTGGTGATGAAGGCGGTGCGCGCGCCACGGCGCTCGATCAGGGCGTTGGTGGCCAGGGTGGTGCCGTGGATCAACTGGTCGATGTCCGACAAGGCCAAGCCCGCCTGCTCCACCACCTGGCGCACGCCGGTGAGGATGGCCCGTTCAGGCAACTCGTAGTCGGTCAGGATCTTGGTCGAATGCAGCACGCCGTTCACGTCCAGCGCGATATCGGTGAAGGTGCCGCCTATGTCCACGCCGACCCGGCATGATGTCGCAGTCATCGTCATATCCCCTGCAATGCTTTGTAGTTGTCTCGACCGGTTGGGGCGGTCTTCATGTAAGTTATATGTTGTCTTACAGGTGGTCAAGCACCTATTTGCTCAAATCTGCATTGCCTGCGCTGGCCTCTTAGCGGGCACAGGCAACACAACTGCCAGATCAACCAGCCGTCTTGACCATCCGCCCGCCACCCACCGCCTGCGCTGTGGGGAACACTTCTAACCGCGACACATCCACTTGCCGCGGCATCTTCAGCGCCGCTAGCAACAGCTGGGCGATATCTACCGGCTGGATCGATTCATAACCGTCATACAGCTCACTGCCTGCCGCCTGCAAGCCCATGGCAGTCTTGTACAGCTGGGTCTGCACCCGGCCCGGGGCTATCTCGGTCACCCGAACGCCGCTGCCCAACAGGTCACAGCGCAAGGCATCGCAGAACAGGCTAACCCCGGCCTTGGACGCACCGTACACCGCTGCGCCCGGGTGCGGCGCTCGGCCAGCACTGGAACCTATGAAGAACAGGTGCCCCCTGCCCCGCCCGACCATGCCTGGCAGCACCTGGCGCGCCAGGTGCAACGGCGCCTTGAGGTTGATGTCGAGCATGTTGTCGATTTCGGCTTCGTCGATGTCCTGGAATGCCGCCCGGGTGGACAGAATGCCCGCGTTGTTGACCAGCACATCCACCGCTTGCCCTTCCAGCGCGGCAGCCAGCGAACGGTAATCACGCACATCCGCCTGCAAGGTGGTCACACCCGGCTCGCAAGCCAGCTCGGCCAACGCCTCAGGGCTGCGCCCCACGGCAATCACTTGCAGGCCGGCATCACGCAGCGCCAGTACGATGGCCTTGCCGATACCGCTGGTAGCCCCGGTCACCAGCGCGCGCTGATAGCCCTCGGGGAATGCGACTTCAGGCATAGATGTAACCCCCGCTGACAATCACGTTTTCACCGGTGGCATAGCTGTTGCGGCTGCTGCCCATCATCACGATCCACTCGGCGATTTCTGCCGGTTCCGCAGCACGGCCCAGCGGGTTGGCTGCCGCCAGCTCGCCGAGGAAGCCCAGCTGTTTGGCGCGCTCGGTGGCAAAACCGGCCGGGGCTACCGAGTTGACCAGGATCTGGTCCTTGGCACAGGCCTGGGCGAACGACTTGGTCAGGCTTACCACCGCTGCCTTGGTGGCGGCATAGTGGGCGTTTTGCGGGTGGGCCTTGAAGGCGTCCACCGACGTCACGTTGACGATACGCCCGGTCACCGCCGGGGCCGCCACGTACTGCTGCATGTGGCGCACCGCGGCGACCATCATGTGGTAGGTGCCCTTGATGTTGACGGCGTTCTCCAGGTCCCACTCGTCGTCAGTGATCTCGAAGATGTCCTTGCGCGGGTAGATGGCCGCACTGTTGACCAGGCAATGCACCCGCCCCAAGCCTTCGACGATCTGGGCGAAGGCCGCATGGGCGGTGTCCTTGCGGGCAATGTCGCCTACTGCGATTGCCACTTCTACACCCTGCCCGCGCAGTTCTTCTGCAGCGTGTACCAGCAATTGCTCGTTGCGGTCGATCAGGCCGATTTTGCCGGCACCACGTTTTACCATCAGCCGGGCTGTTTCCAGGCCCAGCCCCGAGGCACCACCTACAATCACCACCGTTTGATTTTCCACAAAACACCTCCGCGATTGAGTCTTTACGTAAGATGCCTGTTGTCTTACATTTGGTCAAACATCAATTCGCCGACAGGTGCTTGCATGCCCGCTTCCAGCTTCTCGCCCGTCCCCACCCCGCACGCTCGGGACCGCTTGCTGGATGCGGCCAGCGCCTTGTTTGCCAGCCATGGCTACCAGGCCATCGGCCTGCGTGACCTGGCCAGCCACCTGGGCCTGCGCGCCGGCTCGCTGTACCACCACATCGAGAGCAAACAGGCGCTGCTGTTCGAGCTGATCGAGTCGAGCCTGACCGACCTGCTGTATGAAACCCGACAATGCCTCAAAGGTGCCCGTACCACCCGTGAACGCTTGCCGTGCTTTGTGCAGGCCTTCGTGACGTATAGCCAGGCCAACCCCGACAAACTGGTGTTGCTGACGCGGGAAGCCATGAACCTGAACACAGAGCAACTGTTGCAAATCGAACAGTTGAAACTGCAATACAGCGGGCTGCTTAGTGACATTGTCGCCGCAGAATGCGGGCTGCCGGCACGCCGAGCGCGGTCGATTGCCCATGCCGTGCTGGGTTTGCTGTGCGGGCAGGCGCAATGGGGAAGCGTGACCACCGCGAGGGATCAACTGGTGACGTTCGTACAGGGCATTGTCGGTACCGGCAAGACCGCGGCCTATCGATAAAAAATGCATAACAATATGAATTCTTATTCTTTTTTTAATGAAAGATAATCCTCTATAACTCTCTCCACTGCACAGCCGCCAACACCTGGCCAACTGTTCGCAGCGCAACACCCAATCAACACGAAACGCCCGCCCGGCAACAGCGACGCAAACCTGCTAACGCGATAACGTGTTGATTTAGAAGAACATTAGAACCCGGCACGACGATTGCTCAAGCAAAGTCCCCCGCTCAACCCGAACCGGAGACCTGCCCATGAGCACCCCACTGAACGTCGTAGCCCTGTCCGGCGGCACTTCCCGCCCGTCACGCACCCTGGCCCTGACCGAGGCGATCCTCGCCGAACTGGCCGAGCACCTGCACATCAAGCCGCACCTGATCGAACTGGGCGACATCGCCCGCCCACTGGGCAGCGCCCTGTGGCGCAGCGAACTGCCCGACACCGTCGAGCAGCAACTGCGCCTGGTGGAAAAGGCCGACCTGCTGGTCGTGACCACCCCCGTGTACCGCGGCAGCTTTACCGGCCACTTCAAGCACCTGTTCGACCTGATCGGCCAGGACGCTCTGGTCGACACCCCGGTTCTGCTCGCCGCCACCGGCGGCAGCGAGCGCCATGCGCTGGTGCTCGACCACCAGTTGCGCCCGCTGTTCAGCTTCCTGCAAGCCCTGACCCTGCCCATCGGCGTGTTCGCCAGCCAGGCAGAACTGGCCGACTACCGCGTGTCCAGCGATGCCCTCGCCGCCCGTATCCGCCTGGCTGCAGAGCGTGCCGTGCCGCTGTTCGGCGCCCACCACGCACTGCGTAAAAGCGCCTGAGGAGCGGCCATGAATGCACCTGTGAATACCCCGCTGCGCCCGGCCTTGGCGATTGCCCGCGAACTGGCCGGGCAGTTTGCCCAGACCGCCGTCGAACGCGACGAGCGCGGCGGCACGCCGAAAGCCGAGCGCGATGCCCTGCGTGACAGCGGCCTGCTGTCGCTGGTGATCCCGCAGGTCTTCGGTGGCCAGGGCGCCAACTGGCACGACACGTTCGCGGTGGTGCGCGAGTTCGCGCGGGTCGACAACTCCATTGCCCATGTGTTCGGCTTTCACCACCTGATGCTGGCTACCGTGCGCCTGTTCTCACGCCCCGACCAATGGCAGCCCTGGTTCGAACA
Organism: Pseudomonas sp. yb_9; assembly: GCF_043103635.1. Lineage (NCBI taxonomy): Bacteria > Pseudomonadati > Pseudomonadota > Gammaproteobacteria > Pseudomonadales > Pseudomonadaceae > Pseudomonas > Pseudomonas sp. yb_9. The sequence goes on along the minus strand of NZ_JBICKA010000103.1, from coordinate 35,941 downwards.
GACCGCCCGCAAACAGTGGTTCTGGGGCAATGCCCTGAACCCGCTGGACACCCGCACCGTGGTCAAGCACCTCGATGGCTGGTGCGAGTTCTCGGGCAAGAAAAGCTTCTGCTCCGGTGCCAGCGACTCGGAAATGCTCATCGCCTCGGCTGTGGACGAACGTGCCGGCGGCAAGCTGCTGATTGCCGCCATCCCCAGTGGCCGCACCGGCATCAGCCTGCACAGCGACTGGAACAACATCGGTCAACGCCAGACCGACAGCGGCAGCGCCACGTTCGAGCGGGTACGGGTAGAGCACAACGAACTGCTGCTTGAACCAGGCCCGCTGAGCACTCCGTTCGCCGCCCTGCGCCCGCTGATTGCCCAGCTGCACTTCGCCAACCTGTTCCTCGGCATTGCCGAAGGCGCCTTCGAAGAAGCCCGCCAGTACACCCTCAAGGAAAGCCGGCCGTGGTTCCGCTCCAGCGCCGCCAGCACTGCCGAAGACCCTTACGTGCTGCGCCATTACGGCGAGTTCTGGGTTGGCCTTGAAAGCGTGCGTCTGCTGATCGAACGGGCCGCACGCCAGCTGGATGCCGCCTGGGCCAAGGAACATGCCCTCACGGCGGAAGAGCGCGGCGACCTGGCCCTGGCCATCGGCACCGCCAAGGTCGCCGCCAGCCGCCACGGCCTGGACATCTGCAACCGCCTGTTCGAAGTCACCGGCGCGCGCGCCACCCATGCCGCGCTGCGCTTCGACCGCCATTGGCGCAACCTTCGCACACAAACCCTGCACGATCCGGTGGACTACCGCATCCACGAACTCGGCGAGTGGGCCCTCAACGACAAGCGCCCTGCCCCATCCTTCTATTCCTGAGGATTGCCCATGCAACTGCTGACCCTCCCCCCGTCACCGACACTGGCTACCTCGATCAGGGCGACCGCACAGGTCTTCGAAGACCCCAGATCGCAGGCGCTGCTCGCCCACTTGCAACAGGTCGCCCCCAGCGAGGCCAGCGTCCTGATCATCGGCGAAACCGGTACGGGCAAGGAGCTGGTCGCACGCCACATCCACAACCTCAGCGGCCGGCGCAACGGCCCGTTCGTCGCAGTCAACTGCGGGGCATTCTCCGAGTCGCTGGTGGAGGCCGAACTGTTCGGCCATGAAAAAGGCGCCTTCACCGGCGCCCTGGCGGCCAAGGCCGGCTGGTTCGAGGAAGCCAATGGCGGCACGCTGTTCCTCGACGAAATCGGCGACCTGCCCCTGCCAATCCAGGTCAAGCTGCTGCGCGTGCTGCAAGAGCGCGAGGTGGTGCGGCTAGGGTCGCGCAAGAGCATCCCGATCAATGTGCGGGTCTTGGCCGCAACCAACGTGCAGCTGGAAAAGGCCATCAACGCCGGGCATTTCCGTGAAGACCTGTACTACCGCCTGAACGTGGTGACCTTGCAGTTGCACCCGCTGCGCGACCGCCCGGGTGACATCCTGCCGCTGGCCCGGCACTTCATCCGCAGCTACAGCGACCGGCTGGGGTACGGACCAGTAGAACTGAGCGCCAAGGCCCAGGCCAAACTGGTGGAGTACAGTTGGCCGGGCAATATCCGCGAACTGGAAAACGTGATTCACCATAGCTTGCTCACTTGCGGCGACGGCACGGTGCAGGCACAGGACCTGCGCCTGTCAAACCTGCGCATCGAACGGCAAGAGGAAGAGCCAGCGGGCAATGGTGTGGACGACTTGTTGCAGCGGGCGTTCAGCCGGCTGTACGAGGAGCAACCGGGCGATCTGTACGAAAAGGTGGAAAATGCCCTGCTGCGCTCGGCCTACCGGTTCTGCCATTACAACCAGGTGCATACCGCGCAGTTGCTGGGTTTGTCGCGCAACATCACGCGCACGCGCCTGATTGCCATTGGCGAGCTGGTGGTGAACAAGCGGCGGGGGCAAGAGCAGCAGGTGCTGGACAACCGGGTAGTGCGGTTGTCGATCTGAATCTTGCAGTGCCTGCGCTGGCCTCTTCGCGGCTAAAGCCGCTCCTACAGGTGCAGCGCACGGCTCCGGCATTGGTCCAGTCTGTGGGAGCAGCTTATCCATACCTGTCATTTTTGTCAGTAGCGAATGTAACGCACGACGCTTTATGCTCGATCATCTGAGAGGCATAACCAGATGCGAATATTCTATCAACACAATGTGGCATGTACACGGATTAGCCAGGTCGCTTCCACCCGAGCATTGAGTTACGGCCGGCTTACCTTGGCTATCAAGCACTCTCCCCAGCTTTATCCCAATCTTGTAGCCAGCACCATGATGAATACGCCGACAGCTATTCTTTCACCTGAAAAAATAGTACACCTTAACTATACGCCCTTCGGATTCGCCCTCCATAAGCAACAGGTGAGTGTCGGATTCAATGGTGAATATCCCGACCCGTTTACCGGTAATTACGGATTAGGCCAGGGCTATCGCTGGTACTCTCCCACCCTGAAGCGATTTCAGGCCGCGGATGACATTAGCCCGTTCGGCCAAGGGGGTGTCAGCGCGTACGCGTATACGCATAACGATCCTGTCAACAGCTACGACCCCGACGGCCACCACCAATATAAATACTATAAAAACCTTGTAGCCCTCAAACTCGATCCTACCGAAAAAAAGCCAATGGGCTTTTTTGCTACCCAACCCAAAGCAAAAGAACCTAAGCTATTGGTTAATCTGCATGACGATCCCGATGGCAAAAAGGTCTATTTTGCCGACGACGCTTATACGGCCAAAGAATTTCCTAGCCTACTGAACAACTCATCCATCGACACCAATAACTTTAGTGAAATTATTTTTATTTCATGTTATACCGGAAAACACTTTGCTGCAGAGATTGCACGTACCACCAACACACCTGTTCGAGCACCTGGCGACGTAATCATAGGTAAAACTTATTTCGACACCAGCAGCAACTCCTACACGTCTAGATACGTACGGTTACCCGGCCCCAAACCATTACCTCAGCTTGATAAGGCATTTGGTGATAAATTTTCTTTTGGACTACAGAAATTCTTCCCCATTTATACCAACGCTCACGGTATCAGGGATCCTGTAAAATCAGGCCGCTGATCACGCAACGGCCACAATGCTTTGTCAAGCGGATACAGTCCGCGGCATCAGCTCATACGGATGCTTCCACCCCGGCAGCGCCTCGATCCGCGCCTTCCACGCCTCGATATGAGTGAACTCAGCCAACGGAATGCCCGTATCCTCCGGCATGAACACATACCCTGCCAACGACAGGTCGGCGATGGTCAGCCGGCCGCCAACCATGAACGGCGTCTTCGCCAGGTGCGCATCGACAATACGGTAAGCCGCCGTGGCACGCTCACGCAGGAACCGCGTCACGTCCGTTTCCCCCGTTTTCTTCAGGCAAAACAGAAAGCGCAGCGCGGCGTAGTAGCTGGTGAACTTGTGGTTGTCGAACAGCATCCAGCGCCAGATCTCGCGTTTTTCGTCTTCATCACGCGGGCCGAACTGGCCGGTCTGTTCGGCAAGGTAGTCCAGGATCAACGCAGACTGGGTGAAGGTTTTGCCCGCGTGCTCCAGCACCGGCACCTCGCCCTGCTCGTTCACCTCATCGCGCCAGCCTGGCTCGCGGGTCTGGCCGTTGAAGAAATCGACGAACACCGGCTGCCAGGCCTGACCGGTGAGTTCAAGCATGAGCGCGGCTTTGTAGGCATTTCCGGATTCAGCGAAGCAATGCAGCTTGTAGTCGGGCATGACGGGACCTTCAGTTTTCTTTGAATGATCGTGCCGGGCGATACCGCTAATAGCCCCCAGACAGAGAAGATCACGCCATCGCCGGCCTGGTCAATGCGTGACGACGCAACGGCCGCAGTAATCTCCACGCCTCCCAAGGGAATAAACCACTCCGTGCTTTCTTAAACACTGAGTGGTTTATTCCCTTGGGCTTCACGCTACTGGAGAACACGACATGCGCCACCTACTCCTCGCTCCTGCGCTGCTGCTCCTGCTGCCTGCCGGTGCTGCCCTGGCCCGCGTCGATGCGGGCGACGTCGCCACCTCGGCCGGTGTTTCCGCTTCGCTTTACTCGACCTTCAAGGACGATAAACGGATCATCCCGGCACGCGATGAACTTTCTGCCTTCGTCGCAAGCGGTGGGGCTATCCGTGGCGCCTATGTGGAGTCGGCGCTGGAACAGGCCCGCAAGGACCACCCTGGGTTGCAAGCCAATGATGAAGAACTGGCCCGGGCCATTCTGTCGCAGGATGACCGTATAGCTGACCATTGAGATAAGCCTGCACCGGCCCTTTCGCGGGCAAGCCCGCGAAAGGGCCGGCACAGTATTAGATCATCCCCACCCATCCATACGCATGATCGCCCTGACCAACCGTTGTTCTTCCTGCTCGATCTCCCGCAAACTGTCGCGTATTCCGTTGATATGCTCGCGCGCCGCCCGCTGCGCCTGCTCCGGCAACTGCTCCATCACCGCCTGATACAACCGTGCATGCTGGCGGTCGATCTGGCGCTTTTGCGCCGGCCTGCAATACAGGTTGTTGACCGAGGCAAACACCGTGCTCAAGGTCAGGTCGCTGAGCGATTGCAAGGTATGCACCAGCACCGGGTTGTGTGACGCCTCACTGATCGCCCGGTGGAACGCGTGGTCGCGACGGGCATGTTCACGGGCATCGATCGCGTCGGGTACCTCGTGCGCGGCCAGCATTTCTTCGTAGCGCCGGCGAATCAGCAAGCGGTCAACCTCAGTGGCGCGTAACGCCGCCAGCCGCGCCGATTCGGCCTCCAGCAACGCCCGCACTTCCAGCAAGTCGAAAAGCGTACGCGGCTGCGAGCCAAACAAATGCATCAACGGTGTGGCACCCGATTGCCCTGTCAGGTCGGCGACGAACGAACCCCGCCCTTGTTCGGTATCGATGATGCCGCGCCCCCGCAAAATGCGCAGCCCTTCGCGCAGTGCCGAGCGTGAACACCCCAGTTTCTCCACCAACCGCCGCTCCGAAGGCAAGGCCTGGCCCACCTTGAGTACGCCGTCAACGATCAGCCGTTCCACCCGCTCGGCCACCTGGTCAGCGACCTTGGCTTTGCCTTCAGCACCCATCACGCCCTCTCCCACTGGTAGGACCACTTCGACCGATGGTTCCAATCTAGCCAGTCAAAGCCGTCAATAACCAGCCCTTTACAGAAAAACTGGTAGGACCAGTGAACGACGTACTCGACCCGGGCCGCTGGCACGCGCAGGCTGCAACGGTGACCGCTTTGCCAACAACAACAAAAACGTTGCCGAGTGAGCCGATGAATATCCTGTACGACGAACGCGTCGATGGCGCGCTGCCCACCGTAGACCAGGCGGACCTGTTGCATGCGCTGCGCAAGGCCCTGCCAGACATCGATATCCTGTACCGCGAAGAAGACCTCAAACCCTACGAATGCGACGGCCTCTCGGCCTACCGCACGGTACCGCTGCTGGTGGTGCTGCCCGAGCGCCTGGAGCAGGTGCAGGCCTTGCTCAGGCTCTGCCATCAGCGCGGTGTACCCGTGGTGGCCCGTGGTGCCGGCACCGGCCTGTCGGGTGGCGCTCTGCCGCTGGCCAAGGGGATCCTGCTGGTAATGGCGCGTTTCAACCGCATTCTGGAGGTCAATCCACAGGGCCGTTACGCCCGTGTGCAACCCGGCGTGCGCAACCTGGCCATCTCCCAAGCGGCGGCACCCCACGGTATGTACTACGCACCAGACCCGTCCTCGCAAATTGCCTGTTCCATCGGTGGCAACGTCGCGGAAAACGCCGGTGGCGTGCACTGCCTGAAATACGGCCTGACCGTGCACAACCTGCTCAAGGTGGAAATCCTCACGGTGGAAGGAGAACGCCTGACCCTCGGCAGCGATGCCCTGGACAGCCCGGGCTTCGACCTGCTGGCACTGTTCACGGGCTCCGAAGGCATGCTCGGCATCGTCACGGAAGTTACCGTCAAGCTGCTCCCCAAGCCCCAGGTGGCGCGGGTGCTGCTGGCCAGTTTCGACAGTGTCGAGGACGCCGGCCGGGCAGTCGCCGAAATCATCGCTGCCGGTATCATTCCCGGCGGCCTGGAGATGATGGACAACCTGGCCATCCGCGCCGCCGAAGACTTCATTCATGCCGGCTACCCGGTGGACGCAGCGGCCATCCTGCTGTGCGAGCTGGATGGGGTCGAGGCCGATGTGCATGACGATTGTGAACGGGTGGCCGCCGTGCTGGCGCAAGCCGGGGCCCGCGAGGTACGGCTGGCCCGCGACGAAGCCGAGCGCGTGCGTTTCTGGGCCGGGCGCAAGAACGCCTTCCCGGCGGTAGGGCGCATCTCGCCGGATTACTACTGCATGGACGGCACCATCCCGCGTCGCGAACTGCCACGGGTACTCAAGGGCATCAGTGACCTGTCCGCGGAATACGGCCTGCGCGTGGCCAACGTGTTCCATGCCGGCGACGGCAACATGCACCCGCTGATCCTGTTCGATGCCAACCTGCCAGGTGAGCTGGAGCGCGCCGAAGCCATCGGCGGCAAGATCCTCGAACTGTGCGTGGCGGTAGGCGGCAGCATCACGGGCGAGCACGGCGTAGGCCGCGAAAAAATCAACCAGATGTGCGCGCAGTTCAACAGCGACGAAATCACCCTGTTCCACGCGGTGAAGGCCGCCTTCGACCCGCAGGGCCTGCTCAACCCCGGCAAGAACATCCCCACCCTGCACCGCTGCGCCGAGTTCGGCGCCATGCATGTGCACCATGGGCAACTGCCCTTCCCCGAGCTGGAGCGCTTCTGATGAGCATGGACCGCGACAACAGCCAGGCCCTGCTGGAGCAGGTCGGCCAGGCGCTGAACCAAGGCACACCGCTGCGTATCCAGGGCAGTAACAGCAAAGCCATGCTGGGTAACCTTGTCGCTGGCGAAGTACTCGACACCCGCAGCCACCGTGGCATCGTCAGCTACGACCCGACCGAACTGGTGCTCACCGCCCGCGCCGGCACACCGCTGCGCGAGATCGAAGCGGCGCTGCACGAAGCCGGCCAGATGCTTCCCTGTGAACCGCCACACCTGGGCCCGGACGCCACCTTGGGCGGCATGGTCGCTGCCGGCTTGTCTGGCCCCCGGCGGCCATGGGCCGGGTCGGTACGTGACTACGTGCTCGGCACGCGGGTGATCACCGGCCACGGCAAGTTGCTGCGCTTTGGTGGCGAAGTGATGAAGAACGTGGCCGGTTACGATGTATCACGGCTGATGGCGGGCAGCTTCGGTTGCCTGGGGTTGCTGACCGAGGTTTCGTTGAAAGTACTGCCCCGGCCGCGCCAATGCCTGAGCCTGCGCCTGCCAATGGGCAGGCATGAGGCGCTGGCCGAGTTGGCCGAATGGGGCCAGCAGCCGCTGCCGATCAGCGCGGCTTGCCATGACGGCGAAGCACTGTACCTGCGCCTGGAAGGCGGTGAAGGTTCGGTACAGTCGGCACGCCAGCGACTGGGCGGCGCAACCCTCGACAGCCGGTTCTGGAGCGACCTGCGCGAGCAGCGCCTGGCATTCTTCAACAGCCCTGCACCGCTGTGGCGCCTGTCACTGCCCAACGCCACTGGCGAGCTGGACCTGCCCGGCCAGCAATTGATCGACTGGGGTGGAGCGCAGCGCTGGCTCACGTCCAGCGCACCGGCCCAGGCCATTCGCGACCTGGTCGCCAACGTTGGCGGCCACGCCACCTGCTACGCCGCCAGCGCAGACAGCAGCCCGCCGCTGCCCACGGCACTGATGCGCTACCACCAGACGCTGAAGCAACAGCTCGACCCCCAGGGCGTGTTCAACCCTGGCCGCCTGTACCCGAACCTGTGAGGCCAGACCATGCAAACCAACCTGAGTGAAGCATCCCGACGCCTGGCCCGCGCCGACGAGGCAGAAAGCATCCTGCGGTCCTGCGTACACTGCGGTTTCTGCACCGCCACCTGCCCGACCTACCAGTTGCTGGGCGATGAACTGGACGGCCCGCGCGGGCGCATCTACCTGATCAAGCAACTGCTCGAAGGCGAGCCGATCACGGCCAGCACGCAACTGCACCTGGACCGTTGCCTGACATGCCGCAACTGCGAAACCACTTGCCCCTCAGGGGTGAAGTACCACGACCTGCTGGACATCGGCCGCGCCGTGGTCGAACAACAGGTGCCGCGCCCGCTCGGTCAGCGCCTGCTGCGCCAGGGCCTACGAGCCGTGGTGCCACGCCCGGCGCTGTTCAAGGCCCTGACCCGTGGCGGCCAGGCCCTGCGCCCGCTGCTGCCGGCCACACTCAAACGCAAACTGCCGGCACGGGTAGTCGCACCCGGCCAGCGCCCGGCACCACGCCATGCACGGCGGGTGTTGATGCTCGAAGGCTGCGTGCAGCCGGCCTTGTCGCCCAACACCAACGCCGCCGCCGCGCGCCTGCTGGACCGCCTGGGCATCAGCGTGCAGCCGATCCACCAGGCCGGCTGCTGTGGCGCGGTGGACTACCACCTCAATGCCCAAGAGCAAGGCTTGCAGCGTGCGCGGCGCAATATCGACGCGTGGTGGCCCGCCATCGAAGCGGGGGCCGAGGCCATTGTGCAAACCGCCAGCGGCTGCGGCGCATTCGTGCGTGATTACGGCCACCTGCTGGAAAACGACCCCCGTTACGCCGCCAAGGCCGCGCGGGTCAGCGCCCTGTCCCGCGATCTGGTAGAAGTACTGCGCGATGAGCCGGTCGAGCAACTGGGCCTGTGCGCCGAACAGCGCCTGGCCTTCCATTGCCCTTGTACCTTGCAACATGCCCTCAAGCTGGGCGGCGCGGTAGAAGCACTGCTGACGCGCCTGGGCTTTAACCTCACCACTGTGCCGGACGGCCATTTATGCTGCGGCTCGGCGGGTACCTATTCGCTGACCCAGCCCGAATTGTCGCTGCAACTGCGTGACAACCGCCTCAACGCACTGGAAAGCGGCAAACCGCACGTCATCGCCACCGCCAACATCGGCTGTCAGGCCCACCTCGACGGGGCCGGGCGTACGCCGGTACGCCACTGGATAGAAATTGTCGAAGCAGCCTTGAACCCGGAGAACCCCCATGCATAGCAAGTTCGTGATCGGCCAGGCCGAAGTCGCCCGCGTATTGGCCGCCGCCCGCCAGGAAGCCTTGGTCCAGCACTGGAACGTGACCATCGCCGTGGTTGACGACGGAGGTCACCCGCTGGCCCTGGAGCGCATGGACGGCTGTGCGCCAGCCAGTGCTTACATCGCCGTGGAAAAGGCCCGGACCTCTGCGCTGGGGCGCAAGGAAACACGGGATTACGAAGAGATGGTCAATAGTGGCCGTACTGCATTTGTCACTGCACCGCTGCTCACCAGCCTGGAAGGTGGCGTGCCGTTGCGGGTGGAGGGCCAGGTGGTGGGTGCGATTGGGGTGTCCGGGGTCAAGTCCGAGCAGGATGCCCAGGTCGCCAAGGTCGGGGCGGCGGCCCTCTGAGCCCTGTACCTGCCTCTTCGCGGGCAACACATATCGAGCAGACTGAACACCGAGCGGACAGACAATGCCAAACCATCAACTCCAGATCGCCCCCATCCTCCAGCGCTTCATCGAAAACGAAGTCCTCCCCGGCACCGGCATCGAAGCCGCCTCCTTCTGGCAAGGCTTCAGCACCCTGGTCCACGACCTGGCCCCGCAAAACCGTGCCCTGCTTGCCGAACGCGAGCGCCTGCAGGCCGAACTGGATAACTGGCACCGCCAGCACCCCGGCCCGATCCGCGACATGGCCGCCTACCGGCACTTCCTGCAAGGCATCGGCTACCTCGTGGATGCCCCCGAAAACGTGCAAATCAGCACCCACAACGTCGACCGCGAGATCGCCGTACAAGCCGGCCCGCAACTGGTCGTGCCACTGAGCAATGCCCGCTACGCCCTCAACGCCGCCAACGCCCGCTGGGGCTCACTGTACGATGCCCTCTATGGCACCGATGCCATCGCCGAAACCGCGGGTGCCGAGCGCGGCCAAGGCTACAACCCGGTGCGCGGCGCCAAGGTGATTGCCTATGGCCGGCAATTCCTCGATACCTCAGCCCCGCTTGCCGGCGCCTCACACAGCGACGTCAAGGCCTACGCGATCAACCAGGGCGCACTGCAGGTCACCTTGGCCGATGGCCGCCAGGTTGGCTTGCAAAACCCCGCACAAATGCGTGGCTACCAAGGCGAGCCGAACACGCCAACGGCGATCCTGCTGCAGCACCACCAACTGCATTTCGAAATCCGGATCGACCCGGCCAACGTCATCGGCCAGCAGGACCTGGCCGGGGTCAAGGACATCCTGCTGGAAGCCGCACTGACCACCATCATCGACTGCGAAGATTCAGTGGCAGCCGTCGATGCCGACGACAAGGTCAATGTCTATCGCAACTGGCTGGGCCTGATGAAAGGCGATCTCAGCGAACAGGTCAGCAAGGACGGCAAAACCTTCAGCCGCACCTTGGCCGCCGACCGCCAGTATCACGGGGCAAACGGCCAGCCGCTGACCTTGCCGGGCCGTTCGCTGCTGTTCATCCGCAATGTCGGCCACCTGATGACCAACCCGGCGATCCACGACCGCGATGGCCGGGAAATTCCGGAAGGCATCCTCGATGCCGTGGTCACCAGCCTGATTGGCCTGCACGACCTCAAGCGCCGAGGCAACTCGCGCGAAGGCAGCCTGTACATCGTCAAGCCGAAAATGCACGGGCCGGCCGAAGTGGCCTTTGCCGACCAGCTGTTCGGTCGCGTCGAGGCCCTGTTGGGCCTGCCCGCGAATACCCTGAAGATGGGCATCATGGACGAAGAGCGGCGCACCAGCGTCAACCTCAAAGCCTGCATCGCCAGTGCGGCATCACGGGTGGTGTTCATCAACACCGGCTTCCTCGACCGCACCGGGGACGAGATGCACAGCGCCATGGAAGCCGGTGCCATGTTGCGCAAGGGCGACATGAAAAGCAGTGCCTGGATCCAGGCCTACGAGCGCAGCAACGTGCGGGTGGGGCTGGCCTGCGGCTTGCGCGGCAAGGCGCAGATCGGTAAGGGCATGTGGGCCATGCCCGACCTGATGGCGGCCATGCTCGAACAGAAGATTGCCCAGCCCAAGGCCGGTGCCAACACCGCCTGGGTGCCCTCGCCGACGGCCGCAACGCTGCACGCGCTGCATTACCACCAGGTAGACGTGGCAGGGGTACAGCAGGCGCTGGAAGCAGCCAACCGGAACGCCCAGCGCGACGCATTGCTGAACGACCTTCTCAGCGTACCGGTCAGCCCCGAGCGGCCCTGGAGTGCCGACGATATCCAGGCTGAACTGGACAACAACTGCCAAGGCATCCTCGGTTACGTGGTGCGCTGGGTCGAACAAGGGGTCGGCTGCTCCAAGGTACCGGACATCCACGATGTGGGCCTGATGGAGGACCGCGCCACCCTGCGCATTTCAGCGCAGCACATCGCCAACTGGCTGCACCATGGCGTGGTGGGTGCCGAGCAGGTCGAGGCCACGCTGCAACGCATGGCCAAGGTGGTAGACCAACAGAATGCCGGGGACCCGGCGTACCGGCCAATGGCGGCCAACTTCGAGGCATCGCATGCGTTTCGCGCCGCCCGAGCGCTGGTGTTCAAGGGGCGCGAGCAGCCCAATGGCTATACCGAGCCGTTGCTGCATGGCTGGCGGTTGAGGTTCAAGCAGCAGGTTCAACGCTAGCCCAAGCTGCGCGGTGTTGCTGGCGCGGCCTTGTGTCGCGCCGGCAGCAAACATCTGCCACCGGCCAGTCAGGGGTGGCATTCCGGCGTCTTCAGAAATTTCCCACAACCTTTCCGGAAGCGTCCTACTTGCTGCCTCTGCACGCAAAAAACAAGATCGGCACTGGAAAACGCAAGGTCGCGATCCAGAGGAGGCTCCGTATGCACCTTTACGCCCGCTCCATTGCCGAACTGCGCAGCAGCTTGTGCGAAATGCTGGCCCATGACATCCGCAACCCCGAAGAGGATCCGCACCTGTCGGGGGTGATGTTCTTCTGCGCCACCGACGAACACTCCCGGCAACTGATCGAGCGTATCGAGTTGCTGGCCAGCGAAGTGTTCTTCGACCCGAACGGGCGGGCCATTGCGGAACACCTGAAAGCGGCCGCAGTCGATGGCGTGCGCATCAAGCGCAACCGCAAGGCGCCAGCGGATGAAACGGTGATACGCATCGCAGTGGCCGACAAGGGCTATATCACGGTGAGTACAGCCCGGCTCTGAGATTATGGGGCTGCTTTGCAGCCCCATGCCCTTCCCTGGCCAATCCGCTATCCTGAGCACTCCCCCGCTCCGGACCGCCCCATGGAACTGCACATTCGCCTGGAGGGCCGCAAAGGCTTGGCCGACCAGCTCTATCAGCAACTGCGCGCCGGTATCGACAGTGGCCACCTGACCGCCGGCACCCAGTTGCCACCCACCCGCCTGCTGGCCGAGCAACTGGGCGTGTCGCGCAAGACGGTGGCCGAGGCCTATTCGCGGCTTACCTACGACAACCTGCTCAGCGGTGTGGTCGGCCGTGGCACTTTCATCACGCCGCGCCAACCGCTGCGTAGCCATGAATCCACCACCATCCCCCTGGCCGGCGCCGCGTCCCTCGAGCGCTGGCAGCAGCACGCCACCGTGCTCGGCCAACGCCAGCTGCAAGCGCCCTCCCGCTATGACTTTATCGGTGGTGCTTCAAGCAAGGCACAGTTCCCCTTCGACCAGTGGCGCAGCTGCCTGAACTACGCCCTGCGCCGCAGCCAGCGCCACCCCGAGCGGCAGTTTCCGGCCCAGGGCCTGCCGGAGCTGCGCGAGGCCATTGCCCACCACATCGCCTACGCCCGCGGCGTGCACTGCAGCGCAGCCGACCTGCTGGTGTGCAACGGCGCCCAGCAAGCGCTGGACATGATCGCCCGGGTATTGGTGGAACCCGGTTGCCAAGTGGCCATGGAAGACCCCGGCTACCCACCCGCCCGGCAACTGTTCCTGGCCCTTGGTGCGCGCGTGCAGTCCGTTCCGGTGGATGATGAAGGCCTGCGCGTCGAGCACATCGCCGATGGCACCCGGTTGATCTATGTAACGCCGTCACACCAGTTCCCGCTGGGCATGCCCATGAGCGAGCCACGTCGGCACGCCCTGCTGGCCCGGGCGGCTGAGCTGGGCGCGCTGATCATCGAAGACGACTACGATTGCGAGTTCCGTTACCACGGGCCGGCAGCGGACGCATTGCAGCGCCTCGACCGCCATGGCCTGGTGGCCTATGTGGGGACCTTTTCCAAGACGTTGCTGCCCGAGCTGCGGCTGGGCTATGCCGTGTTGCCGCCTGCCGTGCTGCAGGCGGCCTGCGTGGCCAAGCACCTCAGTGACTGGCACAGCCCGACCTTGCTGCAGTGGGCGCTGGCGCGCTTTTTGGGCGAAGGCCACCTGAACAAGCACATCCGCCGCTGCCATGAGGTTTACAGCGCCCGCCGCGAACGTATCCTGGCGCGCCTGGGCGGCGACCTGTCACCGTGGTTCAGCGCCATCCCTGCCAGCGCGGGCTTCCACCTCAGCGCGCTGGCCAAGCCCGGGGTCGATGTCGAGTTGCTGGCCAACCTGGCGCGCAAGGTGGAGGTGGGCCTGTATTCGCTGGCGCCGTTCTTCAGCGAAACACCGGTACGCCCGGGGCTTTTGCTGGGCTTTGGCGCTATCGAGCTGCTGGACATCGACCCGGCACTGGACCGGGTGCGCGATACCCTGCAACGCCTCAGCTGACCGGCGCGGCCCTGCCCGCCGCGGGCGGGCGCGCGATGGCCGCAGCATAGCCACGCGGGTTGAAACAGGCGGTTACCAGCAGCATCGCCATCACGGTCACGGTCAGCAGCATCCACGATGCCTGGAAGTCGCCACTCACGTCACGCAACCAGCCGGTGATGTACGGCACGATACCGGTGATGATAAAGCCGATCCCCTGTACGAATGCCGCCAGGCTGCCGGCTTCGGCAGGCGTCTTGAGGTGTTCCAGGGTCAGCGTCAGGCTCTGGCTGAAGCAGGCGCCCAGGCCAAAGCCGATCATGGCGACCCACAGTCCTGCAGCCACCGTGGGGGCCAATAGCAGGCCGAGGAAACCCGCCAGCTGAATCGCCAGCGCCAGCCAGAGGCCTGGACGCCGATCTGCCCAGCGCCGCAGCAGCAGTGGCAGGCCGAGCGCGCCAGCCACCTGGAAAATGGTCATCAGGCCGACCAGGTCAGCGCCACCCTGGGCACTGCCGCCGTGCTCGATATGGTAGGCCGGCAACCAGGCCACCATGCTGGTGTAACCGCCATTGATCAGGCCGAAGTACAAGGCCAGCAACCACGCCCGGCGGGTGCCGAACCAGTGTCCACCCGCAGCGCCCGCCAGCTTCGGTGCTTCCTGACGTGGGCGCAGCACGACCCAGGCCAGCACCGCCAGCACTGCCGGGGCTGCCCACAGGCCCAGGCCGGCCTGCCAGTGGCCGAAGTGGCCACTGATATGTGGCCCAAGCACGGCCGCCAGGCCGCCGCCCGTCATCAGTGCCGCCGAATACAGGCCCATCGCCCCGGCCAGCCGCCCAGGGAACCATCGATTGACCAACCCTGGCATCATGCCTTGCACCACCGCCACGCCCAGGCCCGCGACCACCGCACTGGCAATCAACGCCCAGGCGCTGTCCAGTTGCAGGCGCCACAGGCAGGCCAGGGCGATCGCAGCCAGGCCACCGAGCATGCCGCCATGCTCGCTGATCCAGCGCCGCAGCCAGGGTTGCAGCAACGGTACCAGCCCCATGCACAGCACCGGCAACGCCGTCAGCAAGGCGGCCTGCTGGTAGCCCAGGCCAGTGCTGGCACGCATAGGTTCGAGTAACGGGCCGATACTGGTCAGGATCGGCCGCAAGTTCAGCGCCAGCAGACTCACCAGCAACAGGTTCAACGCAGCTCTCATTGTGAATCGGTTCTCTTGTAGCAAGACCCGGCCATTATCCCGGCTCGGTCAGCCTGGCAGAAATGAAGAGATTGGATGCCTGTCAGTGGCCACCTGAATGGTCGATTGGCCTCCTGCATATGCGCGGGATTGGCTATCGGGGGTGGCCAAAGGGCGGCGCTACAGTAGTGCCATTCCCACCCCATATCCTTTGGAGACAGCCATGCACAACCGTATCGAATGGGCCAAGCACGCCCCCGAAGCCTACAAAGCCATGGTCGGCCTGGAACAGGCCCTGGCCAAGAGCGGCCTGGAGAGTTCCCTGCTGGAGCTGGTGCGCCTGCGGGCATCGCAGATCAACGGCTGCGCCTACTGCGTGAACCTGCATGCCAACGATGCACGCAAGGCCGGCGAGACTGAGGCGCGCTTGCAGACGTTGAGCGTATGGCGTGAGACCACCTACTTCACCCCACGTGAACGTGCGGCACTGGCCTGGGTCGAGAGCCTGACCCGCTTGCCTGAGCATGGGGCGCCGCAGGGGGAATATGAAGCCTTGCAGGCACATTTCGAACCGGCCGAGGTGGCCAACCTGACCTTGGCGATTGCCACCATCAATGCCTGGAACCGGTTTGGTGTCGGGTTTGCCATGGTGCCGTCCTGATCATTAACCGGTAGCCCGCGAAGAGGCCACCACAGGTGACACATCAACGCCCAGTCAACCGCGCCCGATAGCTCCCGGGGCTCTGCCCGGTCCACTTCTTGAACGCACGGTGGAATGCACTGGGCTCCTGGAACCCCGCCTGCTCGGCGATTTCGGCGATGCTCAACACCCCTTCGCGCAAGCGCTCGAAGGCCATCGCCCGGCGTACTTCGTCTTTGATCTGCTGATACGAACGCCCCTCCCGGTCCAACTGCCTGCGGAAGGTACTGGCGCTGACCCCCTGCTGCTGCGCCAGCGCCGCCAATGTCGGCCACTGGCCATAACGCAGTGCGCGCAAACGCCGGTACACCTCGGCCACCAGCCCGTTCTGGTTACGAAAGCGAATCACCAGCCCCTGTGGCGCAGTGCGCAGAAAGGTTTTCAAGGCTGGCAGGTCCTGTACCACCGGCAACCGCAGGTAGGCACTGTCGAATTCCACCTCGGTACGGCCGCTGCCCAGGCGCAAGTCTGGCCCCCACAGCAGCAGGTCGTCCTCCTGGGCCGGGCGCGACACCGCCAGCTCGGTACGGTCGATGGCAATGCGCCGCCCGGCCAGCCAGCACAGCATGCCGATCATCAGCACCAAATAGGTTTCCTCGGCATACACCCGGGTCAGCGGGTCGGCGATGTTCGACTGCACGCTGATCAGCGCCCGCCCGCCACGGACCGTCAGGCTGCCACGCAGGTCGCGCAGAAACAGGCCGAAGCCGCCCATGCATTGGCGCAAGGCCTTTTCCAGGTTCGGTTCAAGTATCAAGCCCCGGCAGATCAGGGCGAAGCTGCCCAACGGCATGCCATGGCTATCGAGGCAGAAAAACTCGTCGTCCAGCCGTTGAATCATCGCCAGCCAAAGCTGGGCGAAGGCCCTGGCCGGCACGCGGGCCTGGGGCTGTTCCAGCAGCTGTGGGTCGATGCCCACGGCACGCAGCTGTGCATCACGCTCGGCGGGGTTGTCGCGCAGGGCATGGAGCATGGCGTTGAGAAAGTACACGGCGACCGAATCGCTATCGCGCATGGCGGTTTTCGCTGTCTATGCTGAGTGGCAAAAAGTGCCAGGTTGTTTGAACAGTTCCGGCATAGGCTGCAACAGAGCCTTTGCCTAGACTCGATCCCACTCCGGGACCGCCGGCCATTCTCGCAGAGCCTGGCCCGGTCCCGCCATGCCTTCGCAATCGGAGCCCCTATGAGCAACGCAGAAATCTACGTCGTCAGTGCCGTCCGTTCAGCCATTGGTGGCTTTGGCGGCTCCCTGAAGGACCTGCCGCTGGCCGACCTGGCCAGCACCATTACCCGTGCTGCCATCGAGCGTTCGGGCCTGGCCGCCGATCACGTTGGCCATCTGGTGATGGGCACGGTAATCCCCACTGAGCCGCGTGACGCCTACCTGGCCCGTGTGGCAGCAATGAACGCCGGCATCCCCAAGGAAACCCCGGCGTTCAACGTCAACCGCCTGTGCGGCTCGGGCCTGCAGGCCATCGTTTCGGCAGCCCAGGGGCTGTTGCTGGGGGACACCGACGTGGCCGTTGCAGCCGGTGCCGAATCCATGAGCCGTGGCCCATACCTGCTGCCACAGGCACGCTGGGGCGCGCGCATGGGTGACCTGCAAGGCATCGACTACACCGTCGGCGTGCTGCAGGACCCGTTCCAGCACTTCCACATGGGCATCACCGCCGAAAACGTCTCGGCCAAACACGGCATCACCCGCGAAATGCAGGACGAACTGGCCCTGACCAGCCAGCGCCGCGCCGCCCGCGCCATTGCCGAAGGCCGCTTCGACAGCCAGATCGTGCCGCTGGAGCTGAAAACCCGTAAAGGCAGCGTGCAGTTCAGTGTCGACGAGCATGTGCGTGGCGAAGTGACCGCTGAACAACTGGCCGGCATGAAGCCGGTGTTCAAGAAAGACGGCACCGTCACCGCCGGCAACGCCAGCGGCATCAACGACGGCGCCGCCAGCCTGGTGCTGGCGACGGGCGACGCCGTACGCCGCCTGGGCCTGAAGCCGCTGGCCCGCTTGGTGGGTTACGCCCACGCCGGTGTCGAACCTGAGCTGATGGGCCTGGGCCCGATCCCGGCCACCCGCAAGGTGCTGGAAAAGACCGGCCTGAAGGTGCAGGACCTGGACGTGATCGAGTCCAACGAAGCGTTCGCCGCCCAGGCCTGCGCCGTGGCCCGCGAGCTGGGCTTCGACCCGGAAAAGGTCAACCCCAACGGTTCGGGCATTTCCCTGGGCCACCCGGTGGGCGCCACGGGCGCGATCATCGCCACCAAAGCCATCCATGAACTGCAGCGCATCCAGGGCCGCTACGCGCTGGCCACCATGTGCATCGGTGGCGGCCAAGGCATTGCCGTGGTCTTCGAACGCGTCTGAGGGAGGCTGACACATGAGCATTGAACAAATCGCCGTGATCGGCGCCGGCACCATGGGCAACGGCATTGCCCAGGTGTGCGCAGTGGCCGGCTACCAGGTGCTGCTGGTGGACGTGTCCGACGCAGCACTGGAGCGTGGTGTGGCCACCTTGAGCAAAAACCTCGAGCGCCAGGTCAACAAAGGCACCCTGGATGCGGACAACGCCGCAGCCGCCAAAGCCCGCATTCGCACCAGCACCGACTATAGCCAGCTCAACGGTGCACAGCTGGTGATCGAGGCCGCGACCGAGAACCTGCAGCTCAAGCAACGCATCCTGCAGCAGGTGGCGGCCAACGTCGCTGCCGACTGCCTGATTGCCACCAACACCTCGTCGCTGTCGGTCACCCAGCTGGCTGCCAGCATCGATCACCCCGAGCGTTTCATTGGTGTGCATTTCTTCAACCCGGTGCCGATGATGGCGCTGGTGGAGATCATTCGCGGCCTGCAGACCAGCGACAGCACCTATGCCCAGGCGCTGGTGGTGACCGAAAAGGTCGGCAAGACACCGATCACCGCCGGCAACCGCCCGGGCTTCGTGGTCAACCGCATCCTGGTGCCGATGATCAACGAAGCGATCTTCGTGCGCCAGGAGGGTCTGGCCAGTGCCGAGGACATCGACACCGGCATGCGCCTGGGCTGCAACCAGCCCATCGGCCCACTGGCCCTGGCCGATCTGATTGGCCTGGACACGCTGCTGGCGATCATGGAGGCCTTCCATGAGGGCTTCAACGACAGCAAATACCGCCCTGCCCCGCTGCTCAAGGAAATGGTCGCGGCCGGTTGGCTGGGGCGCAAGAGCGGTCGCGGCTTCTTCACCTATTGAGGGCCCTGCGCCATGCCCCCGGTCAATGCCGCAATGCGCTGTGCCAATTTTGAAGAGCGACGTGACCGGGCCATGGCGCTGTTTGCCGAAAAGGGCTTTGGCCAGGTCAGCATGCGCGAGCTGGCGGCCCATGTGGGGCTGACCGCAGGCTCGCTGTACCATCACTTCCCGAGCAAGCAGGACTTGCTGTACGACCTGATCGAGGAGTTGTACGAGGAACTGCAGGCCACCCTGGACCAGGGCCGCCGGGCCATGGCGCGTGGGGCCTCGGCGTTGAGCTGCCTGATTGCGGCGCACTGGCAGTTGCATGCCGAGCGGCCCATGCAGTTTCGGCTGGCCGAGCGGGATTTGTGCTGCCTGAGTGACGAACAGCGGGCGCGTTTGGCGTTGTTGCGTTCGCGTTATGAAGCGGGGCTGCTGAGGCTGATTGCACCGCAGGCGAAGCTGCAAGGGGAAGCCCTGGTGGCGACGGCGCATGTGGTGGCGACGCTGCTTAACCAGTTGCCGGGGATGTTGAAGGCGCTGCCTGAGGAGCAGGGGCTGGGGTTGATGGAGAGTATGTTGGTAGGGGGTATTGAGCGAACCTTGCGGTAGCCTGTGCCGGCCTCTTCGCGGGCAAGCCCACTCCCACAGGACCTCCACTGTGCTTGAAATCTGTGGCGTACCTGTGGGAGCGGGCTTGCCCGCGAAAAAGCCAACTCAGTTATCGCAGGAGTGCCTGGATCTGCTCGTGCAAGGTATCCAGGTCAAACGGCTTGGCCAAGATCGGTGCCTTGCGAGTGATCGGGCTGCCCGATTCGAGAATCTCCGCCGGGTAGCCACTGATGAAGATCACCTTCAGGTCCGGCCGCAACTTCACCGCAGGCTCGGCAATCTCCACCCCGGAGATACCACCCGGCAGGCGGAAATCCGTCACCATCAGGTCCAGGTGCGGCTTGCTGGCCAGGATGGCAAACGCCTGCTCGCCATCTTCGGCCACCAGCACGTGATACCCCTCGCCCGCCAGGTAATCCCGCAGAATCATGCGAATCGCCGGTTCATCCTCGACGATCAGCACTACATCTTGTGCATCTTCACTCATGTTAACGCCTTGAAATGCTTACAGTTGGCCATCAGACCCCAGGCTCATGCAGAGGTTGCCCGCGCCTGGTCGTTTTGTTGTTCGTAGGTTGCCAACGGCAGTTGCAAGGTAAACGTAGCCCCCTTGCCCTCTTCACTGTCGACCCGGATGCACCCGCCATGGGCCTGCACGATCTGTTCCGATATAAACAACCCCAAGCCCAATCCGCCGCTGGCTTGCTGGGTGGCCACCCGCTCGAACTGCTGGAAAATGCGCTGCTGGTTGGCCGCACCAATGCCGATACCCTGGTCCTGCACTTGCACGCACGCCAGGCCGTCCTGTTCGAACACCCGCACCTGCACCGGCTTGCGCTCACCATATCGCAAAGCATTGGACAACAGGTTGACCACCACTTGTTCAATGCGAAATTCGTCCCACTCACCGTGCAGCGGTTCGCAACGTTGTAGCTCGATACGCGTGTCCAAAGCAGTGGCCTGGGCAGCGAAATTCTCCACCAGGCCACCTACCAGTTGGCTCAAGTCGAAGGTCTTGGGCCGTAGCGACAGCTTGCCGGTGCGGATACGCGACACATCGAGCATGTCTTCGATCAGGCGAATCAGGCTATTGATCTGCCGTTCATCGCGCTCGACCATCGCCTGCAGCTTCTCGCCACTGAACGCTGCAAGGTTGCCGCGTGCCAGGTGCATCTTGCGCAGCTGGGTTTCCAGGATCAACCCATTGAGCGGCGTGCGAACCTCGTGGGCGACGATCGACATGAAGTCATCCCGCATTCGCACGGCATGCTCCAGCTCGCCTCGCGCCGTCTGCAACTGGGCCAACAACAGTTCCTGCTCCTGGCGGCTGCGCTCCAGCGCCTGCAACTGGCGGTCGAGTACCTTGCGCTGGCGGTACACGTCGACGAACACCGACACCTTGCTCTTCACCGCCAGGGTATCGAGCGGCTTGTGCAGGAAGTCCACCGCCCCGCTTTCGTAGCCCTTGAAGGCATAGTTCATCTCACGCCCGGCTGCGGTGACGAAGACGATGGGAATGTTGCGGGTCTTTTCCGTGCCACGCATCAGCTCAGCCAGCTCGAAGCCGTTCATGCCTGGCATTTGCACATCGAGGATGGCCAGGGCGAACTCGTGTTCGAGCAGCAGCGACAATGCGGCCTCTGCAGACTGGGCTTGATGCACCTCGCGGCCTTCGCCCTGAATCAGGGCGTCGAGGGCCAGCAGGTTCTCCGGCAGATCGTCGACAATCAACAGTTTGGCGATGGTGTGGCTTAGCATGCGCTGGATTCCAGGGCGGCGAGCAACTGCTCGATGCCACTCAGAGAAAGTATATGGTCAGGCTGGTGCAGGGCCAGGGCGGCCTCAGGCATCAGCGCAACCTGTGCGTCACGGGGGTCCTGGACGATGGTCCGCCCCCCGCTGTTCTTGATGTAGGCAAGCCCTTCGGCGCCATCTTCATTGGCACCGGTAAGCAACACGCCAAGCAGGCCGTCACCGTAGGCGTCAGCCGCCGACATGAACAGGAAATCGATCGATGGCCGGGAAAAATGCCGCGGTGGCTCCTGGCTCAGCGACAGGGTGAAGTCGCGCTCCACCGACAAGTGGTAGCCAGGCCCTGCCACATACACCTGCCCGGGCTTCAGCGGTTGCTTGTCGCGAGCCTCGCACACCGGGCGCTGCAAACGCCGTTGCAGCACCTCGGCCAACTGGCTGTCGCGGTCATCCGGCAGGTGCAGCACGCACACCACCGGGATGCCGTAGCCGGCGGGCAACGCGCCGAGCACGGTGAACAACGCCGTCACGCCGCCCGCCGAGGCGCCGATCACCACCGCGCGTATGCCGTTCATGATTTGCGGTAGATCCGTTCAGGCTTGACCAGCGGCTCGAACCGGTCGCTGTAGGCCGAAAAGTCCACCGACTCCTTGCTGCCCAGCACCAGGAAGCCGCGGTGGCACAGGGATTCATGGAACAGGCCCAGGGCGCGGTCTTGCAGTTCCTTGTTGAAATAGATGAGCACGTTGCGGCACGACACCAGCTGGGTTTCGGAAAACACGCTGTCGGTGGCCAGGCTATGGTCGGCGAAGGTCACGTTGTCACGCAGGGTGCTGTCCATGATGGCGTTGCCGTAGGCCGACGTGTAGTACTCGGAAAAGTCCCTGCGCCCGCCCGCGATGCGGTAGTTTTCGGCGTACTCGCGCATGCTCTGCATCGAGTAGATACCCTGCTTGGCCTTGTCCAGCGAATGCGGGTTGATGTCGGTGGCGTAGATGATGGTGCGCTCCAACAGGCCTTCCTCGCGCAGCAGGATGGCCATGGAGTACACCTCCTCACCCGTGCTGCAGCCCGCAATCCACACCTTGATCGAAGGCCAGGTGCGCAGCAACGGCACCACTTCGTTGCGCAGCGCCAGGAAGTGCCCCGGGTCGCGGAACATTTCGCTAACCGGGATCGTCAGGTACTGCAGCAACTGCATGAACATGCCCGGGTCGTGCAGCACGCGCTCCTGCAGCGCCGACACGGTCAGGCAGTCGAACTGGCGCAGCGCGTGAAGGATCCGGCGCTTGATCGAAGCGCCGGAATAGTTGCGGAAATCGTAGCTGTACTTGAGGTAGATGGCCTCGATCAGCAAGCGGATCTCGATGTCGGTGTTACGTTCGCTAGTCAAATTCGCTCCAGTTGCGGCAGCCATACACGGATCAGCGAGAACAGGCGGTCCAGGTCGATCGGTTTGGCCAGGTAGTCATTGGCCCCGGCCTGCAGGCAACGCTGCTGGTCATCCTTCATGGCCTTGGCGGTCACGGCGATGATCGGCAGCTTGCGCCAGCGCGGTTGCTGGCGGATCAGGCGGGTGGCTTCGAAGCCGTCCATTTCCGGCATCATCACGTCCATCAGCACCAGGTCGATGTCGTCATGCTGCTCCAGGCGCTCGATGGCTTCACGCCCGTTGCGGCCGATTTCCACAATCGCGCCCTTGTGCTCCAGGGCACTGGTGAGGGCAAAAATGTTACGCACATCATCGTCCACCAGCAGTATCTTGCGGCCTTCGAACACCTTGTCGCGGCTGCGTGCGGTCTTGAGCATGCGCTGGCGTTCATTGGACAACTGCGACTCGACCTTGTGCAGGAACAGCGTGACTTCGTCCAGCAGGCGCTCCGGCGAGCGAGCGCCCTTGATGATGATCGAACGCGAATACTTGAGCAGGTCGGCTTCTTCTTCGCGGGTCAGGTTGCGACCGGTATACACGATCACCGGCGGGAAGGAACGGATATCTTCGGCGGTCATGCGCTTGAGCAGCTCGTTACCGAGCATGTCGGGCAACTTGAGGTCGATGATCATACAGTCGTAGATGTTCTCGCGCAGCAGTTCCAGGGCGTCCTGGGCCATGGCCACGGCCGTGATTTCGACGTCGTCGTCGCCAATCAGGCGGGCAATGCTTTCGCGCTGTAGGTCGTCGTCTTCCACCAGCAGGATGTGCTTGAGCTTCTGGGTCAGCTTGGCCTCCAGGCGGGCGAACACTTCTTTGAGCTCGTCGCGACTGGTGGGCTTGACCGCGTAGCCGACAGCGCCCATGTGCATGGCGGCCTCGACCCGGTCTTCGACAGAAATGATATGCACCGGGATGTGCCGGGTGCAGGCCTGCTCCTTGAGGCGCTGCAATACCGTCAGGCCCGAATGGTCGGGCAGGCGCATGTCCAGCAGGATCGCATCGGGGATGTACTGGGCGGCCAGCTCGAACCCTGCGTCGGCGCCCTGCGCCACCAGGCAGCTGTAACCCAGTTCATGGGCCAGGTCGAAGAGGATGCGGGCGAAGTTGGGTTCGTCTTCGATCACCAGGATGCAGCGGTTGCCGAACGGCGCGCCCTCACGGTCGTCGTCAAACGCCGGCAACGGGCGTTTTGGCGCTGCCGCCACCGGCACCTGAGGGGCAGGCGGCAGGGTGTCGACCGCCGGGCGCAGGCTGAGGGGCTCCACGCTGTGCCCCACGCTTTCGTAGTGCTCTGGCAGGATCAGGCTGAACACACTGCCTTTGCCAGGGCTGCTGTCAACGCTGATCTGCCCGCCCAGCAAATGCGCCAGGTCGCGCGAGATCGAAAGCCCCAGGCCGGTGCCACCGTAACGGCGGTTGCTGGTACCGTCGACCTGATGGAAGGCACCGAAAATGGCCTGCTGCTGGTCGGCGGCAATGCCGATGCCAGTATCGCGCACAGCGAAGACAATGCCAGTGCCAGCCTGGTAACCGATGTTCAGGCTCACCTGGCCACGCTCGGTGAACTTGATGGCATTGGACAGCAGGTTCTTGAGGATCTGCTCCAGGCGCTGGCGGTCGGTGAACAGGGTGGCGGGTACATTCGGTTCAGCGTTTACTTCGAAGGCCAGCCCCTTGTGCCCGGCCAGCGGTTCGAACATGCCGCGCAGGCCCTCAACCAGGCGTTCCACCTGGGTGCTTTCAGGGCGCACTTCGAGCTTGCCGGCCTCGACCTTGGCAATGTCGAGAATGTCGTTGATCAGGTTGAGCAGGTCATTGCCGGCCGAGTAGATCGAATCTGCGAACTTGACCTGTTCATCGCTCAGGTTGCCTTCGGCGTTTTCCGACAGCAGTTTGGCCAGGATCAGCGAGCTGTTCAGCGGCGTGCGCAGCTCGTGGGACATATTGGCCAGGAACTCGGACTTGTACTTGCTCGAGCGCTGCAGCTCGTCGGCGCGCGCCTGCAGTTCGTCCTGAGCCTGCATCAGCTCGTCGTTCTTCAGGTCCAGCGCCTCTGTGCGTTCGGACAACTGCTCGTTGGTCTGCTCCAGCTCCGCCTGCTGGATTTCAAGGTGGGCCTGAGACTCCTTGAGCACGCGGGATTGTTCTTCCAGCTCTTCGTTGGCGGTTTTCAGCTCTTCCTGCTGCACTTGCAGCTCTTCGTTCAGCTGTTGGGTTTCGGCCAGCACTTCCTGCAGGCGTTGGCGGTAGCGGGCACTTTCAATGGAAATGCCGAGGTTACCGCCCAGGCGTTCCATCATTTCGTGATCACGCGCCTCCAGGGGGCGCAGAAAGCCAAGCTCGACCACACCGTTGATATGGCCGCCATCAATCGCCGGCATCAGCAAGGCATTGCGTGGCAGGCCGCTGCCCAGGCCGGAACTCAAGCGGTAATAGTCTTCAGGCAGTTCCTCAAGGCAAAGCAGTCGGCCTTCACGTACGGCCTGAGCCAGCAGGCCGTCATGATCGCCTTTCACCTGTTCCCGGGCTTGCTCTTCAGCGTCCAGGCCATAGGTGGCCACACGCACCAGGCGCCCGTGTTCGTCACGCACATACACCGCCCCCACCACGCTGCCCAGGTAGCGGGCAAAGAAGCGTAGGATGTTGTCACCGAGCATGGGCAGGGTCAGTTGGCCCAGCACCTGTTCGGCCAGTTGGGTCTGGCCATTGCGCAGCCAGGCCTGGTGTTCCAGGCGCTCGGCTGCACGTTGCTGGGCCTTGAAGTTCTCTTCGTAGCTGTTCGACAACGCCAGCAGGTCGCGCCGCCCCAGATAAGCCAACAAGGCGCTGAGGCCGACGATGAACAGCAAAAAGGCTGAAATGGCGGTGACGGTAACGCTGCTGACCTTTTCGTTGCGTGCCATGCGCAGTTGCTGCTCGGTGCCGATCAGGCCATCGAATTCCTTACGGATCTCGTCGGTCAGGCGCTTGCCCCGACCATTGCCGATCGACCCCTGGTAATCGCCCTGGTTGCGGCGCAGGTTGATCATCTCACTGCCGAAGGTATTCCACGCTTGCTGCAGGGCAATCAGCCGATCAATGCGGTCGACCTGCTGCGGGTTGTCCTCGACCATGCCGCGCAGGCTCTGCAAGCTGGCCAGAATACGCGGCTTGGCCACCTCGTAGGGGTCGAGGAAACGCTCGTCTCCAGTGATCAGAAAGCCGCGCATGCCGGTTTCCATGTCGATCGACAGCTTGACCGTTTCGTTGGCATTACCGATCACCCGGTCGGTATGCTCAACCCACTGCATGGCCGACAGCAGGTAGTTGATCACCGCGACAAAGGCCACGGCACCCAGCAGGCCCACCCCCAGCGGGAGACCGATGTTGCGGCTCAACAGCTTGCGAAAGCTTCGTTGGTCCATCAAGGCTGATTGCATCATGTGAAAGGGCCCAAGCAAGAAAAGTCCATTGAAAAGCGTGGCTGATCAATCGTTATAGTTGTCTGCCACTGCGCCGTCCTGTTAAGCGAGTCTAACCAGCTTTGGCAGGTCTGGCAGGGCATTTAGCCAGTATTTGAAGGTGGCGTGCGCCAATCGTTCCATCTGATTGCATGGATCGGTATCCTCGGGAACTTCTGGTGCCGCCCGGTGCACAGATTAAAGACATTCATTGCACAGGACCCGTACCATGCACCTTCTGGTAGTCGAAGACGACGACATCGTTCGTATGCTGATGGTCGAAGTGCTCGATGAGTTGGGCTACGAAGTGATCGAGGCAGAAGACGCCGCAGCCGCCCTGCGGGTGCTCGAAGACGCGAGCCAGGCGCTGGCACTGATGATGACCGATGTGGGTTTGCCGGACATGCGTGGCGAAGAGCTCGCCGGCAAGGCGCGCGAATTGCGCCCTCTACTGCCTGTACTGTTCGCCAGCGGTTATGCAGACAGCCTCAATGTGCCCGAGGGCATGCACATGATCGGCAAGCCGTTCAGTATCGATCAGTTGCGGGACAAGGTGGTGGCCATCCTCGGCCCGGTTTGAGATAGGGTTGCCTGTACCGGCTTATTCGCGGGCACAGGCAATACACCTCACAACTACCTGCGCAACAGGTAGGTATCCATGATCCACCCCTTGCGCCGCCGTTCCCGCTCACGCACTTCCAGAATCTGCGCCTTCACCGCCTGTAACGGCCCAGCAATCAGCACTTCATCCTCGGTCCCCAGGTAAGCGCCCCAGTAGATGACCAACGCTGGATCATCCAGCTGGGCAAACGCGCACTGCCCGTCGAGCATCACCACCACGTTGTCGATTGGCCCCTGCCCGGTGAGGCGCCGCCCTGGTAGCACGGTCAGCGGCTCGCCAATGCGGTTGAGTGGCACCTGATGACGCGCAGCCAGCGCCTGCACACTGCTGATGCCAGGGACTATCTGCAGGCGTAGCGCCAGGCCACGTTCTCGGACCAGATCGAGTACGCGCAGGGTGCTGTCGTACAGGGTCGGCTCGCCCCACAGCAAAAAAGCGCCGGTTTCGCCGTCGTCAATTTCCTGTTCGATCAACTGCGCATACAGCGCAGCCCGCTGCCGGTGCCAGCCCTGTACCGCAGCCAGGTAATCGTCCGCCCGGGCATCGCGCAAAGGGTCGGCTACTTGTAGCAGGCGATAGCCGCCCTCGGGCCGGTAGCGCTGCAGAATGCCTTTGCGCAGACGCACCAGTTCATCCTTGTCGCTACCTTTTTCGAGCACGAAGAACACACTGGCTTTTCGCAACGCATCGACGGCCTCATAGGTAACCTGGCGCGGGTCACCCGGGCCGATGCCGATCAACAACAGGTTTTTCATTGCCCTGCCCTTTGCGGGAACCAGCCGCCATTGTCAGTTGGCAGCTGGTATTTGGCAAAGCGATCGCTTAGAACATCGAGAAGTTATAACTGACAATTACCCGTGTTTCGTCCATGTCACGCGCCCACTTCTCGTAGTTACTGCGGTAAGTGGAATTACGCAGGCGTACGCTGACATCCTTGAACGTGCCACTTTGCACCTGGTACTTGAACTCGGTGTCGCGTTCCCATTCCTTACCTTCGGCCGTGCTGCCCGGCACCTTGATGTTGTCGCCGTTGATGTAACGGGTGAAGAAGGTCAGGCCGGGCACGCCCAGCGCCTTGAAGTCATAGTCATAGCGTACTTGCCAGGAACGCTCCTGGGCGGCAGCGAAGTCGTTGACCTGGGCATAGTTGACCAGGTACGGGTTGCTGCCATCCAGGTACGGCATGGCGCTGTCGCCATACATGCGCTGCCAGCCGGCGCTGAGCTTGTGGCCACCCAGGCTGTAGCCGAGCATACCGCTGAAGGCGCGGTGGTCGATTGCGCCAGCGCGGGCATTGCCGATGTCGTCACTCTTGATCAGGCGCAGATCGGCCGACAGGCTGCCGACTGCCAGCGGCTGGCTGACCACCAGGCCGAGGAAGTGCTGGCGGTAGATGTTTTCCAGCTTGGCCACTTGGTACTGGGCGCTGAAGCGCTCGTTGAAACGGTAATCGACACCGGCCAGGTCGAAGTGGTCGGCTTCGATATCGCAGGCATAGCGCTTGTTCTTGCAGTGCACGCGAATGTCCTGGCGGTCGGTGGAATCCCGGGCGGTGTATTTGTTCAGGCGAGCCAGGGTGAACTTCAGGTCGTGCAGTTCTTCAGAGGTGAGCATGGCGCCATGGAACATGGTCGGCAGCAGGCGACCATCGTTGTACTTGAGCAACGGCATATCCGGCATCATCGAACCGTACTTGAGCACGGTGTTGGAGACCTTGACCTTTGCCGCCAGGCCCATCTTCGCGTACTGGTCGGCCGAGTGCCGTGGGTCGTGGCCGGAAGACGGCAGCAAACCACTGTTACTGTCGGCCGGGCTGGAATCCAGTTTGAAGCCGAACATGCCCAGTGCATCCACACCAAAACCTACCGGGCCTTGGGTATAACCCGACTGCACATTGAGGATGAAGCCTTGTGCCCACTCTTCGCGCTTGGACGCACCTTGGCTGGAACTGCTGTGGCCGTCACGAAAATCCCGGTTGAAATAGACATTGCGTGCTTCAAGCTTGGCACTGCTGTCTTCCAGAAAACCGGCGGCCTGGGCATTGACGCCGGCACACAACAGGAACAGGCCGGCAACACGGCGCCCGGGGGCGAGGGGGAAAGGGGCAAACATGCGAGGAAACATCCAGAATAAAAACGGGTTAACAACCTGTGGCACGCGTTGGTCACGGTACTGCGACAGGCCAGAACAATAGCCGACCATCATCTGAAATGATCGCGCAAAGGCTCTGGCACGGGCCATTGGACCATGGTCTAAGCGTCCCGGCAGGTCGCCGCAGAAAACCGGCGAAATAACGCGCGCAAAACTAGGAAAGTTCCCAAATTACTTACAAAAAGTTAGCAGTTTACCCAGTACCCATGAATGACTACACTCGATATCAG
Source organism: Pseudomonas sp. yb_9 (assembly GCF_043103635.1). Taxonomy (NCBI): domain Bacteria; kingdom Pseudomonadati; phylum Pseudomonadota; class Gammaproteobacteria; order Pseudomonadales; family Pseudomonadaceae; genus Pseudomonas; species Pseudomonas sp. yb_9. The sequence goes on along the minus strand of NZ_JBICKA010000103.1, from coordinate 6,857 downwards.
CGAACAGCAGAACCCACCCGCGTGGCCGGCGTTTTCATTCTTCCTCAATGTTCGTCACGCCCTCCCACGACCGACGTACAGGAGTGATTACAGTGTCCAGACTTGCAGAGTTTCGTGCTGCCGAAAAAGCGCTCCAGGAACAGATGGCGCAACTGGAAGCGTTGAAAAAGGATGCCGGCCTAAAACGCGAAATCGAATTCGAGCAGAAACTAGTCGGCCTGATGAAAAGCTATGATAAGAGCCTGCGCGATATCATCGCCATCCTCGACCCGAAAGCCGTGACCCGGGTATCTGGCGCCGCGCCCAAGCAACAGCGCCGCCCACGCGTGGTGAAGGTGTATCAAAACCCGCACACCGGCGAGCGAATCGAGACCAAAGGCGGCAACCACCGCGGGCTCAAGGCCTGGAAAGAACAGTACGGCGCCGCGACGGTAGACAGCTGGGTACGCTGATGAAACGTCCACGCGCACTTCACACTTTTTTCACAAGGACTGGCTCAGTATCGAGACAGCTAAAGGACTAGCGACCCCATCACGCGCCCGCACATGCGGGCCTCTAATTCCAGCGCCCTGCCTTGTGCAGGGCGCTTTCATTTGCGCTATCGGCGCACTGCCGTATCATGGCCAGCCTGTCCGTTTTGCCGGCGCCCTTGCCCCGGCCCCGTCTCAGGAGTTCCCATGAGCCTGCACGATCTGCAAACCCTGCCTGGCGTCACCGCCCAGCCAGACACCGCCACCGCCCAGTTCGTCTTCAACCACACCATGCTGCGGGTCAAGGACATCGAGAAATCGCTGGACTTCTACACCCGCGTGCTGGGCTTTCGCCTGGTGGACAAGCGCGACTTCCCCGAAGCCGCTTTCAGCCTGTACTTCCTGGCCCTGGTCGACCCGGCGCAGATCCCTGCCGATGACGCCGCACGCCATCAGTGGATGAAGTCGATCCCTGGCGTACTGGAGCTGACCCACAACCACGGCACCGAAAACGATGCCGGGTTTACCTACCACAACGGCAACACCGACCCGCGCGGGTTTGGCCACATCTGCATTTCGGTGCCGGACGTGCGCGCCGCCTGTGCACGCTTCGAAGCGCTGGACGTACCGTTCCAGAAACGCCTGCAGGACGGGCGCATGAACTACCTGGCCTTCGTCAAGGACCCGGACGGTTACTGGGTGGAAGTGATCCAGCCAACCGAACTCGAAGGCTAAGCGTTCATCGCCGTGCGCTCGTCGGGCCGGGAACTCCCGGCCCCTTGCTGTGGTATATGAAGGTAACTGCTTCACATGCCACAGCGAGGTAAGGACGATGCAATCTCTTCACTGTGAATACCGCAAGCACACCATCACCGCCAGCGTGATGCCCCACCCCGACTCTCCCCTGCCCTATGCCGCCGGCTGCCTGATCACCGCCCCTGACGGGCATACCAGCAGGCGCATGTCGATGCCAATGAAGTTTTTCTCGGACCTTGAGAATGCGCAGCATGTGTCGCTGGCTCACGGCCGGGCCCTGGTTGACCAGCAGCTGGATGAGGGGCACAAGGTGTTTTGATCCCTTGATTGCCTGTACTGGCCTCTTCGCCGGCAAGCCCGCTCCCACAGGGAAATCACACAACCTGAAATGTGTGCAGTACCTGTGGGAGCGGGCTTGCCGGCGAAGAGACCAATACAGGAGTCACTAGATATCCCGGGCGTGCGACACCGCCGCATCCACCTGCGACCGCGTTGGCCTTACCCCGGTGTACAGCACAAACTGTTCCAGCGCCTGCAAGGCAATCACCTCCAGCCCCGTGATGACCGGCTTGCCCAACGCCTGCGCCCGGCGGATCAGCGGGGTTTGCGCCGGCATCGCCACCACATCGAACACCCGCTCCGCCGCTGCAATGGCAAGCTCGGAAAACGCCAGTTCTTCGGCCTCCGGTCCACCCGCCATCCCGATTGGCGTCACGTTCACCAGCATCGGCGGGCAGATATCGCCCAGGTCCGGTACCCAGCGATAGCCACAAGTATCCGCCAGCTGGCGCCCGGCTTGCTCGTTGCGCGCAACGATCAAGCCCTCGGCAAAGCCGGCATCGCGCAAGGCACTGGCCACGGCCTTGGCCATGCCACCACTGCCGCGCAGGGCAAAGGCAGTGCCCGGGTCGACCTTATGCTGTGCCAGCAACTGGCGGACAGCCAGGTAGTCAGTGTTGTAGGCCTTCAGGTGCCCCTCGGTGTTGACCAGGGTATTCACCGATTCAATGGCCGCAGCCGACGGGTCGATTTCGTCGACCAGGGCCATGCAGGCCTCCTTGTACGGCATCGACACGCCACACCCGCGGATCCCCAATGCGCGGATACCTGCCACGGCGGCTGGCAGGTCATCCGTGCGCATGGCCTTGTAATAGAAGTCCAGGCCCAACTGCTGGTACAGGTGGTTGTGAAAACGCACGCCGAAGGTGCCGGGGCGCCCGGCCAGGGAGATGCACAGTACAGTGTCCTTGCTTGGAGTTGTCGACATAACCTGCTCCTTTTTCATAGCTGAAACGTTTTTTCAGCGTATCAGAGGCAACCACTCGTCGTCCCTTACATAACCTTTACCGTTTCCCTGTGCTCAGCTGACGAAGACCGGAGTCATAGTAGTAAGGCCCCGAACGAGGGGTTTCCCTGCGAGGTTGCGTTATGAACCGTCTCATTCCCGGAGTTGCCTTGCTGATTGGTGCCTTGGCCGTCAGCGGGCCTGCTGCTGCGCATGGCGGCCATGGCGGCGGCGGTTGGTATGGGCCGGGCCCGCTGTTGGGCGCGGCGGTGGTCGGCGCGGTGGTCGGGGCAACGGTGTATGGCGGACGTGACCGCACCGTGTATGTCGAACGCCAGCCGGTCTATTACGGCCCGCCGCCAGTCTATGTGCAACCACCACCGCAGCCGGTGTATTACCAGCCGTACTACGCACCAGCACCACCGCCCCCGGGCTACCGCACCTACTACGGCCCGCCGCCGGTGTATTACGGCCCGCCGCGCTGGTAAGGGTTGATAGAACTAATGACCACTATTGAGCACGTTGATTTCAAACCGCCCCGGCGGCTGCGTATGGTAGTGCCATGTCTTGCAGGAGGTCCCCATGGCCACTATCCATATCATGTCCGTCGTTGGCAGCGCCGTCCCCGCCTCACTGCGTGAGCAGGGCCAGCTGGCTTGCTGGTACCTGGTACGCAACGGTGAAGCCGTGAGCGGCCCGATGCCGACACTGGCCTCGGCCCAGGCACTGGTTGCACAGTTGCAACCCGGCACCTTGGTTGCCTGACCCGAATTTGTTGTGCGTTGCTCCCTACGCCCTTATGGCCCACCAAGATGGTGGGCTTTTTTTTGCCTGGGCCGCCTCAGCGTTGCGAGCTACGGCTCAGCTGGCTGCTCAGCACCATGATCTTGCCCTGAAGCCGCCCTACCGTCAGCACCAGCTCGTTGCGCTCCCTGGCCAGCTGGTCCGCTTTGGTTTCTGCCTCTCGGCGGGCATCGCGCTCGATGTCCAGCAGCTCGGTCAGGCGGCGGATAACTGCAACATCCGCGCTGTCCATCGCACGTTCGGCCGCATCCCTGGACAACCACTTGCGCAGCCACAGAAACGCACCTAGCAACACCGTGCCCGTACCGCTCAGCCAAGTGACTGTGCCTGGGCCGAGGTCGGTCGGATCCATGTGAACCTCATTACCAATGATGAAGTGATGAGCCCTGGAGAAAAGTGTCTCGCTGGCTTTCCTTGTTTGCCGCTTTAATTTAGCCTACAGCTAATTTCATCACAAGAGGCAATTTAGCCGTGCGCACATTTAGCAGCAAGCTAAAGACTGGCATGCTTTGCCCTATGGACATCTACGACATTCGCAAGCACAACCTGGTCAAATTGATCGGCAGCCAGAGGAAGGGATCCTGCGCAGAACGCTGGGGGATGGCGCCTGCACACCTGAGCCAGATCCTTTCTGACAAGACCGCAAAAAACCTGGGCGATGACGTAGCCCGCCGAATCGAGGGCATCGAAGGCCTGCCACGCGGGTGGTTCGACGCACTGTCGACAGGTGACCCGGTGCAGCTGCCAGTCGAAATTGTCGACGGCAAACTTTCTGCGGCCGACCTGGTCAAGCAGATGCTTGCCAGAAGTGGCAAAGGCATCCCCGAAGAAACTCGGCAGCGGTTGCTGGCCGCAGCTGAAGAGCCGCTGGACGCCACACGGGGGAAGGCCGAGCTTGTTCGCCCTGGCCTGGTGGGTGATGAAGTATGGATTGCCCACTACGACGTGCGGGCCGCCATGGGCGGTGGCCAGATCCCCCACGATTACCCGGAAATGTTCAAGGACGTTCGCGTCAGCCCTAGCCATCTTCGCGAGCTGGGCGTGGAATTCACTGAACACCACCACCTCAAGATGGTGACCGGCTGGGGCCAGTCAATGGAACCGACCATCAGGCACCGTGACCCGCTGATCGTGGATGTGAGCATCCGGGATTTCGTGGGCGACGGGATCTATTTCTTTTCCTGGGGCGATCACATCTACATCAAGCGGCTGCAAATCGCTGATGAGGACCACTTCGAGATGATCTCCGACAACTCACGGCACAAGGACCGCATGATCCGCCGCGAAGAAACCTACATCCAGGCCCGGGTGCTGCTGGTGTGGAATGCACACCTGGTTTAACGCCGAAGCCCGCCACCCAGGCGGGCTTTTCATGATGCTCAGAATGGCGCCTGCGCTTCCACCTCCTCCGCCTTGCTGTCCTGCTCAACGATGAAGTCGTCGCGCTCCTCCACACTGCTGCGCGCCCAACGTACGGTAACGCTCTCGTCATCGTTGAACGTAAGGTCCAACTCGGACGTTTCGGACAACAGGCCCATCACCTCCTCCCACTCCGCATCACCGTCGGTATTCAGGCGATGCACCACCACCCAGCGCTGGGTCTGCGCGACCGGGTGGTTGATCATGGACGACACCCGCAGGCTAAGACGCTCGATTCCGGTCATTGCCTGACGCTGCCGGGAAGTTGACTGCATGTGCATAGGCCTATTCTCACTCTGAAATCTGTATATTTGTACAGTTGTTTAGAAAAGCTTATCTCACCGCAAAATCCAGCGTAAAGCCCCCACCGCTGAAAATTTTCGCCATTGGGTAATTTTGCGCAAAGCGAAATTTATTTAGCCTTACGCTATTGACTAAAATTTAGCTTGTGGCTAATTTTTATCCCGCAGCCGCAAACACGTCCGCCAGAGCCCCCAGCCAATCCTAGCTTTGCGTCAGGAGTTCTCATGACCGTAGACATCAGCAAGCTCATCATCGCTACGCCGGTAGCCGTATCCTCGTCCAACCCCGTTGCACTCGAACTCAACGGTGCTGAAGCAATTGCCAGTTACCCGAGCATCGTCAAGGTGCTCAGCGATGGTTCGATCCAGTTCTCAGCCCCCACCAAAGGCGCCTCAAGCAAAAGCACCCACAGGACCCGCTGCGAGTGGACGGAAACCGAGGAGTGGACACTGGCCAGCGCCCAGGATCACTGGAACTACCAAACCATGACGCTGACCAAGGTCAACGCTGCACAGAAGGTGGTCATCGCCCAGATGCACGTGCGCGGGGACGATAGCCCGCCAGTGAAGGTGTTCTGGAACAAGGGCAACATCACGCTGGGGTTTCGGCGCACCTACAACCAGGCCGACCCGGTGAACTCGACACTGCTGAAAGGCGTGCCGCTGGGAGGCAGGTTCATCGTCAGCATCCACACCACGTCTGCCGGCGTGGTCAACGTAACGGCCAAATACAACGGTGTTTCCGGCTCGTCAGGCAATTTGCAACTCGACAGTACCTGGGCGCCACGCGTGTTCGAGTTTCACGGCGGCATCTACAACCAGGTTGACTACACCGATACAACACCGGCCGATGACGGCTCGGTCTGCATCATCAGCGAACTGTCACTGATCCACCGCTGATCGATGCAAGCCCTAAAGGCATCTCGGCGCCCTGCCCGTCACGGGTTGCGCCGGGTCGCCGTGACACGCCACGCCAGTGATTAGTCTCGATGAGTCATATTGTTGCCTTCCCGCTCCCAGACTAATAATTAACTGTCTGCCTGGGGAGGCGCGAAACATGCAATCACGATTCGTCATTATCCCTGCCGTGCCAGTGGAAGGTGACTCTTTCCGCATCGGTAACCGGTTCTATGCCGCTACCACTTCGGGCGGCTTCGACATCTACGACAACCAGGAAAAACAGCGGCTCAAACGGGGCTATATCAACAAGTCCGAAGCGGCGGCAGCGTGCACGTTGATGAACGCCGAATCACGCAACCCAAAAGAGCTGTTTCCCATCCTGCGTACCGACTGATTTGTTATCCGACCTGATCATGGCCGCGCCCAGCGGCCAGCGCGGCCGTGCGCCTGAAATCAGGCTCTGCTCCGCTACAGGATTAAATTTCCTTCACCTTGCGCCCTTTAGTCATAAGGCATTCGACAGCGTTTGGGCCATACTCCACAGATGTTTTTTGGGGTTTGGCGAGTTTTCGAAAGTGAGGAAAGCCCGTATTTACGGGCCTTCCAGCCCATACCACCACACTGCATCCCACTGGAAAACACAGCCATTGGTACAAAAATTGGTACGAGCTGGCTGTACGCACATACAGCGGTTTCCGTCACCAATCCTCATCCCTTGCCGCCAACATCACCATGCAGTTTTTTTGGGGGGGGTTGGCGGTGGCAAGGGGTTGATTTCATTGGGTTAAATACCCCTCCATGCCCCCTCATTTCCCCATCAGTGGTATCAAAATTGGTATCGCTCGCCTCAGACCACCAGCTCATCGCCTTCACGCCCTGAAGTCCAAAAGCCTCTTCCGGCAACAGAGCACGATCCGCAGA
>NZ_JBICKA010000102.1:0-13352 GCF_043103635.1 Pseudomonas sp. yb_9 | reverse complement strand
CAACAGAATCAGGCCTTCAGCGCCTTCTTCGGGTAAATGTCATACCGGCTCGACTTACCCTCCAGGCTATGGCTGGGCTTGGGCCCATCAATGATCGGCGCCTTGCGCGGCCGCTTCACCACCACCCGGTGGCTGGCCAGTGCCAGGGCGGCTTCGAGCAGGGCCGGGGCGTCCAGGTCATCCCCCACCAAGGGCCGGAACACGCGCATTTCCTTTTTCACCAAGGCGCTCTTGTCCCGGTGCGGGAACATCGGGTCGAGGTAGATCACCTGCGGCGCCTCCCCTTCCCAGCTGCGCATGCGCTCGATGGCGTTGCCGGTCAGCAAGCGCATGCGCCCGACAATCGGCCCAACTTCTTCATCCACACGGGCTCGCGCAAGGCCATCCTCCAGCAACGCGGCAATCAGCGGCTGGCGCTCGATCAGGGTCATCTGGCAGCCCAGGCTGGCCAGCACGAATGCGTCCTTGCCCAAGCCTGCCGTGGCATCCAGCACCTGCGGCCGCACGCCTTGGGCAATGCCCACGGCCTTGGCGATCATCTGCCCGTTGCCACCGCCAAACTGGCGCCGGTGCGCCGCCTGGCCTTCAACGAAGTCCACCCGCACCGGCCCCGGTGCCTGCGGGCCCAGTTGCTGAATCTGCAAACCCTCGGCGCCCACCTGCACGGCGAAGCCGGCGCTATCGTCCTGTAGCGGCAGGCTTAGACGCTCGGCCCACGCCTTGGCCTGTTCCGCATACTCAGTCGACATCGCTTCGACCCTGATACCCGTGCCTTGCTCTTCCATCGTCCACACCTAAAAAGTCAAACCAAGCCTTAATGAATCGGCAGCCACGGCCGATACAGGCAATATCCCGCTATTCTGCCAGAGCACAACGCGCGCGACTGCCATGTCAGATACTCTTCCCATCGGCTTGACCTACTTGTCGCCTGTCGGCAACTACAGTCAGCACAACACCCAGGCACTCGGGGGCGTCAGCCACCTGTGGCAGGACTTTTTTGCCCGGGCCATGGCCGAGCAGCAGGAAGAGCCCGTAGACAGCGTCAGCCAGTCGTTCGTGCAGTATGACCAGGACAGCGGCGAACCCATCGGCGGCGCCCGCGCACTGGCGCTGATCGACGCCCAGCGCGCCTGCCCGGTGCAAGACACCGAGGTGGCCCCGCCCGAACCGCTGTTCCTGCCCAAGGCAGAGCTTGAAGCCAAGCTGCTGCCCCCTGCTCCCGAGCCGTTCAGTGCCCTGGAACTGATCGAGCAGCAGCGTCAGCTCGATATCAGCAACAGCTGGATGCGCCCGGTGGTGATGAGCCAAGGCCAGCCGATTGCCGAACCCGGCCCAGGCCCTACCCCGCGCGCATTGTTCCTGCCCATCGCCGAATTCGAAACCGACCTGCTGGACCCGGCGCCCGAACCGTTTGATGACACAACCCTGGCCAAGCAGCAGAACGACCTGGAGTTCGATATCCACTGGGCACGCCCGGTGGTGCTGAACAACGTGCGCGTTCACGCCTGAGGCTAACGGCAGACCTGCCAGCGCCCCATGTCCAGATGAAAGTGGTTGTGGTGCGCGGCGTTGTAGCCCGGCCCCAGTACCGTGCTGAAGCTCTCGCAGGCCGCCTGCTGCACTTGCCGCAAGAATTCCGCCTTCTGCCCACCGGCCTGCCAGTCACGGGCCAGCACAATGCGCTGGCCGTCCTGCAGGCGAAAGCCACTGATATCCAGTGCATTGGCTGTGGCGTGCTGGCTCAGGCGGCCCTGCTTGCGGTGGTAGACGTTGCGGCAGGCAAAACTGCCCAAGTGATCCACCTGAGCCACCGACTGGCCCAACACCCGCTGTGCCACAGGCTGCAGACCATGGTTTTCAAACAGCGCATAGGCCACCGCCAGCGGGCAACTGGCCAGAAAGCTGCTGCTGAGCCGCGCTTGGCCGCCCTCGATGCGCCATACGTTTTGCAGCGGGCAGTTGGCGGAAGTCGGGCTGTCGGCTTGCGCCCGGTAACGCAGCTGGCTGGTTTCCAGCGCCTGTCGGCACAGCGCCGGGTCATCGCGCAGGCGTGCGAGCTTGTAAGGGGTCAGGACATTGGGCGGCTGGCGTACGTCCAGCGGCGCCCAAGGATTCCAGGCGGCGGGCAGACGCCAACCGGAGTACCAGGCCAGGCCGGCCAGCAGCAGCACGCCGGCCAACAGCGCCAGCACGGCCTTCATCAACGGCGGAACAGGTCGTTCAGCTGAGCGAATGGCAGTGCCTGCTCCCCGTAGCCGAATGTACCCTCATCGCGGATTTCCAGCGCAGCCCGGTGGAACGCCCCCAAGGCGGCGCGAGCCAACGACGAGCCGACACTGATGCGGCGCACACCTAGGTCCTGCAACTGGTTCACGCTCAGCGGCACGCCTGCCATGCCCATCAACACATTCACCGGGCGCGGCGCCAGGGCCTGCACCACCGCGCGAATTTCCTCGGCGGTACGCAGGCCCGGGGCGTAAAGCACATCGGCGCCGGCTTCGGCGTAGGCCTGCAAACGCTTGATGGTGTCGTCCAGGTCCATCCGCCCGTGCAGCAGGTTTTCTGCCCGGGCGCACAGGGTGAACGGGAACGGCAGGCTACGGGCAGCCTGCACCGCGGCGTGAACGCGCTCCACCGCCAGGCCAAAGTCATAGATGGGCGTTTCGCTACGGCCACTGGCATCCTCGATGGAGCCGCCCACCAAGCCCGCTTCAGCGGCACGCAAGATGGTATTGGCGCAATCCTCGGGCAGGTCGCCAAAGCCGTTTTCCAGGTCGGCAGCCACTGGCAAGGGGGTCGCATCGACAATCTCCCCGGCATTGTCCAGGGTGTCCTCCAGGTTCAAGGCACCTTCGGCATCCGGGCGGCCCAGGCTGAAGGCCAGGCCGGCACTGGTCGTGGCCAGCGCCTCGAAGCCCAGGCTGGCCAGCAACCTGGCGGAGCCGGCATCCCACGGGTTGGGGATGACGAACGCGCCATTACGTTCATGCAGTGCCTTGAAGGCTTCGGCTCGCAGGGTTTGCACATCCATGAATCAACCTCCGGCAGTCAGGGAAAGGTCAGAGTAGCCCCAATTGTTCGACCTCGGGCGCGCGCGGCAATTCAGGCAAAGAAGCGAGGCCCGGCAGGCGTGCCATCAGGCGTTGATGGAACCGCTGGGCCAGGGCTGCGGCCAGACGATTGTCCGAAGTGTGAAGGAAGATGTAAGGGCTGCGGCCCTCTTCGATCCAGGCGGCGACCTTTTCTACCCAAGGGGTAAGGAAGGCCTCGTTAGCCTCCAGCTCCGGGTGACCGATAAAGCGTACTTGCGGGTGCTGGCTGAAGGCTGCGGGGCGTGGTGGCACCTTGGGCTTCTTGGACTGCGCGTGCAAAACGGCCGTGTCACGCGAGGTGCAACTGAACAGCGCACGCGGGTCAAGGCAGATGCGCTCCACGCCGCGCTCGTGCAACAGGCGGTTGAGCAGGCGCTCGTCCTCACCCTTGGCGAAGAAGGCCTGGTTGCGAACTTCCACGGCCACCGGCGTACCGATTTCATCAAGGAAATGGCACAACTCGCCTAACCGTGATGGGCCGAACTGGGCCGGAAGCTGTAACCAGTATGGCGATACCCGCTGACCCAGCGGGGCCATCAGCCGGGTGAAATCGAAGGCAGCCTCAAGCTGGTCACGCAGATCGCCCTCGTGGCTGATGTCCCGCGGAAACTTGGCAGTGAAACGGAAGTGCTCGGGCATCACCTGCGCCCAGCGGGCAAGGGTGCCTGGGGCGGGGCGTGCGTAGAAGGTAGTATTGCCCTCGACAGCGTTGAACACCTGGCTGTAGAGGCCAAGCATCTCATTGCTGTTGGCGTCGGCGGGGTACAGGTAGTCCCGCCAGGCGTTTTCACTCCACGACGGGCAACCGAGAAAGTAAGGCAGTGGTGATGGACTCATCCATCAAATGTACAGGTCGAGCCCCAGTACTTCCATGTCCCAGTCGGTAAAACCTGCAGTGCTCAAGTAGCTGGCCAGTGCGGTAGCCGTGCGGCGGTCTCTGGCGCGGGGAAAGATCATGTCCTGCTGGCGGGCCGGCAGGCCACCGCTGCGACGGCGGGCGGTGGCTTCCACGGGTGCATCCTGGCTGTCTTCGATCACTTCTGCGTCGTCGATGGCCTCGTCACGCACCGCTGCCTTGCGCGGTGTGCGCTTGATCAGGTAGGACTGCGATGAGAAACCGTCGATACGCATGGCATGAATACTCAGGACCAATGATGGCAATCTAACAGCATCAGAGTTCCGTCGCTAATGCTTAAGTGATAACTGGACCACAGATCGCGCAGAAGGTTTTGCTTTCACCGGCAGTAACCGACGAACAGCATTCACTGCTTCTTCGGCGTAGCTACATTATCGCGCAGGTATACCGGTTGCGCCTGGTCGGCGTCGATTGCCTCGCCACGGGCCCAGGCAAAGCTTGCCAGGCGGAGGATGTCCAGTGCATTGGGCAAGGCACTGGCATTGCTGGCTGCAACTTGCACGGCCAGGCGCTCGGCATAGCCCCAACCGGTGCCGGCGCCAAACCACTCACCAGCGCCGTCGGCTGGAAGCGCCACGTGCTCGGGCGGCAGCACCGCCTCATGCCCGACCAGGCGCATTTCGCCCGCTGTGGCCTGGTAGCACCCCCAATACACTTCATCCATGCGCGCATCGATGGCGGCTGCCACCTGCTGCACGCCCTGCTCGCGCAATGCGCCCTGGGCCAGCGCGGCCAGGTTGGAAACCGGCAGCACCGGGCGCTCCAGGGCGAAGGCCAGGCCCTGTACCACGCCAATGGCAATACGCACGCCGGTGAAGGCGCCCGGGCCGCGGCCAAAGGCTATGGCGTCCAGTTGATTCAGCGCAACGCCCGACTCGGCCAGCAGCTGCTTGATCATCGGCAGCAGCTTCTGCGCGTGCTGACGTGGGATCACCTCGTAATGGCTGGTTACCTTGCCGTCATGCAGCAGCGCGACGGAACAGGCTTCGGTGGCGGTATCCAGGGCCAGCAGGGTGGTCATCGAACAGGTATCCAGGAGCAGGGAAAAGAGCGGCAGTATAAACGACAACGGCCCGCTAGCGGGCCGTTGTCGATGGGCGTCAGGCGCTGGATCAGCTCAGGGCTGCCAGGACCTTGGCGGTGATGGCTTCAACCGAGCCGACACCTTCGATGTGGCTGTACTTCGGCTTGCCGGCGTTGGCGGCCGACAGCTTCTGATAGAAGTCCACCAGCGGCTTGGTCTGGCTGTGGTAGACCGACAGGCGATGGCGAACGGTTTCTTCCTTGTCGTCGTCGCGCTGGATCAGGTCTTCGCCAGTCTCGTCGTCCTTGCCTTCCACTTTCGGCGGGTTGTACTGAATGTGGTAGGTGCGGCCCGAGGCCAGGTGCACGCGACGGCCCGCCATGCGGCCAACGATTTCTTCGTCGTCCACGGCAATTTCGACCACGGCGTCGATGTCGACACCGGCAGCGACCATGGCTTCGGCTTGCGGGATGGTGCGTGGGAAGCCGTCGAACAGGCAGCCGTTGGCGCAATCTGGCTGAGCGATGCGCTCCTTGACCAGGCTGATGATCAGCTCGTCGGAGACCAGCTGGCCGGCATCCATGACTTTCTTCAGCTCCAGGCCCAGCGGGGTGCCGGCCTTGACAGCGGCACGCAGCATGTCACCGGTGGAGATCTGTGGAATACCGAACTTTTCGGTGATGAACTTTGCCTGAGTACCTTTACCGGCCCCGGGAGCTCCCAGCAGAATTACGCGCATCTTGTGCTCCTCAAATTTTTTTATGAAATTCAATGGATTCGGCAACCAGGGCCAAGTCCGGAAAATCGGGTATGACCCAAAATCGGTCAGAAGGCTGCTCAAGATACACAGCGCCCGGCAGCCAGACAAGCGTCCCAAAGTTGCAGGAATGCGCCACTTGCGGCTGACCTGGCAGGTGGTTGCGCCCGGCGCAACCACCCTCCCCTTACCCATGCAGGCTCTGCACGGCACACATACTCGGCAGCCTGCACGTGCCCTCAGCCGGTGTTGCGCAGCCCGGCGGCAATGCCCGCCACGGTCACCAGCAAGGCCTGCTCCAACGGGCTGTCCAGAGCGGCTTCGCGGCTGCGCGAGCGGGCCAGCAACTCGGCCTGCAGGCGGTGCAGCGGGTCCAGGTAGGTGTTGCGCAGGCTGATGAATTCCAGCGTTTCGGGGCTGTGCGCCAGTAGCACCGGCTGCCCGGTCAGGCCCAGTACCACCTCGCAGGACTGCGACAATAGGTCGCGCAGGTGTGCACCTAAAGGAAGCAAGTGCGGTTGCACTAGACGTTCGTCGTAGGCCTCGGCAATTTGCGCATCAGCCTTGGCCAGCACCATCTCCAGCATGTCGATACGGGTGCGGAAGAACGGCCACTGTTCGCGCATCTGCGCCAGCAGCTCGCCCTGGCCACGGGCCAATGCGTTGCTCAGCGCGGTTTCCCAGCCCAACCAGGCTGGCAGCATCAGGCGCGTCTGGGTCCAGCCGAAAATCCACGGGATGGCCCGCAGGCTTTCGATGCCTCCAGCGCGGCGCTTGGCTGGGCGACTGCCCAGTGGCAGGCGCCCCAACTCTTGCTCTGGCGTCGACTGGCGGAAGTATTCGACAAAGTCGGGGTTGTCCCGCACCACGCTGCGGTAGGCCTTCACGCCATCGGCAGCCAGCTGGTCCATCACCTCGCGCCACGCGGGCTGCGGAGGCGGTGGTGGCAACAGCGTAGCTTCGAGCACGGCAGCCAGGTACAGGTTGAGGTTTTGCTCGGCAATGCCCGGCAAGCCGAACTTGAAGCGGATCATCTCGCCCTGCTCGGTGGTGCGGAAACGTCCCGCCACCGACCCCGGCGGTTGCGACAGGATCGCCGCGTGAGCGGGGCCACCGCCTCGCCCTACCGTGCCGCCACGGCCGTGGAACAGCAGCAGTTCAACCTGATGTTCGGCACAAATGCGCACCAGGTTTTCCTGGGCCCGGTACTGCGCCCAGGCCGCCGCCGTAGTGCCGGCGTCCTTGGCCGAGTCGGAGTAGCCAATCATCACTTCCTGCGGGCCGCGCAGCCCGGCGCGGTAGCCTGGTAGGCCGAGCAGTCGCTGCATCACGGGGCCAGCGTTGTCCAGATCGGCCAGGGTTTCGAACAGCGGTACCACGCGCATGGGGCGGGTAAGGCCGGCTTCCTTCAGTAGCAGTTGCACCGCCAGCACATCCGAAGCGGCACCGGCCATGGAAATGACGTAGGAGCCCAGGGAGGCAGCCGGTGCGGCGGCGACTTCGCGACAGGTGGCCAGCACTTCGGCGGTATCCGCTTGCGGCTTGAAATGCGCAGGTAGCAGGGGCCGACGGTTCTTCAGCTCGGCCTGGAGGAATTCGATGCGCTGCTCTTCATCCCAGTCGGCATAGCGCCCCAGGCCCAGGTAGTCGGTGATCTCGGTCAGTGCGTCGCGGTGGCGAGCGGCGTCCTGGCGCACATCCAGGCGACCCAGGAACAGGCCAAAGGTCACGGCGCGGCGCAGGCAGTCCAGCAGCGGGCCTTCGGCGATCACGCCCATGCCGCATTCGTGCAGCGACTGGTAGCACAGCTCCAGCGGTGCGATCAGGTCGCGGTTATCCACCAGCACGTCGGCGCTGGCCGGTTGGCTGCTGGTCAATGCCGAATGCGCCCAGGCACGCGTGGCCCGTAGCCGGTCGCGCAACTGCTTGAGCACGGCGCGGTAGGGCTCGACACTGTCGCCAACCCGTTCGCGCAGCGCCTCGTTGGCCTGCTGCATGGACAGCTCCGCAGCCAGTGCATCGATGTCACGCAGGAACAGGTCGGCGGCCATCCAGCGGGCCAGCAGCAACACTTCGCGGGTGACGGCGGCAGTCACGTTGGGGTTGCCGTCACGGTCACCGCCCATCCACGAGGCAAAGCGGATTGGCGCGGCTTCAAGCGGCAGACGCAGGCCGGTGGCCTCCAGCAGCGCTTTATCGACCTTGCGCAGGTGACTGGGGATGGCGTGCCAGAGCGAATGCTCGATCACGGCAAAGCCCCACTTGGCTTCGTCTACCGGCGTGGGGCGGGTGCGGCGGATTTCTTCGGTGTGCCAGGCCTCGGCAATCAGCCGGCGCAGGCGTTCGCGTACCTGCTGGCGTTCGGCCGGAGTCAGGTCGCGGTGGTCCTGGGCAGCCAGCTGGCCGGCGATGGCGTCGTACTTCTGAATCAGGGTGCGGCGGGCCACTTCGGTGGGGTGTGCGGTCAGTACCAGCTGGATGTCGAGCTTGGCCAGTTGCCGGGCCAGGGCATCGTTGCCAAGCCCGGCCTGCTTCAGGCGCGCCAGCAACTCGGGCAGCACACGGGCCTCGAAGGGTTCGGGCTGGTCGGCATCTCGACGGCGGATCAACTGGTACTGCTCGGCCATGTTGGCCAGGTTGAGGAACTGGTTGAACGCCCTGGCCACGGGCAGCAGGTCTTCTTCGGCCAGGTCAGCCAGGGTCGAGCTCAGTTGCTCGCCGGGGCCACGCCGGTCGGCCTTGGCACTGTGGCGGATGTCCTCGATCTTCTGCAGGAACGCATCGCCATGCTGCTGGCGAATGGTTTCGCCCAGCAGCTCACCCAACACATGGACATCTTCACGCAAACGCACATCGATATCGGTCATTGGCCCTCTCTTTGGCGCGGCTCTGGCGCACTCCTGTACACAGCTCTCCCGAAGAGTGCCCCCAGGCTGGCGGCAATGGCAAGCCGTGATCGGCCAAAGCAAACTAAAGTGAAGGCATAGCACTGCCATGCCATGCAGCCTTAGCAGGCGTAACCAGAGGTCATCATGAAAATCCGTGAACTCGCCCAGCACTGGGAACAGAATGCCGCCGGCCCCCTCAGCCGCACGGGCCATGTCCTGCACCTTGACCTGGAGTCAGAGGCGCGTCTGGCCGCGCTGATCGACATGTACCCCAAACGCACCGCCGAGGAATTGCTCGGCGAACTGGTAGCCGCCGCCCTTGAAGAGGTGGAGGCCAGCTTCCCCTATGTGCAGGGCCGTCAGGTCATCGCCACCGATGAAGAAGGCGACCCGATGTACGAAGATGTGGGGCCTACCCCACGCTTTCTGTCACTCTCGCGCCAGCACCTGCACAGCCTGAGCAACACCGCAGGCGACAGCGACAAATAACCCCCGCGCCACCGTTCCGGGCCTGCTGGAGGCCCGGAATACCGCTTTCGCCCGCGAAAGTTCAAGAAAATGCTCGCTGACCAATCAGTCAGAAATAATTGCTCGTGCGGATCACTTTTTTCTGAACCATTCGAAAAACGATCGAGTCGGAGCTAATAGCCATCACGCTAAAACCCTGCACACCTGCCCTTGTGCACCGTTCAGCTGAAGCGCACGGATTTGTCAGGGAATGAGCGATGGACTGCTACGGACATCGTCGTAATCAGGAGTGATCCAATGGAGCTGACCACCATGAAAACCCGCACTAGCAAACTGTCATCCACTCACGTGCGCGGGTTCAAGCTGGCCGCGCTGGCCCTGGGCAGTAGCCTGGTCCTGGCCGGCTGTGCAGGGAACCCGCCTACCGAGCAGTATGCCGTTACCCAGTCCGCCGTGAACGCTGCCGTCAGCGCTGGCGGTACCGAGTTCGCCGCCGTGGAGATGAAAGCGGCCCAGGACAAGTTCAAGCAGGCCGAGATCGCCATGCACGACAAAAAGTATGACGAAGCCAAAATGCTGGCCCAGCAAGCCGAGTGGGACGCACGCCTCGCCGAACGCAAGGCCCAGGCGGCCAAGGCCCAGAAGGCCGTGCAGGACGCCCGCCAGGGTGTCCAGGACGTACGTGAGGAAGGCCTGCGCAGCGCTCAGTGAGCCCTGCCCCGCCAACCTTAGCCTTCGCACACGATCAAAGGATGAACACTATGCGCAATTACGTCATGATTCCCGCCCTGCTGGCCCTGAGCGTCGGCCTTGCTGCCTGCTCGCACGACCCTAACGCCAACCTGGAGGCGGCCCGCACCAACTTCTCCTCGCTACAGAGCGACCCGCAATCGAGCAAGGTGGCGGCGCTGGAGACCAAGGACGCCCAGGACTGGCTGAACAAGGCTGACAAGGCCTACATGGACCGCGAAGACCAGAAGAAGGTCGACCAGCTCGCCTACCTGACCAACCAGCGTGTCGAGGTGGCCAAGCAGACCATCGCCCTGCGTACCGCCGAAGGCGAGCTGAAAAACGCCGCCGCACAACGCGCCCAGGCCAAGTTGGACGCCCGCGACGCACAGATCGCCAAGCTGCAGGACAGCCTCAACGCCAAGCAGACCGACCGCGGTACGCTGGTCACCTTCGGTGACGTGCTGTTCGACTTCAACAAGGCCGAACTCAAGAGCAACGCCTACCCGAACATCACCAAGCTGGCCCAGTTCCTTCAGGAAAACCCTGAGCGCAAGGTGATTGTCGAGGGCTACACCGACAGCGTCGGCTCGGCCAGCTACAACCAGAGCCTGTCCGAACGCCGCGCGGGTTCCGTGCGCATGGCGCTGGTGCGTGCCGGCGTAGACCCTGCGCGCATCGTCGCCCAGGGTTACGGTAAGGAGTACCCGGTAGCGGACAACGGCAGCAATTCGGGCCGGGCGCAGAACCGCCGGGTGGAGGTGACCATCTCCAATGACAACCAGCCGGTGGCACCGCGTACGGTGAGCCAGGTTCAGCAGTAACGCAGGCTAACCCCGACCCCGCCCTCTAGGCGGGGTTTTTGTTTGTCCGCCGATAATGTTCTGGCGCCAGCGAGATCGAGCGCCACGCGGGCGGCGCTCGATCTCACAGGCGCAAAAAATGCTGCGCCGAACACTCACTTCACCTGCTGCGGGGTTTCCTCGCCCATGCAGCGCACCGCACGCTTGCGGTTGTCCACCAGCACGCCGGTCAGGCCTTTCTGCTGGGTGTCGAACAGCACCAGCACACCATCGACGCACTGGGCCACTTGCGGCGCCGGGTCCAGCGAAACCTTGTAGTCCTCGCCCGGAATGGTCTTGAGCATGGTGAAGTCCTGCAACAACAGGGCATCCTCGGGTTTGGCGAAATGCAGGTAACCGTAGTACCACAAGGCCCCCACCGTCACGATGATACTGCCGACGCCGGTCAGGATCAGCGGGATGGCGTTGCGTTCTTCACTCATTGCTTGTTCTTCTCGTCAGGGTAATTGGGCACTTCGGCCAGGCGCCGAAGGCCGTTGAAATGGCTGGGGTCGTCAAGGAAACGCAGCATCACCTGGCGCCAGGTAGGGTCGGCGAAGGTCTGCACATGGCCGCCTCGGGTCAGTTGCAGGACTCGTGGTGGCGGCGCGTGCTGGTACAGGCGGATGCCGTTGTCCATCGGCACCAGGTTGTCGTCGATGCTGTGGAAGAACAGCTTGGGCGGGCTGCTCAACTGCTCGATCGAACGGATCGCACTGTCGCCGTCCGGCACCAGCCACGACAGCGGCACCTGCAACGGCCAGGTCATCCATGACGTGCTGAGGGCATAGCGCCCCACCCCACGGTAACTGGCCGGTACGCCATCGAACACCAAGGCGCTGAAGCGCTGGCGCTGCTCGGGATGGGCCGCCAGGTAGTGGATTGCCATGGCACCGCCAAGGCTTTGCCCCAGCAGCACCAACGGCTTGCCCTTGACCTCGGGTGCCTGGTCCAGCCAGGCCATGGCCGCCGCGATGTCTTCATACACCTCTGGCAGGGACGGTGTGCCCTGCGACAGGCCATAGCCGCGGTAATCGATCATCAGCACCTGGTAGCCCTGCTCCGGCAGCCAATAGCTACCCCCCAGGTGCCCAGGCAGGTTGCCGCCGTTGCCGTGCAAATGCAGTACCGTGCCCTTCACCTCGACACCCGCCTTGGCCGGCAACCACCAGCCGTGCAGGCGCAGGCCGTCCGACGTGGCAAGGGTGACATCGCGGTAGTCGAGTTTGGCCCGTTCGGGGGTGAATGCCTGGCCACGCTCGGGATAGAACAGCAGGCTGCTGCAGCCGCCAAGGCCCAGCAGGACCAGGCCAAGCGCCAGCAGGCGGCAGCACTCAGAGAATGTTCGCGTAGTCGGCTTCAATACGGTCCAGGCTCAGGTGGTTGAGGAAGTTGGAGAAGCACATCCAGGCCGACAGTGCGTTAAGGTCGCGGAACTGTTCGGGCAGGTACTTGGGGGGCTCGACCAGCCCCTCCTCCACCAACTGGCGCAAGGTGCGCATGTCTTCCAGCGTGGTCTTGCCACAGAACAGCAACGGGATCTGTTCGAGCTTGCCCTTCTTCACGGCCAACTGAATGTAGTTGTAAACCATGATGAAGCCTTTGAGGTAGGACAAGTCCTTGGTGAATGGCAGGCCATTGGGCACCGAGCCGCGGAACACCCGGCTGGCGTTGCTGTAGCTCTGCGACATCTCGAAGCCTTGCTCGCGGAAGAAATTGAACACCTGGAGAAAATCGGCGCCCTCCTCGACCATGTGGATGGCGCGGGTGCGATTGGTGAGCTTGCGCAGGCGGCTGGGGTAGGAAGCAAAGGCGATGACCTCCATGAGAATCGCCAGGCCTTCCTGGGTTACCGTCGACGAGGGCGGGCCCTTGGCCAGGAAGGTGCAGATCGGCTGGTTCAGGCCGTTGAGCGTGGTGCCCACATGGACCAGCCCTTCGTGCACTTCCAGGGCACGCACATCGCGGCTGTTGAACATGGCATCGGCGCGCACCTTGATGTAGTCGGCGCCAGCGGCGGCATCGGCCACGATCCCGTCAGATTCGAATACCCGAATGGTTTCCTCGGCTTCACCGAACACCTTGTTCAGCCGGCGCTGGAGGATATCCACGGCCTCCTTGGCGGTGAGGTTTTTCGGTTCGTCCTTGAGATCGCCACGGCCATCGATGTTGTTCAGGTAATCCGAGAGCATCAGGCCGAGGTCGGCCAAGGTCGGGTCACCGGCGTGGAAGGCATCGGAGGCGGCGCCGTACAGTTCCTGAGAGATGAGGCCGAAGTCCTCGGTGCCACGCGCTTCGAGCATGCGCACCACCATGCGGTATTCGCGGCACATGCGCTTCATGATCTGCCCGACCGGGTTGAACTGGCCAAGCTGGCGAATGATGTCGCGCTCGATGGCCTGGAACTCGGCCTTGACCGCCCCGGAGTCGAACGCCAGCGGGCGCGACTGGTAATAAGCGCGGTCGACGGCCGGCGGCGCCTTGCCCTTGGCCTTGAGGAAGCCCTGGCGAATGTTGTCGTCCCACTTCACCGCGTCCAATACCCGGATCGGGGTCTGGGCCGCAACGATGCGGTCGGACAAAGCGCGGATGGTTTGCTGGTATTCGTCCACCGGGGACTCCTTTCTAGTACACGA
>NZ_JBICKA010000101.1:0-313 GCF_043103635.1 Pseudomonas sp. yb_9 | reverse complement strand
TGAGCTACCGTGAGCTGAACCGGCGCGCCAACCAGCTGGCGCACAAGCTTCGCGAACAGGGCGTGGGGCCGGACGTGCTGGTGGGCATTGCCGCCGAGCGCAGCGTGGACATGGTCATCGGCCTGCTGGGTATCCTCAAGGCCGGTGGCGCCTATGTGCCGCTGGACCCGGAATACCCCGCCGAGCGCCTGGCCTACATGATGCAGGACAGCGGCATCGGCCTGCTGCTGACGCAAGCCCACCTGCTGGCGCAGTTGCCGGTACCTGAGGGTGTGCAGCCACTGTTGCTCGAACCGCTGCCGGGCTACAGCGA
>NZ_JBICKA010000100.1:0-3821 GCF_043103635.1 Pseudomonas sp. yb_9 | reverse complement strand
TGGGGTTGTCGATGGCCGATTGGAGCGTCAGCCCAAGTCGTTGCGTGAAGCGGTGGCCACCGCCGAACGGTTGGAGCGCGAAGGCTTCCGTTTCTCGGTCGGTATTGGCCAGCTCCTGGTGACGAACATGCGGGCTCTCGGCCTGAGCTACGCCCAAGCGTTTGAGCCGTGCCGCAACCTGCAGGCGATTAGCGAGCTGATGGTCAAGAACTACACCAAAGCCCTGACCGCGAATCCGAACCCACAAGAAGCCCTGCGCGACTCGCTCTCGATGTACTACAGCGGGAACCCTGTACGTGGTTATCGCCCGGACAAAGAGGGTGATCTGTCCTACGTGCAGAAAGTTGTGGTCGGTGCCCTGAATCCTTCGAGTGCTGATCCGATTGTGCCTGCTGTGGAGGCCACTGCAGGCGATGAGGCGATACCCGTAGCGGTTGCATCACCAGGGGCACGAAAAACGCCTGTGCGCGCTCGTACAGCTTCGTCAAAACATAGTGACCCATGGGTGATTGTGACCGACGAAAACGGCCAGGCACCGCAACCCGCTCAACAGGCTGCGATGCAACCGGCGAGCCCTGAGCAGTCAAGGATTCAAGTTGCGCTGGACACTGGCGATGCTGCGCCGGTTGAACAGTTCCAACGCTTCGCTGATCCCAAACCAGCCGCTGCGCTGGCATCCGGCCAAGGGCAAGCGCAAGTCGAGCCATCTTTCGTACAGATCATCAATTGAATTTCTCGCACGCGAGAAAAGGGGGATTTATGCAAAAACTTCCATCCGTTTTTTTGCTGGGAGCGTTATTGCTGTCAGGTCCAGCCGTTGCTGATGAACCGGTCCAGCCGCCCTATGGCCATGACAGTAACCCCGACGCTTGCGGTGCTGTTCTTTGTCTACTTGGCATGACCCGCGATGGTGACTGCGACAAGTACATCCAGAAATATTTCAGTATCAAGCGTTACAAGCACGGACATTTCAGTCCTTCGCGCACGAAAGCCGCACGGGGGGAGACTGTTGAGTCCTGCAAGGACGATGAGGGTTTGACTAAAAAGGCCAACGATATTTGGGGGCCTGTAGAACATGGTTTCTAGAGTTTTCAAGCCACTGGCGTTGACGATGGCACTGGTCGCGGGGGGCAGCCTGCAAGTGCTGGCCCTGGCTGCTGACAACGAGGGCGACGCAAGCCGTCGCATCGAGGTCGGTTTCTAGCCCGAGGGCTCTGCACAGAAACTAGTCTTGCGCACCATTTACGCGGCCACCAGCTCTATCCGCGTTGCTGCGTACGTCTTCACCAGTCCAGACGTTACCCGAGCGCTGGTTGCCGCCAAGCAACGCGGTGTTGACGTGGCGGTGGTCGCCGATCACCGCAGCAACCTCGAAGAAGCGCGCTCAACTGCTGGGCGCCATGCCCTGACGCTTATAGCCAAGACGGGTACCCAAATATTGGATCTGATTTTTCGCGCCCAGCATCAGACACGCGGCCGACTTCGCCTACGGCGCTTACTATTGGCGCAGTTGCACCGTGATCGCACTGGTGGGCCGCGTGCAGCACAACAGGATGTCACCGTTTTGCGGAGCGTCCAGCGGGTCGTCGAAGTACTCGACCGTACCTTCGCGCAAGCTCACCTGGCAGGTATTGCACAAGCCCGCCCGGCAATTGAACGCCGGAGTCAGGCCCGCCTGTTCGGCCAATTCGAGCAATGAATGGCAGTTTTCATCCCAGGCTACGCGGGTGCCGGACGGCATGAAGCAGACACTTACGGCACCGTCCTTTGCCACAGGTTCGCTCAGCGTCGGCTCAGGTGGCGGCGCTGGACTGACGTCGTCTTCCTCAAGCACCGTCGCCGGGCCAAAAAACTCGTAATGAATTCGTTCGCGGGCCACCCCAAGGCTGCGCAACAGCCGCCAGTTGGCCTGCATGAAAAGTCTGGGGCCGCACAGGTAGATATCATAGTCGTCCAACGGCAGCAGGCTTTGCAGGGTTTGGCGACTGATCAGGCCCTGGCTGTGAAAGCGGTCACGATCCGCCTCGCTCGGATTGCGATAACAGAAGTGCACTTCAATGCCCGGGCGCCGGTCGGCCAGGGCCAGCACTTCATCGCGAAACCCATGCACCGCGCCGTTTTCGCAGGCGTGCAGAAAGTGCACCGGGCGCATCGACTGGCCGCTCAGGCGATGCAGCATGCTCAGCATGGGCGTCAAACCGACGCCGCCGCTGAACAGCACCACCGGCCTTGGACTTTGCTCGTCCAGCACAAAGGTGCCGGATGGGCCTGCGATGTCGAGTACGTCGCCAACCCGCACGCCGTCGTGCAGGTGGTTGGAACCTTGTCCGGCCGGCAGGTCTTGGCGATCGAACGGGGCGGGTTCACGCTTGACCGAAATTCGTACCTGGAGCGGGTTGTCCGTGAGGGCACTGACGCTGTAGTTACGCAGCACTCGAGTGCCGTCGCCCAACACCAGCCGCACCGTGAGGAACTGCCCCGGACGAAAGTCCATGGGTGCAGGACCGTCCTGCGGCGCGAGGACGAAGGAGGTAATGACCGCGCTTTCCGGCGTTTTCTCGATCACCCGCCAAGCCTTGAAACCTTGGGGTTGGCTGCTCATCTCAAACCCCCGCTGTTTGCGGTCTGGCCTTGTACCAGCGGGATCAAGTCCGCAGGTTGTTCCTGGGCAATCAATTTGGCCAGGTTACGCCGGAAACGCAGGGGGCCCGAGTCGGAGGCCAGGTCGATATTGGGGCTGCACTTGTTGGCCATGCCTTGATGGACGGCGGCGAGCACCACGCGGTCTTCGGCGAAAGCGTGACGTACGTCCTCATCGAACTGGCGCGAGACTTCCTCGTTGTCCTGGTCGAAGTTGCGCACCTGGAACCAGTAGTAGCGGGTGGTGGACTCATCGATGGGGGTCATGAAGTTGTAGGAGTTCATCAAGAACACCTGTTCGTGCACCGGCCCGGCATCCGATCCGGTGCCGGCCGGGGTGAAGATGGCCTTGATGATGGCCTGGGCCGGGTAGTGCACTTCGTAATGCTGCTTGCGGTCACAGTTGCCGCTGAACTTGACGAACTTGGCGTAGAACGGCGCCACTTCGATGTCGCGCATCCACCGCGACACGATCACGCCGACGTCTGTCACCGTAGTTTGCAGCGGCTCCTGGGCGCATGCGGCGCTGCCAAAGGAGGACTGGTGAACCCAGGCCACGTGGGAGGGGTCGAGCAGGTTGTCGGTCATGTACAGGTAGTTGCAGGGGATGACCATGCTGTCGCCACGATTCAGGCCCCAGGCCGGATCGCCCCATTCGGGCACGTGGCAAATCTTGCTGGCGTCGGCCAGCTCGGCATCGCCCATCCAGATCCAGATCAGGCCGTAGCGCACGGCCAGCGGATAACTGCGCACCTTGGCGCCTTGGGGAACGTGCTTACTGCCGGGGGCGCGCACGCAACTGCCCGAGCAGTCGAAGGTTAGGCCGTGGTAACCGCATTCGATGTCGTCACCTTGGCGCCGCCCTAAGGACAACGGCAGTTTGCGATGCGGGCAGGCATCTTCTAGGGCGACCGGGGTGCCATCGCCTTTGCGGTAAAGCACTACCGCCTCATTCAGCAGCTTGACCGCAAACAGTTGCTCACCGAGTTCGGTTTCACTGGCGGCGACATACCAGGCGTTGCGCATAAACATGGGGTCTCTCCTTATTATTCTTCGGATCGTGGCTAACAACGGATCCAGAATACGAGAGGCCAGTTGAGTAAGAATAGATGGATAAAACTGATATTTGGTTTAGGTTCTCTTAAGTGTTTATCGCGTCCCCACGAACATCTCCTGTGGGA